>JAIKVQ010000111.1 GCA_024685565.1 Bacillota bacterium
TTGTATGCGGTCATTGGCATTGTTCTTTTGGACATTCACGCTATGAAGGTGATGGCGGTGAGTTTGATAATAATCCTAACTTCACACCATACTATGGCGAAGGAGTTATTGCTCTTGATGCATGTACTCCTGTTTCGAGAGTGGTTAACTGCATTGTAATCGAGGATTAAAATATAGGTTTGTGTTGAGTTTATCGTTTTACAACTATTTGAAGACAAAAAATTTGTACTGCTTGGGATCAAGAAAAGGAAGAAAGGTATTTTTCTGTTGTTGATGTGGAGAGTGTTCTGACAGATTCAGAAATATTGGGAAAATTGAGAAAGGAATTTGAATAAAGGTTATAATTATGGATAAAGAAACTATAATTCTTTCACAGGATGAGTATAAAATTATTGGTAGTGAAGAGGTTGGAATAAGCATTGAAGAGCATTATTCTGATGTATCAATATTTGCAAAACCTTTTGTTGAAGGTGCAAAGATAATAGCAGAGCAAATAGAAAAAGCACTATACAAAGCTCCCGCATTTATAAATCTTATAAAAGCATCAATTCCGGAGCAAACATATCAAGCTGTGCTAACTAAGGCGCAAAAAGAAAAGATAGCCAAAGGTGCTCTCAAACTAATGACTAAAAAAGACGGTTCATTAATAGCTAATTTAATTGACACAAAAACTAAAAAAATAGTTTCACAAGTATCTTTAAAAAGCGTCAAAATTTCTCCGGAAATAACTCAAGCTATGACAAACTATGCTTCTCAAATGCAAATGGCACAAATTGCCGAACAGATAAAGACCGTGCAAAAAGCTATTGAAGAAGTCAGACACGGGCAGGAATTTGATAGATTGGCTACTGCATACAGTTGTCAACAAAAATTGTTACAGGCGATGGAAATAAAAAGCCCTGAATTAAAAGCGTCAGCATTACTTAGAATAGCAAATGACGCAGAAGACAGTCGTAATTTGTTAATGCAAAGTCAAATTGCAAACTTAAACTATGTAAAGAAACAACCAGAATCATTCATAGAAAAAATAATTAAAGGCATAAATACAGATAAAATTGATCAAAGAATGAACGAAATAAGAGATGGCTTGTCGGCAATAAATTTGGTGTCACTTGCCGAAGCAATGGCGTATCAGGAACTTGGTGAAAGCTCCGCCGCAAGACAAAGCTTAATATACTATGCAGAATATTTGGATAAAGCGTACTTAAGTACAAAAGGTCTTGTTGAGAGATTAGACCTGATAGATGCATCAACAGAGAATTATTGGTCAAAAAGCCTGCCGACAATAAAAAAACAAATAGCAGCGTTGCCTGCTTTTAAACAAATAGACTTAATAGAAAGGTAGATAAAAATTATGGCGAATGTATGTAAAAAATGCGGAAAACCACTTCCGATGAACTATAAGCATAAAAAATGTGAGCGTTGTATAAACGAACAAGCTGAAACAATAAGGAAAATCGGAAAAATCGGGGGAACTTTACTTAGTGTAGCATTACTTGTAGTAACAAAAGGAAAAAAAACAAAATAACTACAGTTGAATCATAAAGCCGCGGAACACCCGTGGCTCTTTTCATATTTAGTAAAGGCGGTGATGCGTATTTTTGCCTAAAAAATATGATACAATATCCTTGAAAGGGTGGTGATGCCTAATGAAAGTATTTAAGTATATGGATATATGTATGCTCAATGATGTAATGGAATACAGTGATGTATACAATTTCCACGCATATGCGCAAAATGGTAATAATTACGATAAAGCACCGACACTTTCGAGAGACGAAATCACTTCAAACCGTGATATATTTAATGAAAATAAAATTGATGCTCATACAGAAGTTGAAATATGCGCACAGGAACTTTATGGTTTGCTTGATTCGTGTATTCAGGAGGTTCTTACAAATAAAGATGCGGATTGTAAGGCAGTTATCAAAAAAGCCGCAGAGGATTATCAGAGTAATTTCTTGGATTATGAGAACTGATCAGAGGTAAGTAAATATTAGGAGATTGTTTGATGAAAAAGGAAAAAGGGAATATAAGAAGAATTAAAAAAAGTGTTCCGGGTTGGATTCTGATATTTCCTGCGCTGTTTCTTGTTTATTTTTTGGTAATAAGAACACAGGCACTATGTATTGCCTATTCCTTTGCCGAAATGAAAGGATTCAGAATAACCGGGTTTGCAGGGGTTGATAACTATATAAGGGTTGTTAAGGATTCGCTGTTTTTGAAGCTTTTGGGTAATACATTTATGTACACCCTATGGTCAATACTGATAGGTTATTTTGTGCCGATAGTGCTTGCTATTGCACTAAACGAAATGGTACATTTCAGAAGCGGATTCAGAGTCATTACATATTTCCCATCGGCACTTCCGGGTGTTGCGGTTATGATGCTTTGGTATTTTATGTATTATCCGGATGCGTCAGGACTATTCAATGTAATACTGAATAAAATGGGATTTCCTTCGTATGGGTGGCTTCAGGATGTAAGATGGACGATACCCTTTATTGTACTGTCAATGACATGGCAGGGGGCAGGAGCTACAACACTATACTATTTTGCCGCGCTTCAAGGTGTGAGTCGTGAACTCTATGAAGCAGCAATGATAGACGGAGCAGGATTTTTGAGAAGGATACGCACGGTTGCATTGCCGCATATATCCGTAATATCGCTTCTGTTTTTAGTACGACAAATTCTGGCAGTATTTACTGTCATGGAGCAACCCCTTCAAATGACGGACGGCGGACCGAACAATGCATCTATGTCATTGGGGCTGCAAACATATAAGTATGCCTTTGTTCAAAACAGACCTCAGCTCGCAATGGCACTTTCCGTAATTATGTTTCTGATACTTTGCATAGCAACAGTTTTCTATTTCAAAATGGAAAAGAAACTGTCGGAAAATATGTAGAGGAGGGAACAAAGATGAGATATAATATGGATAAAGGTGCGCTTACGGCAATAGATATTAAGCAAACTAAATATAAATTTTTGTACTGGTCCATCTTTACGATCCTACTTGCAGGCGGATTGCTTATATGTATATTTCCAGTTGTATGGGTGTTTTTGACAGGCTTTAAGGACGCAAATGAAATATATGACCTTTCAACAGGCTTTTTCCCTAAACGAATTGATCTTGGCAAAATCTCAACTGTGTGGAATGCTATGAAATTCTACAAATACTATGCAAACACATTTATTTTGGCGGCAGGAAATGTAATTTCAACTATGGTTATTTGTGGATTAGCCGGATATGTACTTTCAAAGGTAAAGCCTATGGGACATAGGATTATGTTTACTATACTGTTTACACTTACACTTATGCCCGGCACAGGAAGAACAGTGCCTATTTATATGACATTCAAGGATTTTCCGTATTTGCATATAAATATGCTCGAAAGCTTTTGGCCAATGTGGCTTATGGCTGCTACTGAAATATTTAACATTATTTTGTTTAAGAACTTCTTTGACGGCATATCCACATCGTTGGTAGAGGCGGCAAAAATAGATGGAGCTTCAGACCTTAAGATATTTTTTAGAATTATGATTCCTCTTTCTACACCGATTTTCTGGGTGGTGGGATTATTTACTTTCAATGGCTCTATGGGCACGTTTTTCTGGCCGTATCTATTGATTTCAAGTCCGGATAAAACGGTGCTGGGGGTACAAATTTACCGATTGAAAACATCGACATTTTCTATCGACTATCAGCTTTTAGGTTTACTGTTTGCTATGCTGCCTCAGGTTGTAATTTTTGCACTGTTTCAAAAGCGAATCATGGGTGGAATAAATATCGGCGGCGTAAAAGGATAGACAAGGTGTTTTGTAGAGAAATCTTTTACAAAAAAACAGCCGCCAGGCTGTGGATGTCAAACTGCAAATCGGATGAGGATAATATGATAGGATAAAGGGTTACAAAAGCAGACCTCGTCCGATTTGCGTATTATAAAAGCTAAATTAATCTTATAATTTGAGAAAGTTATTGTAATAGCTTTTTTTATAAGATTTCGGAGACATATTAAAATGGTTTTTAAATAAGCGTGAGAAGTGATGTACGCTTTGAAAACCTGATTTTTCGGCAATTTCGGATATGGATAGGTTTGAAGATACTATAAGGTCTTTCGCATAATCCAGTTTTTTGTTTAAGATATACTGCTTAGGGGATATGCTGAATTTTTTTGCAAAAAGTTTGTTGTAGTATGGCATACTGACGCCTGAAATTTCAGCTAAATCGGAACAGGCAAGACTTGGCTTTAAATAGTTCTCGTCTATATATCCAAGACTTTTTTGAATGATTTTATATTGAGAATTTGATAGGTATGAGGCATTGTTCTTTTTTTCCATCATAGCAAAAATTTGATAAAGCAGCGCGACGCATGTAGATTTGTAACCCACATTCTTTGAAGTCCAGGTATTACGGATTTTCTCAAAAAGGGGCTTGATTTCGTTAAAATATTGTCTGCACGGATAAACTTCGATTTTTTCTGAAATAAGCTTGTCGCAGGTAAATTGGCAGGCAATATGACCGTTAGAAAGATATTCTTCAACACGGTATTCTTTAATTGGAGGATTTACTATTTCAGTAGCAGCATTAGGAAGCATTACTATTGAACAATCTGTTATCGGAGCTTTGATTCCGTTATAGTAAAAAATACGATTGCATACAGGCATAAGAACGACTTCGTAAAAATCAACAGAATTGTAATAGCTTTCAAAACTCGGGACAGATGATGGCTCTTTCTTCTGGAGAGATGAATCCAAAATGCGCCCGTGAACACGAATAATATCAATTTTAAGATTGTCAAATTCAAAAAAGGCCATAATAACACCTCCAAAATATTTTGAACACATTTTATCATATAAGAAATGTAGTGTCAAGAATAATAGTATCGAAAAGGTTAAAAATATTGCTTTTTAGATTAAGGAAAGAGAGCATAAATAATGCAGAATGTAATTTCAAACAGAAACTCTAAATATGACGAAAACGCATTATATTATTTTTGCAAAGATGTTTGTGTAAATAATATTGATGAAAGTATTGTAAGGATATTCGCTGACGCGCGGTATAAAATGTACATTAACGGCGTTTTAGTTGCAGTTGGACCGTGCAAGCAGACATCTGAAATAAAATATTATGATTCTGTAAACATAACGAGATATTTAAAGCAGGGTATAAATAAATTTGAAATCCGTGTTTTGCAGCTTTCAAATGATTTATATAAAAAAGGAGAGGGACTACTGTCATCTGTTATTCGTAGCGGAGAAATGAGACTTTGCTTGTGGGGGAATGCGGGTGATGCTCAATTGACGACAGATGAAAGCTGGGATACGGCAAAAGAAAAAAGTATCTATTTTTTCAGCGTGTCTATGTTTGACTTTTATAATGTTGCATCTCTTTCTGAAATCATAAATTCTGACTATCGAAAAAACCTGGATTTTGAGAAAGCTATAAAAGTACAAGAAATATATATGATTGATAAAGAAGATGAACATTTATCTTTAATTGAATTTCCTACAGAGGAAAGACCGATACCGATGATGTATTTTAAAGAAAAGACCTTTTGCAATAGTGAAAAGAATATTTATGACGCAGGGAAATTAACTTGCGGATATGTGAGGTTTAAATGCAAAGGAAAAGGAAAAGTAAGGTTGACATATGCCGAATGTATGGCATTTATTGAAAATGGCAAGCTGAAAAAAAGAAAGCGCGATGACGAAAACGGAGTTATCACAGGAGATTACGATATATTGGAAGTGGACGGCGAGTGTGAATTTGAGCCGTATTGGATGAGAACCTTCAGATATGTAGAGGTTAAGACAGAAGGGGATATTGAAATAATTAGTTTAGACTATATTGAAACAGGATATCCGATAGAAGTGTCGGACAAGTACGATTTTGGAAGTTATAAAGATAATGCTCTTTTTGATATAAGTGTAAATACATTAAAGAGATGTATGCACGAAACATATATGGACTGTCCTTATTATGAACAAATACAATATGCAATGGATACATATTTGCAAATTTTGTTCACATACCAGCTTACAAGCGATAAGGCTCTGCCTGAAAAGGCGATAGATGATTTTGCAAAGAGTTATAGAGTAGGTGGATTAACACAAAGCCGATACCCTGCAAATAAAGCACAGTACATACCCGGATTTTCTCTGTTTTTTATTCTTATGCTTTATGAACATTCCCGCCGTTTTGGTGATAAGGATTTTTTGAGGAAATACATCCATATTGCAGACGGAATTGCAGAGTGGTTCATAAAACGGCTTGATGGCTACATGGTGCCGAGAAGCAATCTTTGGGACTTTATTGATTGGACAGAAGAATACGAAAAGGGACAAATAAAGTCAAAGGAACCCATCGCAGTCTATAGTCTTATGCTTGCTTATGCTCTTGAAAGATTAAGCGATATGCACGGTATGTTGGGGAATAGCATATCCGATTATAAGGTTTTGCCAAAAAAAATAAAGGAAAGTGTTAAAATCAGATGCTTTGATGTGTTGAGCGGATTATATGCAGATGCCCCCGATAAAAATCATTTTTCACAGCATACGCAAGTTTGGGCGGTACTTTGTAATTTGGAAAATGGAAATAGTGCGAAAGAAATTCTTAAAAAATCAATAAAGCTTACGGCAAAAGTCTCCTCTGCGTATATGTTTCTTTTATTCCGTGCGTTTGAAAAAGAGGACATATATTATATGTCTGAAGAGTATATGGACTCATTAAGAAATCTTGTGGACTTAGGCTGCACTACGACGCCGGAATGGATAGGCGAAGATGTTAGAAGTGAATGTCACGCATGGAGTGCCGTTGCGATTTATGAATTCACTGCAAAAGTACTGGGTGTGGTTTATAGTGATAAGACTATAAGTATAAAGCCTTATATAAAGGGGAGGGATTTTGCAAGAGGAGAGGTTGCAACGCCTGTAGGAATGGTTTATTGTGAATGGAAGATAACCGATGATGTTTTCACAATTAAAGTTGAGCTTCCTGACGCAGAAAAAGCAATGTTGACAATGCCTGATAATAAGGTTTATAATGTAAATAGCGGTGTATATACGACAAAAATAAAAAGACACTCAATATTACCATTGTATAGAGGAGATAGTGTACATGGACATTTCAAAAACGGATAAAAACTTTGCCGTGGCTTGCACATTTGAAAAAGAGGATATTGAATATCGTAATATTGATGAAAAGCCATTTCAAGTATATGGTATTTTTAAGGAAAAGGGCAAATACAGACGAATTCCCGAAGAGTTGGCAAAAAGAGTAAGTGATGGGGTTTATATGCTTCATACAAATACGGCAGGTGGTAGGGTTAAATTCAAAACTGATAGTATGTATGTTGCAATTAAAGCTGAAATGGACGGCATAGGCAAGATGCCTCATTTTGCTATTACAGGCTCGGCAGGATTTGATTTGTATGCTGATAATAGGTATAAAAAGACATTCATTCCGAATTTTGAAATAGAAAACGGATTTGAAAGCATCATTGAATTTGAAACCGCGAAGATGCGGGAAATAACAATAAATTTTCCGCTGTACAGCAATGTGAATGAGCTTTATGTGGGATTGCAAAGAAAAGCTGTTTTAGGGGAAGGCGCACCGTATAAGAGTTTAAAACCAATAGTATATTATGGTTCGTCAATAACCCAAGGAGGATGTGCCTCAAGACCGGGAATGAGTTATCAAAGTATAATTTTAAGGCAAACCGGCTGTGATTTTGTTAATTTAGGTTTTTCAGGCAATGCAAAAGCCGAGGAAGAAATAGCAGATTATATTAAAAAACTTGATATGTCACTTTTTGTATATGATTATGACCACAATGCCCCTACATTAAAGCACTTGGAAGATACGCATGAGAAGATGTTTAAGAGCATACGGGAAAAAAATCCCGAATTACCTGTTATTATGATGACAAGACCTAAGCATACGCTTACCGATGAGGAAAAAGAGCGCCGGCATATTATTGAAAACACATACAACAATGCTGTTGGGGCAGGGGACAAGAATGTCTATTTTATCAGCGGAGAAGAACTTTCGGCGTATTGCAAAGACGATGGGACAGTTGATGGTTGTCACCCTAATGACCTTGGTTTTGCATCTATTGCAAAGGTCTTGGGAGAAACAATTGAACGCATTTTGTTTTAGTCAGGGAGTGATTTTATGAAGATTGCTACAACAACGGGTGACTTTTCGGCTTACACCGAAAGTAATCTTGAAGCGATAGAGTATGTAAAAAAATCCGGATTCAGATATATAGATTATAGTTTTTGTCTTGATTACAATAATAAAACGGGATTTTTCGGAAATGATGCTGACTATATTAAAAAGCTACATAAAAAAATAGGGGAGCTTGATGTGATGCTCATTCAATCTCATGCTCCTTTTAGCAGTCTTATGTTTGAAAAGGATATATCAGGACTCATTTGCGATACCATAAAATGTGTAAGGGCTTGTGCGGAGCTTGATATACCGACTCTTGTCGTTCATACAGGCTATGCACATTCTTTGTCAAAAGAGGAAACCCTCAAAAAGAATAAAGAGTTCTTTATGCCTATACTTGAGGAAGCGGCTCAGTGTAAGGTGAAAATTCTTGCAGAAAACTTCAATAAAATGGAATATGAAGACATTTATTGGATAGATAATGCGACAGACCTTAAAGAATTTATAGAATATGTAAACCATACGAGCTTATATGCGGTATGGGACGCTGGGCACGCAAATCTACAGGAAATGAATCAGTATGATGAGCTTAAAATAATAGGCAGTTACTTGCAAGCCTTGCATATTCACGATAATTTGGGGGAAGGTGACAATCACATGGCACCTTTCTTCGGAACAATGAGCATAGATTCTCTTATGCAGGGACTTATTGATATAGGGTATAGCGGATATTTTACTTTTGAAGCGGAGAATATCCTTTTGCCTTTTAAGAATCGTCGCATCTGTACGGATGACACGAGACTATTAAAAGCACCGCTTGAGCTTCGTTTAAAAGCGGAGGCTTTTCTTTATGAAATAGGAAAGACGATATTAAAGGCATACGATTGTTTTGAAGAATAAATGTATTTTAAGGGATTTTTGATATGAATATACTACCAACTCCAAAGAAAATAGAAATAAAGGAAGGATTTTTGAAATCCAATACTATTAAAATAAAAAATATGCCTGAAGATGTGCGGATCAAAAATGCGCTTGATATTTTTGTTATTGATAATGATGGTGTATTACTCCAAATATTTATGGGAAATAGTTTAAGTGAAGCCTATACTATTCTAATTGAATGTGAAAAAATTACAATTACATCGGACGGAGCGGCAGGAGTATTTTACGCAATACAAACCTTGAAACAGATATTTACGCATGACAAAATTCCGTGCTGCTATATAGAGGATGCCCCGGATTTTGCATATCGTGGATTTTATCATGATGTTACGAGGGGGAAAGTTCCGAAGATTTCAACTATTAAAAAACTTATAGACAATATGGCATATTATAAGCTTAATTCTTTGCAACTATATGTAGAGCATACCTTTGAATTTAAGGAATTCGCCGACAGTATTGACAGAACAGGATACCTGACGGCAGAGGAAATACGGGAGATCGACGATTATTGCAGATCGAATTTTATAGAATTTATCCCGTCACTCTCAACCTTCGGACATCTTTATGAATTGTTGCAAAAGGATAGATATAAGGACTTAAGAGAAATAGAAGATTTTAAAGATGGTACTCTTTTTTGGGAAGACAGAATGAATCATCACACCATAGACCCGACAAAAGAGGAGAGCTTTGAGCTTATAAAAAGGCTTATAGATCAATACATTGTCAATTTCTCGTCTGACAAATTCAATATTTGCTGTGACGAAACCTTTGATTTGAAGAACGGAAAACATAAAGATGAGGATACAGGAAAACTGTATATTGATTTTGTTACAAAAATAATAAAATATGTGCAGGGAAAAGGCAAAACTCCAATGATGTGGGCGGATATCTTATTAAATTATCCTGAACAGATCGATAAATTACCCGAGAATGTAATTTTGCTTAACTGGTACTATTGGAAATCACCCGATGAGAAAACATTTAAAACAATTCGTGATGCAAAAAGAACGCAGATAGTATGTCCGGGTACAAGTACATGGAGCAGGCTTTGTGAAGATTATGAGCTGGAAATTGTAAATATTTCCGAAATGGCTGAATACGGATATAAGTACGGCGCTAAAGGCGTGTTAAATACAAATTGGGGTGATTGGGGAAACCCATGCAGTATTGAGCTTTCTATGTTCGGTTTGGTATTTGGAGCGGAAAAATCCTGGAATGTTAGCAAAGAACCTGATGAGGATTATATAAAAAGCGTTAATTGGCTTCTATATAAAAATGAAAAGGGAAATGAATACATTAAAAAGCTGTCATCGCTTTGTTCAAAAATCAACTGGAATGAGCTTGCGAAATGCTATGGAAATTTGCTGGCAGGCGAAGCGCGTTATGATATAGAATACCCGACTGAACAAGATGTATCGTATGTTCTTGATGAGGGAGCTAAGCTTATTGCTCATATAAGCTCTGAAAAAGGACAGACATCGGAGTATGGCAGGCAGATAATTCTTGCGGCAGAGGGAACTATGGTGATGGCGGAGCTTTTTGCTTTACAATCAGGTTATAAGATCAAGCGCATTACTGATACAAAAAAATGGCTGGAAAAATATAAAGAAAAGTGGCTTGAAGCAAATAAAAAAAGTGAGCTTTCAGAAATAGAAAAAATGTTTATTACTCTTGATAAGAACGATTAGTAAACGTAGCATAAAATATAGTAAAAATATTAGAGGATGTTAGAGATGAAACTATATAAGAGCAACGATGAATATAGAGTAGGGGAAAAACCGTTCAAGGTCACAGCTTGTGGAAACGAGATAAAGGTAGTATCATGTGATGTTTCGGCATATCCGTTTAATCAAGTATGGCAAGGGAAGCAAAGAAATAAAAATCAGACAGAGTTATCATATTATGTTATGCTTGGGAGTAATGATCCCGTTAACATTGAAGTTGAGGCTTTATTTGATTTTGAAGAAGTTGTTGTAAGACCGCTTTCAAAAAAGGTTACGACTTCTGTCAAGGAGAATGTTGTAAAAGCGACATTTGACGGTCCGGGACAGTATAGTATTGAATTTGACGGAATTCATCGTTCCCTTGCAGTCTTTATAAATCCTGAAAAGGATTTTGAAAAAGATACACTTGGCGAAAATTTGCTTTATTTCGGTGCCGGAACGCATATACTTGACGAACGAATCGAGCTCTGCGACAATCAGACGGTATTTATTGATGAAGGAGCGGTCTTATACGCTTCAATTAACGCAACAGATAAAAAAAATATAAGGGTAATAGGATATGGAATATTAGACAACAGCAGAATGCAACGCGCAGACGAAATAAACGGGTGTGCGGTTCTTGCAAAACGCGAAGTAGCAGCAAGCGGAAATCCGATTTTTTTCAATAGATGCAGCAATGTAATTATAGATGGTGTTACAATAGTAGATTCATCCGGGTGGAATGTGCATTTAGACGGTTGTGACAATGTTTTGATTGATAATATAAAAATAATAGGTCAGTGGCGGTATAATGCGGACGGCTGTGACTTTTGTAATTGTACGAATGCTGTCATACGGAACAGCTTTTTAAGAACTTTTGATGACAGTATCGTTGTAAAAGGTTTTAAATTAAATGGATCGTTGCCGGTTCAAAACATATTGGCGGAAAATTGTGTTTTATGGTGTGATTGGGGTAAAGCACTTGAGGTCGGAGTTGAAACTTGCGCGCCTTATATGGACACAATAGTATTTAAGAATTGTGAAATTATTCACGGCACTACAATAATGCTTGATATTCAGCAGGGTGACGGTTCAGATGTAGAGAATGTTAGATTTAGTAATATAAATATTGAATACTCCGGTTATGAAATGAAGCCAGTTCACCAAGAACGGGAAGATGGGATTTATCCTTTGGAGGATAGCTACGGATGTCCTGTTCCGATAGCAATATCTATAGGAAACAGCATTTGGTCAACAGAAAATACTACAGGAAACACAAAAAATGTTTACTTTGAAAATATTAACATTATTTCTGACAAAAAAGATTTCCCGAGGGGTTCTGAATTTTTAAGCGAAAATGAAAATAGCAGCATTGAAGGGATTTTTATCAATAACATAATGCTGAACGGACGGTCTTGTGAATTTAGTGAAATAGGTCTGGACATAGGGAATAAAGTAAATAATGTTTTTTATAATGATAAAAAAGTAAAGTGATTTTTGGAGTAACAATATGGGAAGTACTTCTATGCAATATGAAAATGAATACGAGTTATGGCTTAAAAAAGTTACGAAAAGTGAAAGGGCAGTGCTTTGCGGTATGCGCAAAGCTGAAATTGAGGATGCTTTTTGTAAGAGTCTTAATTTCGGTACAGGTGGACTGCGCGGTATTATGGGACTTGGCACAAATAGAATGAACATATATACCGTAAGCAAAGCGACACAGGGTATTGCCGATGAAATAAATGAGATGGGAAACGAAGCTAAAGAAAGAGGAGTTGTCATAGCTTATGACTCCAGAAACAGCTCTTATGAATTTGCACTTGAAACAGCAAAGGTTTTAAGTGGTAACGGTATAAAAACCTATCTATTCGAGTCATTAAGACCGACTCCCGAATTATCCTTTGCCGTGAGATATCTAAATTGTATAAGGGGTATTGTTATAACAGCAAGTCATAATCCAAAAGAATATAACGGTTATAAGGTTTATGGAGAAGATGGAGGACAGATACCACCTGATGTTGCGGATAGAATTATAAAGTATATAGATGAAATTGATATTTTTGACGATATAAAGGTTTCGGAAAAAAATGAATTTATTTCTATTGGAAAAGAAGTTGATGAAGCATACTTGGCTGCAGTTTATAAGGAATCTTTGAGAACTGAAATACCTAATGGTTTTCAGATTGTATATACACCGCTTCACGGTGCAGGCAACTTGCTTGTAAGAGGAATTTTGGATAAGATGGGTGCAAAAAATGTTTTTGTTGTGCCTGAACAGGAAGAGCCTAATGGGGATTTTCCTACAGTGGATTCGCCTAATCCTGAAAATGCGGAAGCATTTACACTTGCCATAGAATATGCTCAAAAATATAACGCCGATCTGATTTTCGGAACAGACCCGGATAGCGATAGAATAGGCGTGGTGGTTAAGACAAAAGACGGAGATTATAAGGTACTAAATGGGAATCAGACAGGTGTTTTGATATGCGAATTTCTGCTTAAAAAACTAAATAAAACAGCAAATAGTAAATTGACCATAGTAAAGACAATTGTTACAACGGAACTTGCAGTAAAAATCGCATCTAAATATAGTATTGACATAATAAATGTTCTGACGGGCTTTAAGTATATAGGCGAAAAGATAAAAGAGTTTGAAATGGACAACCAAAGAGAATTTCTGTTCGGTTTTGAGGAGAGCTACGGATACTTAAAAGGCACATACTGTCGTGATAAAGACGCTGTTGTAGCTGCAATGCTTATAACGGAAATGGCAGCAGAATACAAGAAGCAGGGCAAGAACTTGTATGATGCGCTTATTGATATTTATAAAAGTTATGGATTTTATGAACAGTGCTTAGAAACGGTTAAACTTGTGGGTGAGGCTGGAAAAAATAAAATTGAGGAATTGATGAAGTATTTTAGGGATGACTTTAAATCGGATATGGTTAAGCAAAAAATTGATTATCTCAATGATGCTACAGGTTTACCTAAGGCAAATGTTCTTAAGTTTATAGTGAGTAATGGCTGGTTTGCTGTCAGACCTTCTGGTACAGAACCTAAAATCAAATTCTATTTTGAAACATATTCAGATTCTCAACAAACAGCGAAGGAATTAATGGCATTCTTGAAGGAAAATGTTATGCAGCGTATAGAATAGATTTATTTTTAGTTTGCTGTTGGGCGAAAAAATAAATGGATTTTTTATGGAGCCAAAATGGCAGTAAAAAGCGTAGGAGATTTTTAAATGCAGTTTACTATTGTTACGGGACTTTCGGGTTCGGGGAAAACACAGGTTATGAGATTTTTGGAGGATGCAGGTTTTTTCTGCATAGATAACCTTCCGCCAATTATGATACCTCAGCTTGCGACAATGTTTATATCAATGAATGGCAAATATGAAAAGATAGCATTTGCTATAGATTCGCGGGTAGGAGATATGATAGGCGAGCTTTTGGACAACCTTAATATTTTAAGAGAAAACGGATATGAGTACAAATTAATTTTTGTTGATGCGCGTGATGAAGTACTCGTAAAAAGATATAAAGAAACAAGGCGTCACCATCCTATAGCAAGTGATTTGGGTCTTTTGGACAGTGTAAAAAAAGAGCGGGAAATGTTGTCAAAAATATTTCAAGAAGCTGATACGATTATAGATACCTCTGATTATACTCTTGAACAGCTTTCAAAAAGGCTGAGGAGTATATATTTTGAAGGAACACATGAAGAATTTTCAATCAATATAATGTCATTTGGTTTTAAATATGGAATACCTCTTGATGCTGATCTTGTTTTCGATGTGAGATGCTTTGCAAATCCGTTTTATGTGGATGAATTGAAAGATAAGACAGGAAATGACCAAGAAGTACGCGATTATGTGATGAACACCAAAACGGCAAAAAAGTTTATGGACAAGCTGGTAAGCATGATAAAATTTCTGCTTCCTCTTTATGTTGAGGAAGGAAAGACTTCTCTTACCATAGGTATAGGATGCACAGGAGGGAAACATAGGAGCGTCACTATGGCAATAGTTCTTGAAAAAGAACTTTCAGAATACAATAGAAAACTAATACATAGAGATATAGCAAGAGGAAAATAAAAACGCCTGAACCGTATGCTTTTGGAATATGATAGCGCGTGATTGATTGTTTTTATATGCTTAAGATAAATTGTTAGAAAGGAACAAGATGTGGTTTTCATAGTGAATTCCCGCATCAGTTTAATGTTACAGAAGATAAGAATTGCGGGGTAGGCATAATAAAAAAATATCAAGTGATGAGCTTTATGGCACAATGTGCTGTAAAGCTCATTTTCTGTAAATGCGAAAAATCTGTTAATTTAGTACCTTTTGGAATATTATGTAGGATTAGAAATATTTCTGTCAAAGACTGTATTTTTTTGAGTGTTCAAGAAAGTACAGTCTTTTTTTCATACTCATTTTTCGATAAGTGGTATCGGGAGCGGTATCCGTAGTTGCTTCAATTTGAATTTTATTTAAGAAATTTGAATTGGAGGAAAGTATAAATTATTTTAAACACTTGATTAAACCGCCATTTTTGACGCAAAAAAAGAAAAGTTTCACCGTGAAACTTTTCTTTGAGGGTAAATGCACCGCTTAAAATCATTGTATTAAAATCAGGCGTTAGTGCCACGTCGGAACAAGCGGAAAATCTCTTGTTCCGATTTTTTTTGTAAAAAAACGGAATTCGCTACTATCCGCTTTTGCGCCTTTTTGGAAAAAGCCACGCTCGGCTTTACTAGTCGTTTGTAAACGCACTCGTTTATGGGAGAGGATTCGAAGCGAACAGAAGTGAATTTTGTATTGATGACAAAAAATAGTTAAGGAATTTTTCTGCAAAATCACCGTTATATCCGTTGACTTTTTTTGCGGAAAAGGGTATAATAACCGTATTGGTTTATTTTACCTGAAATTGGCTGTAAAGGAGAATTTTTGGTATGGCAAGAGAGGCTATTGAGAAAGTCAAAAATGCAGAGGACGAGGCGCTTGAAATTGTGGCAAAGGCAGAGCGCAACGCATCAGAACTTTTGGCAAAGGCAGGAGAGAACGCACAAAATAGGCTAAAAGAGCTTGAAGCTGAGCAGGCACGTAAAACGCGTGAAAGCCTTGAGGCGGCAAAGCTTGAGGCAGACAAGGCATTTGATGCTTTTAGACTTGAGGTTTCTGAAAAATGTAAAAAACGCCGTGAGGAAATTCTCGAAGGCAGTGAAGAGATAATAGGCAGAATAATTGATGCAGTAAAAAAGGGGTAGCCCCTTTTATTCTTGTTTTGATTTCTGCCGTTTTTTATAGAAGAATTGGGGTGATAGATTGGCACTTACCAAAATGAAACATATTGAGCTTGTGGGCCTGAACTGTGAGCGAAAAATGCTTATTGAGTATCTGCAAAAGTACGGTGTTGTAGACATTTCGGACAGCCGAGATGAGATGCTTAACAGCCGCGAAACGGCAGGGACTATCTCACAGCTTGAGTCAAATATGGCGGGAACGAAGTCTGCAATAGATATGCTTCCAAAGGAGTCGGGCGGATTGTTTTCCAAACGCACCGAGCTCTCGCCGGAGCAGTACAGGCTGGAGGCGGGCGAGACTTCCCGTATGCTCGATATTGTGCAAGATATTTTGCAAATCAGCAGAAGCATTGAAAGAAACAAAGATGAGTTATCTGCTTTGGAAATTGAGAAAAACGCACTTTCAAATTTTGTATCGCTTGACGTATCCGCCGGGCTTAAGCATACTCGCAGAACTTTAGTAAAAACGGGTATTGCAGAGGGAGAATGGAACGAAGAAAAAATCTGGCAAAAACTTGCTGAGCTTGAATTAGATGCCGTGTATTTCGAGATATTGAAGGTCACAAAACAGCAGACGGTACTGTGGATTATATATCTTCAAGAAGATGAGCAAAAGATGGCAAAATTCTTTGCAGACATAAATTTTGCCGTTCCTAAAAATCTTCCGAAAAATGAGCCTGTAAAAAGAATTGAGGAGCTTGAAAGCAAAAAAGAAGAAATTCTGTCAGAAAATGAGAATTTTGCAGCACAGCTTTCCGAATTTGCACAAAAACGCGGAGATTTGGAACTTTTTTATGACAAAATGTCGATACGGCGAGACAAATACCGTGCTTTGGAAAAAATCGGCATAAGCAAAAACGCATTTTTCATAAGCGGGTATATACCTGCAAAGTATTGTGAAGAGTTAGAGACAAAGCTTTCAAAAAACTTTACGGTTTCTATAGAAATCTCAGAGCCGAAAGAAGATGAGGACGTGCCTGCGGCATTTTCAAACAATGCCTTTGTGGCACCTGTTGAGGGTATAACATCGGATTATTCAATGCCTTCTGCAAATGACATTGACCCAAATCCCATAATGGCATTTTTCTATTACTTCTTCTTCGGAATGATGTTTTCCGACGCGGGATACGGACTGCTTTTAATGATAGTCTGCGGAATTTTGGGATTTGGAAATGTTTTGGAAAAGAAAAAGCGGAATACCTTCAGAATGTTTTTCTACTGCGGCGTTTCCACTACATTTTGGGGACTTATGTACGGGAGCTTTTTCGGAGATATGATTGCTACCGTTTCTAAAGCATTCGGAAGCGGAAAGCTGGCACTTTTACCGATACTTGTAGACCCTGTCAAAAAGCCTCTTTCAGTACTGATAATGAGCGTCGTGTTTGGTGTTATCCATATTCTGACCGCTATGGTAATCAAGTTTTATATGACTTGGCGAAACGGCGAAAAGTGGGCGGCAGTATTTGACACAGGATTTTGGATTTTAGTTATATCGGGAATTGGTATTTTAGCTGCGGGTGCGGCTTTTAGTATGCCGATTGTCACAAAAATAGGAAAGTATCTGGCAATAGGCGCGGCGATAGGCCTTGTGCTGACACAGGGGCGCAGCAGTAAAAATCCGATTTTAAAGCTATTTAACGGAATTTTAAGCCTTTACGATATAACCAGTATTGTGGGGGATGTGCTGTCCTATTCAAGACTTATGGCGCTGGGACTTGCGACGGGAGTTATTGCGTCGGTTGTGAATGTCTTAGGCTCGCTTGGCGGAAACAGCATAGTAGGTCTTATAAGTTTTATAGCAATTTCAATATTCGGACATACTCTGAATTTTGCAATCAATATGCTGGGCGCATACGTTCATACGAACCGATTGCAGTATGTTGAGTTTTATCAAAAGTTTTACGAGGGCGGCGGAAGAAAATACAGTCCGCTCGGCTTTAACACAAAATATTACGAATTTAAAAACGAAAGGAATGGGGATTATGTTTAATTTAGGTATGGTTTTTGCATTAGCGGGGGTAGTTTTTGCAGTATCGCTTGCAGGTATGGGTTCATCAAAGGGAGTAGGAATTGCGTCGGAGGCGGCGTCTGCTGTTGTTGCTGACGACCCGTCAAAGTTCGGAAAACTTCTTGTTTTACAGCTTCTTCCGGGTACTCAGGGGCTTTACGGGCTTATTGTAGGCGTTATGGTGCTTTTGAATATAGGTGTTTTGGGCGGCGAGCCTATAACCGAATGGACAAAGGGACTCGGATACTTGTGTGCTTGTCTTCCGATTGCTATTTCGGGATATTTCTCCGCAAAGGCACAGGGAAGAGTTTGCGCAACTGGCGTTAACCTTACTGCAAAACGTCCTGAAGAAAGCTCAAAGGCTATCGTTTCAGCATCACTTATAGAGCTTTATGCACTTTTGGGATTTATCGTATCTTTCCTTGTTGTAATCAATATCTGATGATAAAGGAGAAATAGAAAAGTGGCAGGACTGGAACTTATAACAGATACCATATTAAATGAGGCAAAGCAAAAAGCCGATGCAAAGATAGCGGAGGCAAAAAAAAGAATAGACGAAATAAATAAAGAATATGCCGCCGAAATGGAAAGTATATCAAAACGGGAATCAGAGGCACGTGAAAATGCTGTAAACTCCTTGAAGGAGCGGTATGAATCCGAAAAAGAGGCATATTGCCGTGAAATGCTTTTAAAAACAGAACGCGAAACGGCAAAAGAGCTTATTTTAGAGGCGAAAAACAGAATTTTAAATATGCCTAAAGATGAATATTTTGCGTATCTTTCGGAGCTTTATAAAAGCCAGAATGATGAAAGCGGCGGCGAGCTTCTTTTATGCAAAGAGGATAGGGAAAATATGCCGGAAGGCTTTTTAGAAAGTCTTGGAGGAGGCATAACTTTGTCCGAGGACGAAGCACCGTCAAGGGGACTTATCGTAAGACACGGCAGGGTGTATGTAAACTGTACTATCGACGCTGTTTTCCGTGAAAAGGAAAGCGAGCTTTACGATATAGCCGCAAAATAGGGAGTGAAACTATTGAAAGATGTAGAGTATGTATATGCCGTGTCATATATAAAAACGCTTGAAAACAAAATGCTTACACATTCCGATATGCATACGCTTATAGCATCAAGCGGGATTGATGAGGCAAAGCGTTTTTTAAGAGAGCGTATGTGGGTTGGCGAAAGTACGGAAGAACTTTTGAAAAATGAGCTTGAAAATGCATGGAAAAAGGCTTATGAGGTATGCCCCGAAGAAGCGCCTGTTGATCTGCTCCTTTATGAGAACGACTTTCATAATTTAAAAACGGTATTAAAGGCGGCAGTTGCAGGCGAGAAATGGGAAAATATGATAATTTCGCCGTATATTACACCGCCGGACGATATAGAAAAGGCAATTAAAACCAAAAACTTTGATGAACTTCCCGAACATCTTAAAGATGTGGCAAGGGAAGCATACAGTCTTTTAACCTCTACAATGGACGGGCAGCTTGCAGAGATTTTTGTTGATAAGACGGAGCATCTGGCTGTTTTAGAAGGTGCAAAAAGGACTAAAAGCGAATTTTTAATCGGCTGGGCAGAACTCTTGATTGAACTTACCGATTTTAAAACCGCATGGCGTTGTGCTGTTTTAAACAAACCGCGGGATTTTGTGAAAAATGCACTTATCAATCCGAAAGAACAGCTTATTGCACCTATCGGTGCAGTGATTGAGGAAATCAAAAAGGCATATCCGGAGGCAGATACCGAGTCGGTCGGGGCATTTGAAAAGTGGTGCGACAATAAAAAACTTGCCTATGCAAAACGTGCCAAATCGGACAGTTTCGGATTTGCGCCGATAATGGCGTTTTTAATAGGTAAAAGCTTTGAGATAAAAGCGGTGCGCATAATTCTTGCCGCGAAGGAAAACGGTTGGGGCGAGGAAATTATAAGAGAAAGGCTGCGTGACGCATATGTATAAAATCGGAGTTTTGGGCGACTATGACAGCATTTGCGCATTTGCGTCCCTTGGACTTGATACCGTCAGCGTAGAAACTGTAAAACAGGCGGAGGACAGCCTGAAAGATATGGCGCTTTCAGGGTATGGGATAATATATATAACGGAACAGTATTTTAAAGAGCTTGAAAAGGTAATTGAAAATTATCGTGAGGCATTAACGCCTGCGATAATGCCTATTCCGTGCGTAAAGGGATTTTACGGAGCAGGACGCGAGCGTATGAAAAAGTTTGTGGAGCAGGCTGTCGGCTCCGATATAATTTACAACGATTGACAGAAAGGACGAAAATGATGGAAAAGAACGGAATAATCAAAAAAGTATCAGGTCCTTTGGTAATAGCGGAGGGTATGCGTGATGCAAATATGTATGACGTTGTCCGTGTAAGCGATATAGGTCTTGTGGGCGAGATAATCGAGATGCACGGGGGAGATGCGTCAATTCAGGTTTATGAAGAAACTTCAGGACTTGGTCCCGGCGGAAAGGTTGTATCCACAATGGAGCCTCTTTCTGCAGAGCTTGGGCCCGGACTTATAAAGAGTATATATGACGGTATCCAAAGACCTTTGGACGCGATAATGGAAAAAGCAGGTACTCGCCTTGAGCGAGGCGTGAATGTCCCCGCGCTGAAGCGTGATATAAAATGGGATTTTAATGCTACGTCAGAGCTTGGCAAGGTGTCAGGCGGAGACATCTTAGGAACAGTCCAAGAGACAGAGGTTGTCTGCCATAAAATTATGGTACCGCCTAATTGGGACGGCGAGCTTATAGAATTAAAGAGCGGAAGCTATACGGTAGAGGAGACTATCGGTAAAATAAAGCTTGAAAACGGAGAGATAAAAGAGCTTAAGTTAATGCAAAAATGGCCTGTCAGAGTCGGCAGACCGTATAAAAAGAAACTTTCTCCCGATATGCCGCTTGTTACGGGACAGCGCGTAATTGACACACTTTTCCCTATTGCAAAGGGCGGAGTCGGAACAGTTCCCGGACCTTTCGGCAGCGGAAAAACGGTTGTTCAGCACCAGCTTGCAAAATGGGCGGATGCGGATATAGTTATCTATATCGGCTGCGGCGAACGTGGTAATGAGATGACCGATGTTTTGAACGAATTTCCTGAAATCAAAGACCCGAAAACAGGCAAAACGCTTATGGAGCGTACAGTTTTGATTGCAAATACCTCCGATATGCCCGTTGCCGCACGTGAGGCAAGTATATACACAGGTATCACAATAGCTGAGTATTTCCGTGATATGGGATATTCGGTAGTGCTTTTGGCAGACTCAACATCGCGTTGGGCAGAGGCTCTTCGTGAAATGAGCGGACGTTTAGAGGAAATGCCGGGTGAAGAGGGTTATCCCGCATATCTGGGAAGCCGTCTTGCAGGATTTTACGAACGAGCAGGCAGAGTTGTGTCAATAGGAAATGAGGACAGAGTGGGAGCTTTGAGCGTAGTCGGTGCTGTATCGCCTCAGGGCGGAGATATTTCCGAGCCTGTTTCTCAGGCAACACTTAGAATTGTAAAGGTTTTCTGGGGACTTGATTCCCAGCTTGCATACAGGCGCCACTTCCCTGCGATAAACTGGCTTAAAAGCTATTCTCTCTATGTGGACAGTATGGGGAAATGGTATGAAGATGAGATTTCTCCCGACTGGATTCCGCAAAGAGCACGTATTATGGCACTTTTACAGGAGGAGGCAGAGCTTGAAGAGATGGTTAAACTTGTCGGTATGGACGCGCTTGTTGCAACCGACAGACTCAAGCTCGAAATAGCACGCTCAATAAGAGAGGATTATCTGCATCAGGATGCTTTCCACGAGGTTGACACATATGCGTCGCTTAATAAACAATGTGTAATGGCAAGGCTTATACTTAAGTTTTACGACCTTACAAAAGCAGCGCTTAGTGACGGTATGAATATAAATAAACTTGCGTCACTTCCTGTGCGTGAGAGGATAGGAAGAATAAAATATATTCCTGAAGATAAACTCCAAAAGGAATATGATGATATTTTGGAAAATATCACTCGTGAAATTGATGATTTGAGAAGGGAGGCGGCGGAAAATGCCTAAGGAATACAGAACGATAGAAGAAGTATCGGGACCTTTGATGCTTGTCAAGAACACATCAGGAGTAACATATAATGAACTTGGCGAGATAGAATTGTCCGATGGAAGCCGCCGCCGATGCAGGGTTTTGGAAATAAACGGCTCTGATGCTTTAGTGCAGCTTTTTGAAAGCAGTGCAGGTATAAATATTGAAGATTCAAAGGTACGCTTTCTGGGACACGGAATAGAGCTTGGCGTGTCGGAGGATATGCTTGGTCGCGTTTTTGACGGACTTGGAAGACCAAAGGACGGAAAGCCTGAAATAATTCCCGATAAAAGAGAAGATATTAACGGAACTCCTATGAATCCTGCGGCAAGAAGCTATCCTGAGGAATTTATCCAGACGGGTGTAAGTGCGATTGACGGACTTAATACATTGGTTAGGGGTCAAAAGCTACCGATTTTTTCGGGCAGCGGACTCCCGCACGCAAATCTCGCGGCACAGATTGCAAGACAGGCAAAAGTTTTGGGCGAGGGCAGTAAATTTGCCGTTGTTTTTGCTGCAATCGGTATAACCTTTGAAGAGGCGGAGTTCTTTATTGACGATTTTAGGAAAACAGGCGCATTGGAAAGAACGGTGCTTTTTGTAAACCTTGCAAATGACCCTGCAATCGAGCGAATTGCAACTCCAAAAATGGCGCTTACCGCCGCTGAGTACCTTGCATTTGAGAAAAATATGCACGTTCTGGTTATTATGACAGACATTACAAACTATGCAGACGCACTTCGTGAAATTTCGGCGGCAAGAAAGGAAGTCCCTGGACGCCGCGGATACCCGGGATATATGTATACAGACCTTGCTACGCTTTATGAACGTGCAGGAAGGCTGAAAGGCAGCGATGGCTCGATAACGCTTATTCCAATTCTGACGATGCCTGAGGACGATAAGACACACCCGATTCCCGACCTTACAGGATATATAACAGAAGGACAGATAATTTTGTCCCGTGAGCTTTACAGAAAGAATATTATGCCTCCGATTGACGTACTTCCCAGCCTTTCGCGTCTTAAAGACAAGGGTATAGGAGAGGGTAAAACAAGAGCGGACCATGCAAATACAATGAACCAGCTTTTTGCCGCTTATGCAAGAGGTAAAGAGGCAAAGGAACTTATGGTAATTTTGGGTGAGGCAGCGCTTTCGGAGGTAGATAAACTTTATGCAAAGTTTGCCGATGAATTTGAAAAGAGGTATGTATCTCAGGGATATACAACGGACAGAAGCATTGAGGAAACCTTAGAAATCGGCTGGGAGCTTTTGTCAATACTTCCGAGAAGTGAGTTAAAGAGAATTAAGGACGAATATCTTGATAAATATTATAGAGGTTAGTTTCTCTTATAAAAGGAGTGAAAAAAGGTGGCAGAACTTAACGTAAATCCTACACGTATGGAGCTTGCGCGGATTAAAAAAAGCCTTGCTGTTGCCACAAAAGGTCATAGGCTCTTAAAGGATAAGCGTGACGAGCTTATGCGCCAGTTTTTAAATATTATGCGTGAGGCAAAGGACCTGCGGGAAGAGGTCGAAAAAGGTCTTAAAGCCGCCAATAAAAGTCTTGCAATAGCGGGCTCGGTGCTGCAAAGAGAGGTTATAAATTCTGCACTTTTACTTCCTAAGCAGGAGGTATCGCTCGAAGTAGAAAAAAGGAACATTATGAGCGTTGATGTTCCGATTTTCAAGGCAAAAATGCGTACTTCGGCGGAGAGCGATATTTTTTCCTACGGATATGCATTCACGGGCGGTGACTTGGATTTTGCAGTATCTTCACTTGCATCGGTTTTCCCGCAAATGCTTCGTCTTTCTGAGCTTGAAAAATCAGCGGAAATGCTTGCAGGTGAAATTGAGCGTACAAGACGGCGAGTAAATGCTTTAGAGTACGTAATGATTCCCGACTACCGCGATACAATAAAGCGTATAACTATGAAACTTGATGAGGCGGAGCGCTCAAATACCGTTCGGCTTATGAAGGTAAAGGATATGATGATAGCCGAAAATATTGAGGCAAAGCATAAGCAAAATGCATAAATTGAAAATCAGTCCTGTTTTATAGACACGGACTGTTTTTTTGCCTTAAACATCCATATCTTGATAAAAATATACAATTTTTGGAAAAAATCTACAATATATTGATTGACAGCGCACTATATGTATTGTATAATATGAGTAGATTTTAAATAGAGGTAATGCTATGAAAATTTACGGACTGCAAAAACTGACGCTTTTGGATTATCCTAAAAAAACAGCCTGCACAATATTTACTGGAGGCTGTAATTTCAGGTGTCCTTTTTGCCATAACGCACTTTTAGTTACAGATATTGACAACTCAAATACATATACCGAGGAAGAAATTCTGGATTTTCTTGCAAAGCGTAAGGGACTTTTGGACGGTGTTTGCATAACCGGCGGAGAGCCGTTAATGCAAAACGATATAGCGGAGTTTATAAAAAAAATCAAGGAGCTTGGCTATAAGGTAAAGCTGGACACAAACGGCACTTTCCCCGAAAAACTTGCCGAGCTTTTAAAAAACCGCCTTGTTGATTATGTGGCGATGGATATTAAAAATTCTAAGGAAAAGTATGCCGAAACCGCAGGAATTAAAAATATAAATATTTCCGATATAGAAAAAAGTATAAATCTTTTAAAATCATCGGATGTTGACTATGAATTTCGCACAACTGTAGTAAAAGAGTTTCACACAGAGGCCGATATTGAAAAAATAGCCGAGTGGATAAAGGGTGCTAAAAGCTATTTCCTCCAGAATTTCGAGGATAGCGGAAATCTAATAGGCGAAAATCTGACCCCTGTGGGAAAACAGATTTTGGATAAGATGAAAACACAGGCAAAAGCATTTGTTCAAAATACACAAATACGCGGAATCAAGTAAAATTCCCGATTTTTACAAAAAAAAACATGCTTTTTTCTGTTAAATATGGAAAAATTTGTCGAAAGTCACAAAACACAATATATTGTATATTTTGGCTTGACTTTATACAATATGTATGATAAACTGATAGAGTAATCTAAGGAAAGAGGACGAAAAAAATGTATGTTGTACTAAAAAGAGATGGAAGAGTCGCAGACTTTAACATCACAAAAATTAAAGACGCAATAACTATGGCATTTGATGCTTGCGAAAAGCAATATCATCCCGATACGGTGGATTTTTTGGCATTGAAAGTAACCGCAGATTTTGAACCTAAGATTGAGGACGGCAAAATAAGCGTTGAAAATATACAGGACAGCGTGGAGTCTGTGCTGATTAAGGCAGGGTATGACGAAGTTGCAAAAGCATATATCCTGTACCGTAAACAGCATGAAAAAATGCGTAATATTAACGCAACTATGCTTGATTATAAGGCGATAGTTGATAATTACCTTAAGGTAAATGACTGGCGTGTTAAGGAAAATTCCACAGTTACCTATTCTGTCGGCGGTCTTATTTTGTCAAATTCGGGCGCGATCACAGCAAATTACTGGCTTTCCGAAGTTTATGACGAAGAAATAGGAAACGCTCACAGAAATGCAGATATTCATATTCATGACCTTTCAATGCTGACAGGTTACTGTGCAGGCTGGTCACTAAAACAGCTTATCCAGGAAGGCTTGGGTGGTGTTCCGGGGAAAATCACATCATCTCCTGCATCTCATCTTTCAACGCTCTGCAACCAGATGGTTAACTTTTTGGGCATTATGCAGAACGAGTGGGCAGGCGCACAGGCGTTTTCATCATTTGATACTTACTTAGCGCCTTTTGTAAAGGTGGACAACCTTACCTATAAGGAAGTAAAACAGTGTATTCAGTCCTTTATTTACGGCGTAAACACACCGAGCAGATGGGGTACGCAGTCGCCTTTTACCAATATAACGCTTGACTGGACAGTTCCTAACGATTTGGCAGAGCTTAACGCGATTGTCGGTGGTAAGGAGATGGACTTTAAGTATAAAGACTGCAAAAAAGAAATGGATATGGTAAACAAGGCGTTTATCGAGATTATGATTGAGGGCGACGCTAACGGCAGAGGATTCCAGTATCCTATCCCCACATACTCAATAACAAGGGATTTTGACTGGTCTGATACAGAGAATAACCGTCTTTTGTTTGAGATGACCGCAAAGTACGGAACACCGTATTTCTCAAACTATATCAACAGCGATATGGAACCGTCAGACGTTCGCTCGATGTGTTGCAGGCTTCGTCTTGACCTTAGAGAACTCCGCAAAAAATCCGGCGGTTTCTTCGGCAGCGGCGAGAGTACAGGTTCTGTCGGTGTTGTTACAATAAACATGCCGAGAATTGCATACCAGGCAAAGGATAAAGAGGACTTTTACGCGCGTCTTGACAGAATGCTTGATATTGCCGCACGCTCATTAAAGGTAAAAAGAACGGTTATTACAAAGCTTTTGGATAACGGACTGTATCCTTATACAAAGCGTTATTTGGGAACATTTAATAACCACTTCTCAACAATAGGCCTTGTGGGTATGAACGAGGCAGGACTTAATGCAAACTGGATCAAAAAGGATATGACGCATAAGGAAACGCAGGACTTCACTATTGAGGTTTTAAACCATATGCGTGAGCGCCTTTCCGATTATCAGGAGGAATACGGCGACCTCTACAACTTAGAGGCAACACCTGCAGAGTCTACTGCATACCGCTTAGCTAAACACGATAAAAAGCGGTTCCCCGATATTATTACGGCGAATGAAAACGGAGTGCCTTATTATACGAATTCGTCACATCTTCCTGTTGGCTTTACCGAGGACATCTTTTCAGCGCTTGATATTCAGGACGAACTTCAGACACTTTATACCTCAGGTACGGTATTCCACGCATTTTTGGGAGAAAAACTGCCCGACTGGAGTGCAGCAGCAAATCTTGTAAGAAAGATTGCGGAAAACTATAAATTACCATATTACACAATGTCACCGACATATTCGGTATGTAAAAACCACGGCTATATAGCAGGTGAAGTTTCAACCTGTCCCGAATGCGGCGAAAAGACAGAGGTTTACAGTAGGATTACGGGTTATTACAGACCTGTTCAAAACTGGAATGACGGTAAAACTCAGGAATATAAAGACCGAAAAACGTACGATATTGCAAATTCAAAGCTAACAAGGAACGGTGTGGAAGATTGCGGGCCAAAGGAGGAAAAAGCGCCGCAAGTGACAGCATCAGGAGATGCAGTTTATCTTTTTGCA
>JAIKVQ010000118.1 GCA_024685565.1 Bacillota bacterium
AATATCACCTCGATTTTATGCGTTTTAAGAAAATTCCTCACGGTATTTACGGCAATTTCAGCCGCCTCTTTTTGAGGAAATCCGAATACACCTGTTGAAATACAGCAAAATGCAATACTTTTTATATTGTTTTGTACGGCAATCTCAAGACAGGAAATATAACAGTTTTTCAGTTGTTTCCTGTGGGTATCTGTAAGGTGTCCCGACACAATAGGACCGACTGTGTGAATAACATAATCACATGGAAGATTATATGAAGGCGTGATTTTTGCCTTTCCTGTAGGCTCGTCGTAACCTTGCTTTTGCATAATATTTGCGCACTTGTTGCGAAGCTGCAAACCGGCAAAGGTGTGTATACAGTTGTCTATGCAGCTATGCAGCGGTTGAAAACAGCCGAGCATTTGTGAGTTGGCTGCGTTTACTATGGCATCACAGCAAAGTGTTGTAATATCGCCCTGCCAAAGATAGATGCTGTTTTCAACGGGTTTAAGATCGGCAAGATGTGTGATTCCTTTCGCTTCTGTTTCTTCTTCCAGATATTCGCTCTCAATTTCGATATACTCGTCTGAAAGCGGAGCAGGCATACGAACATTCATCAGCGAACGTAGCAAGTCATTTTGTCCCTGCACATCTGCCGGTATTTTAATTTTACTGTATCTCGGCTGTTCGGCAAGGAGCGATTTTATAAGATAAATTCTTTTTTCTTCGTGTGTCATAGTTTCATCTTCTTTCTGCAAAACCGTCAAAAGCATCTTTGTTTCCGGTCGTTTTTGCAACGCTCAATATTTCCGCAGCGGTAGCACAGCTCATTCTCGCACATACCGTCATTGTTATAATAAGAAAGTATATTGTTTACCGTAGTTTCCGCAATGTTATTCAGTGCATCCTCTGTCAGAAATGCCTGATGCGAAGTTACGATCACATTTGGCATTGAAATAAGACGCGAGAGCAGTTCGTCATCCATAATATGTCCGGAACGATCTTCAAAAAATATGTCCGCTTCTTCTTCGTAAACGTCCAGACATGCCGCACCGATTTTTCTACTCTTTATTCCGTCAAGCAGTGCTTCTGCGTCTATGAGAGCACCGCGCGATGTGTTGATTATGACAACGCCTTTCTTCATCTTTTCAATAGCGGCATTATCTATCATATGCTTTGTTGTATCAGTCAGCGGACAATGCAAAGAAATGACATCACTTTCGGCAAGCAGCGTTTCAAGCGGCACATAGTCAATACCGTCAGCAGGGTAGAGATCGTAAGCTATTACCCTCATGCCGAACCCATGGCAAATATCAATAAAAATCCTTCCTATCTTTCCTGTGCCGATTACGCCGACTGTTTTGCCGTGAAGGTCAAATCCTGTCAACCCACTCAAAGAGAAATTGAATTCTCGTGTTCTGTTGTACGCCTTGTGTATGCGCCGCACGGAAGTAAGAAGCAGAGCCGCAGCGTGCTCGGCAACGGCATAAGGCGAGTATGCGGGAACATGAACTACGTGTATTTTGCCGAAGGCGACGCGAACATCCACATTGTTATATCCCGCACAGCGGAGGGCAATTAGTCTGACGCCGCTATTATACAGCTTGTCTATCACAGCGGCATTCACACAATCATTAACAAAAACGCATACTGCGTCACAGCCCTCTGCAAGTGCGGCAGTATCTTCGTTTAATTTTGTTTCAAGGAAATGAAACTGAATAGCGTTATTTTCGCCATAATACTCAAAAGACGGTTTATCGTATGCCTTTGTATCATAAAATGCAACTCTGATCATCTGTTTTCTCCTCCAATTATATTTTTTCCACAGCACCGACGGGACAGATTTCGGCACAATTTCCGCAGTGAAGACAGTTGTTTTGCCTGATAACTGCTTTGTTGGCAGTTATATCAATACAACTTTGCGGACAAACCGATATACAGCTTTCACAGCCGATACAAGTGTCCGTTATATAATAACCGTTGACTTTGTTTTCTGCACCGCCAAATGTGAAAGTGTCACGCTCAATAGGCTTTTTAGAAAGGTCAAACCATTCTCCGATACCCTCATGTATTTTGAAAACGGTTAAAGCAGATGCACTTTCTTTCGTTGGGTAGATTTTATTCATATAAGGATTTTTTTCAAACAGCATGGGTATCCTGTCAAAACCCAATTCTTTGGTCTTACCCCTTATAGAAACAGAAACACTTGCCATAGTGTCATTGCCTTTAATAGCTGTCAATGCAACAAAGTTATCTCGTTTAAGCCGCTTATAGAAATCCTTTCCTTTTGCCGTCAGAAAATACAGACCGCTTTCGTCATAATCCATTATATCAATGGCACAGGTAACGGGCAGACCGTTATCGTCTACAGTTGCCATAACGACAGTATGGATGTATTCTGTTAAGAATTGTAAATAGTCTTTTGTCTTCATAGTCATTTCGCTTCTTTTTCAATCAATTTTACGGTGTCCGCTACAACATCGGAAAGTTTGATTTCTTTTAATTTGTTTTCCATAGCGTTTTGAACATCACGGAGCCTGTCATCAAGGACAAAGTGAATATTACGCCCAACAGGGCACTTCGTGTTTGGATTTTCGTGGAAATGAAATAAATCGCCTTCCACACAGTCAACCGCCTTATATACATCATAAAATGTTATTTCATCAAGCGGTTTTGCCGCATACGCTCCGCCGCTTCCTCGTTTTGTTTCAACAATTCCTGCCTTTTTTAACTGTTGCAATATACGCCGTATAACAACGGGGTTTACATTTACGCTTACGGCTAAAAAATCACTTGTTGTTTTGTAATCGTCCTTAAAAGTCTCAATACAGGTTAGGACGTGAATCGCTATTGTAAATCTGCTTGATATTTGCATTATATATTCACCTCTCATTGCAAATATTATATCACAGTTTCATTGTAATTTCAATAGTTACAATACGAATTAAGGAGCCAATAACGGCTCCTTAAACATAAAGTATATTATTATAAGCAATTAAAACTTGCCATTGTTATTTTGCCACGTGTCTTTTTCAGCAAGTGTTTCCATTACGTCCCAATGTTCAGCAATTTTGCCGTTTTGTGTTCTGAACAAGTCATAATATGTGGTATTTACACCGCCGAATGTACCTTCGCTGATTGCAAGGGCATAGTCCCCGTCAGCAAGAACATAATGTGTTTTATTATAAATCATTTGTATACCTTGCTTTGCCAGAGCTTCAAGAGCCGCACCGAGTCCCGATAAACCGTCTGCAATCCCTGTATTGTGCTGAATATAATTGTCACCGTCAAAGTAGGAGGTAAGTTTATCGGGGTTTTCGCCTCTTAATACATCTCCGACAAAACCTGCAACAATTCTGCGTGTTTCTTCTCTGTCAACATTTTTCTTTTCAAGCGTACCGTCAATTTGTGTATGCCCGCTTGGATTGGGAGCCGCTTTTGCCGTAAGATTATCCCAATGCTCTGCAATTTTACCGTCAGCATCAAATCTGAATACATCAAACGCTACCTGTTCACCTGCGCCTGCAAAATTATAAACGGTCTGTAAAAATACTTTGTCGCCATCCTCAAATGCTCTTATGTTGTTTACTGTTGTTTTTACGGGTGCGCTTGCAAGATATGCAACCGAGCCTACAAATGCGTCTCTGCCAGTGCCGTAGGCAAGATTATGCTGAATATAACCTTCTGCCAATAATTCCTTTGCCTTTTCGGTGTCTCCTGTCGCAAATGTGTTGATTAACGCCAATGCTTTTTCTTTGTTTGTCATAATGAATACCTCCAAAAATTTATTGTAACAACCTTTGTTACAACCATAGTATAGCACATCTTCGCTGTAATGTCAATAGTTACAACAAAATTTTTCAAAAAATTTTTTTCTTCTTTAAAACAGAATAAACGTGAAACTGCATAATAGTGGTAATAAGCGAATGGCAAAATCAATAAAAAAAAGCCTCAGCTTTCGGTCGCTTTGACCGTCCGCTGAGGCATATCTTATTCCACGTATTCCTGTTCGACCTTTATCCCGTAGTTGAATTTCACCACGATCCGGTCGTCGTACATCTTAATTTTGTTTACCAGCTTTTTTATTACTGCTCTGTCGTATTTACCGTCCATTTGTGTTGTTTCCATGTGCTTTCCGAATTCTTTCATCCAATCCTTTATGTGCGATACTTTTGTGGTACCTGCTGCAGCTGGAGCTGCTTACTCTCGTTTTCCTGAAGCTCTTGTTGCAATTCTTCGATCTTCCGATTGTATGTATCGCTGTCTATTTTTCCTTGCTGCTTTTTTCTATGTACCTTCATGACTTCGGTCTGTATCTCTATTATTCTATCGCTTATTTCGTCCAGCTGTTCTATGGGGTATTCCTTACTTAGCACATCGGCGCTGTCCTGCAGTGTGGTCATCACCTTATCATAATCTCCCGTCATCTTTTTCAGTGCTGCGACGTATGTTTTTGTAAGTATGTCCTCGCGTATGTGCCGTGAGTGACAGGCACTTATGCCGTTTACAATCTTGTTGGCGCAAGCCCACCATCTTGATTTCGCGATTTTTTGCGCGATACTGCGCGCCCGTTTTACGCTTAATCAACCCGCAAGATTTAGAGCCCCCTCCTATAGAAGTTCTACACTCCACTATTTTTGCTATTACAAGAAAAAATTGCGGAATGTTTTTTATATATTAAAATTCAGGTTTTGAATATTATTTTCAAGTTTTCATTTTCAGGCAGGTGTAAAAATAGCCTTTGTTTTACAGCCGTATTATTTGGCTGTTCGATGTGATACGATCAACCAATGTCTGCATCAAATGCGTATCACTCGCTACATCTATCCATGATGACAGATCCCTGTTTGTTATAATTATCAGGCTTCTCGCCTCGTTTA
>JAIKVQ010000122.1 GCA_024685565.1 Bacillota bacterium
GCTTGCGGTATTGGTTGACAGAGGGCATAGGGAACTTCCCATACGGCCCGATTATGTAGGTAAAAATGTGCCAACATCAAGAGGCGAAATTATAAAGGTAAATCTTCGCGAGACCGACGGAGAAGACAGCGTGGAGCTTTGCGAAAGATAAAAAAAATACCGCTATTGCGGTATTTTTTTATTATTTCGGAAATTACCTCAAATTGAGATAATTTCCGAAATAACAAAACTGCTACCTTATTCCTACGCCCGCAGGCGGAGCTTTTATCAAAAGCTTTTTTATTGATATACATAAAATCCGGAGCCGAAAATTTTTTCGGATTTTAAGAAAATTATAAAGGCATTTTTATCAGCTTCTTTTATCATCTTGTGAAAATCAGGCATTTGTTTGTTCTTTATTGCGCAGATAAGCAGGTTTTTGTCCTTTTGTGAATAAGCGCCGCGGGCTGCAAGTATGGTAACTCCGCGTTTGCTGTTTCTCATAATTGCAGAGGAAATCTCGTCGCCGTTTTCGGTAACAACAAGAGCAAGTTTGGACGAGTTCAGCTTTTCAATAAAATAGTCAATTACTATACTTGAGATAATAAGTCCGAAAATTCCGTAAAGTGCAAGCTCAATGTTTCGGAAGATTATAACCGAAACAGAAATTATGATACCGTCTATAATCAAAAGCAGTCTGCCTATAGGGAAATACGGGACTTTATGCTGTATAAGTCTTCCGACTATATCGCTTCCGCCCGTGTTTGCATTTTCCGAAAATGTCAATGCTGTTCCAAAGCCCGAGATGCAGCTTCCGAAAAATGCGGACAAAAAAAGGTTATCGCAAAGCGGAGCAAACGCTGAAAATAACTGAACTAAAAATGACAGCAGAATAGTTGAAAAAAGCGATATAAAAGCAAATTTTTTGCCTAGAATCTTGCCGCCGGCAAGCACTAAAACAGAATTTATTGAAAGATAAACTATACCTGGCGCAACTCCTTGTGTATATAAAATTGCAGCAATTCCCGAAACTCCGCCTGTTACAATTTTATTAGGTATATAAAAAAAGCTGACCCCAATAGCGGTTAAAGTTATGCCCGCTATAATTGTTAAAAGTGATTTAAATTTTTTATTCAAATTAAAACTCCTGAAAATAAAAAAGACACGCAAAATGTTTTTAGCGCGTCTTTTTCTTTGGTTTATTTATCTTTTTTTACCGTCTTTTTTTCGGGTTCTGCTTTCTTTTCCGTTTTTTTAGTTGTAGCCTTTTTAACTGTGCTCTTTGTGACAGTCTTCTTTTCGGTTTTTTTCAGTTTATCCGCATAACCCAAAAGTTCTTCAAGATTTCCGCTTATTATCAGCTTTCCGTCATCTACCGCTTTTTTCATATCAAGCTTGCCGTCAGCAATATCCTTGATGTCCTTAAATGATGCTTCCACATCAGCGTCAAAATCAAAGTAGTTGTAAGGCTCAACAAAGAATTTTCCTTCCTTTTGCTCAATGTAGAATGTACCTCCGCAGTCATAATCGGTCATTCTTACCTGAATTGCAAAGTGATTGTCCGACGCTTTTATCTTTGTTTTCTGCAGAGAAGTCTTGATTTTTTCGAATGCTTCTTCAAAATACATAAAATCACCCTTTCTGAACATTTGTTATACTTAAAATTATATTCACAAATTAAGTATTGTATGCATATTCTAACATATTTTTTCAAAAAAAACAAATAATATGAAAAAAATAAGGAAGGAAGAAAAATATGAGTGAAGAGAAACAGGAAGAATATGAGTCAGGCGGAGTTATTGCGGTAAAAGGTAAGCGTGCGTCTATTAAGTGTCTTAATATAATAGGAACAATTGAAGGGCATAATCTTGCGGATAATACGTGCAAAACGACAAAGTATGAACATGTACTGCCCGAGCTTGTGAGAATAGAAGAAGACGACAAAATTGAGGGGCTTTTGATTTTGTTAAATACGGTAGGCGGAGATGTTGAGGCGGGACTTGCGATTGCCGAGATGATTTCGGGACTTTCGAAACCTAAAGTTTCGCTTGTTTTGGGAGGCGGTCATTCAATAGGAGTGCCTTTGGCGGTTTCTGCCGATATATCTTTTATTGCACGTTCTGCAACTATGACGGTACACCCGATGCGTACAAGCGGTGTTGTTATAGGCGTTTCGCAGACATTTCAGTATATGATGCGTATGCAGGACAGAATAATAGACTTTATTGACAGACATTCAAAAATTGATTTTGAGGCGTATAAAAAGCTTATGCTCGCAACTGACGAAATAGCAAATGATGTGGGAACGGTACTGTTTGGCGAAAAGGCGGTTGAGTGTGGACTGATTGATAATGTCGGAACCTTGAGCGATGCGCTTTGCGCTCTTTATAAGCTCATTGACGATAAAAAAATTGACAAAAACGAAGAAAAGTGATATAATCCAGCCTGTTAAAGTGGTTAGCGGAGGGTAATTATGAAGAAAAAATTTGACATAACGGGAATGAGTTGTGCGGCTTGTTCTTCAAGGATTCAAAATACCGTATCCAAAGCGGACGGAGTCAAAAAAGCAGAGGTAAATCTGCTAACTGCGACTATGCAGGTGGAATATGATGAGTCAAAAATAGCTCCCGGTGATATTATAGAAAAAGTTGTAAAACTTGGCTACGGTGCCTCGGTTAGGGGTGAGGGTAAAAAAATAACGGAGGTACCGAAAGAGTCTGAGGCGGATAAGCTGAAAAAGCGTTTTTTTGTGTCCCTTATGTTTTTATTACCCCTTATGTATGTTTCAATGGGGCAGATGCTTGGTTTTTATCTTCCAAAGTTTCTTTTGGGCGTTGAAAATGCGGTAAGCTACGCCTTTTTGCAGTTTTTAATATGTATTCCTGTCATTTTTATAAACAGAAAATACTATAAAAACGGCTTTTCAGCACTCTTTTCGCACTCTCCAAATATGGACAGCCTTATTGCAGTAGGCTCAGGAATATCGCTTGTTTACGGAATTTTTGAGATTTTCCGTATGAGTTACGGACTGGGAATAAGTGATTTCAGTATAGTAAGCAGATACCGACATAACCTGTATTTTGAAACAGCGGCGATGATACCGACGCTTATAACTTTAGGAAAATATCTGGAGGCGCGCGCAAAGGGTAAAACAAGCGAGGCTATTGAAAAGATTATGAATTTGTCGCCCAAAAAAGCGATAATTCTAAAAGACGAAAAAGAGGTAGAAATAGAGACATCAGAACTTAAAGTGGGGGACATAGTCATAGTAAAGCCGGGTATGAGCATACCGTGTGACGGTGAAATTATTTCCGGAGAAACGTCGATAGATGAGTCTATGCTGACGGGAGAGAGCATACCGTGTGAAAAGACTGTGGGCGATAAGGTTACAGCTGCAACCGTCAACAAATCGGGATACATACGTATTCTGGCGGCAAAGGTTGGTGAAAACACAACCTTTGCAGAGATAGTGCGGCTCATTGAGGAGGCCTCCGCCAAAAAAGCACCTGTTTCAAAGCTTGCGGACAGAGTTTCTGCAGTTTTTGTGCCGATAGTTATGATAATTGCCGTACTTACCTTTATAATATGGCTTTTGGCGGGTGCGGCGTTTGAAGACGCGCTTTCTTTTGGAGTGTGCGTGCTTGTAATATCCTGTCCGTGTGCGCTGGGACTTGCAACGCCTGTTGCAGTTATGGCAGGCACGGGAAAGGGCGCGGAAAACGGTATTTTGATAAAGTCCGGAGAGGCGCTTGAAACCGCACATATGATAAACTGTGTTGTTTTTGATAAAACAGGGACAATAACAGAGGGAGTACCGCAGGTTACCGACTGTATGGGTGATGAAAGTGTGCTTTTGCCGATAGCGCTTGCGCTTGAAGAAAAAAGCGAACACCCGATAGCAGGTGCTGTTTTGAGATATTGCGAATCTCGGGTAGAAAAAAGACTTGAATCAGAAAATTTTGAGGCAATTTTCGGTATAGGTGTAAAAGCTGATATAAACGGGAAAACGTGTTTTGCGGTAAAGAAAAAATTTGCTGAGGATAATAATATAGATATTTCGGAGTTTGAAGGGAAATACGAAAAGCTGTCAAAGCAGGGGAAAACGGTCATATTTGTTATAGAGGAGAAAACCGTAATCGGGATTATGGCGGTATCCGATACAATAAAACCGAGTGCACATTCTTCGGCAGAGCGCCTTAATTCTATGGGAATAGAAGTTATGATGCTGACAGGCGATAATGAGCTTGCAAGCCTTGAGATTGCAAAAAAAGCGGGCATAAAAAATGTGATAGCAAATGTAATGCCAAAAGATAAGGAAAAAGTGCTGACAGAACTTAAGACAAAAGGCAAAAAGGTCGCAATGGTTGGCGATGGAATAAATGATGCGCCTGCGCTTGCGGTTTCCGATGTGGGTATTGCAATAGGCGGAGGAACGGACGCGGCAATTGAGTCAAGCGACATAGTAATTTTGGGGAACAATCTTATGGCAGTACCTAATGCGCTTATGCTGTCGCGTAAGGTACTAAAAAACATAAAAGAAAATCTGTTCTGGGCATTCTTTTATAATATAATAGGTATTCCGATAGCAGCGGGGGTGCTTTATCCTGCATTCGGAATAAAATTAAGTCCGATGCTGGGCGCACTTTTTATGAGTATGTCGAGCGTGTGCGTTGTGAGTAATGCACTTAGATTAAAGCGTATAAAATTTGATGAAGATGCGGAGGAGATTAAAATGAAAAAGGTGAAGATTGACGGTATGATGTGTATGCACTGTGTAGCACACGTTAAAGAGGCGTTTCAAAAGGAAGGTATAGATGCAGATGTTGCGCTTGAAGAAAAATGCGCATATGTGCCCGATAACACTGATGACGGAAAAATCCGCGAAATTATAGAGAACAGCGGATATACCTTTTTAGGAACAGAGTAAAAAACGGGCACACCGGGTCGGTATAATCCTCTCTTTCCATAAAAAATCACCCCTTATATGGAGGGATTTTAACACAAATCGGGAATTTTTTGCAAGAAAAAAAAGTTGCGCACTTTACGGAAAAATGATATAATTTAAAGGACACGGAGCGGATTTATAGTGGATTGGTATAAATGCAATATAGACGATATTGAAAAAGAGGAATACGAGTATTTTTTTTCGATTATGGGGAAGGAAAAAAGGGAACGTATTTTGCGGTTTAAAAATGAAGATGATAAAAAGCGGAGTATATGCGCTGAAATGCTTGCTAAATGTGAAATAGCAAAAAGGTACGGCATTAAGCCTTGCGATGTCATTTTAGATACGGCGGAAAACGGAAAGCCTTACTGCAAAAACTCAGATGTTCATTTAAGCCTCAGCCATTCGGGAGATTATGCAGTCTGTGCTATAGGAGAAAAGCCGATAGGCATTGATATACAAAAGATTGTGCCGTATAATGAGAAAACCGCAAGAAAGGTATGCTCGAAAATTGAGCTTGAAACAATTGAAAAAAGCGCCGATAAATCTGAAGAATTTATAAAACTTTGGACAGAAAAAGAGGCGGTAATGAAGATGACGGGCTTAGGAATAGGTGAAGTCGGTATAAAAACTTGTCTTGACGGCAAAAAAATTGAAACAGTGCGGTTTTTGGACTATTTTATAAGTATTTGCGAAAAAGCTGATTGTTAAATCGGCTTTTTTTGTATTTTTCCTTGAAAAACAGTAAAAGATATGTTATGATAAGTCATGCCAAACGAAAGTTAATATTTACATTTACGCAGTGTGCTTGATAAAAGCACATACGCTCTATTACTGTGTATTGTGTAAATATTTGTAATTTTGTTTGGCGACAAATCAGAGCTATGTGTTTTTTGTGCATAGCCTTGCTATGCACTTTTTTAATGGGAGGGATTTTGATGAATTTAAAATTTGAATTATTGCAAGGTGCAATTTTTGACGCGGTCAGACAAGGGTTATGCTACGCCGAAATGAATTCGGAAATCAATGCGGACGAAATAGCAGACACAACTGCAATAAAGGCATTATCGGAGATAAAAGAAATAATAAGCGATGATGAAAAGTCGGATTTTGATATGGTAGAAGAAATAGTATGCGTTTTTGAAAAGTACAGAATATCAGCTGGAGGCTGTCACGATTTCGGGTAACAAAAAAGATGCTTGCAAGCAAGCATCTTTTTTTTAAACTAAATCTGCAATTTCTAAAATCATTTTTTCGGTTTTCTCCCAGCCAAGACATGGGTCTGTTATCGACTGACCGTAAACACCGCCGTTCGGCTTTTGGTTTCCGTCAACTAAGTATGACTCAATCATAAGTCCTTTTAACATTTTCCTTATATTTTCCGAAAGCCTTGCGCTGTGGAGTATTTCTTTAGCAATACGCGGTTGCTGTTCCCAGCGCTTTCCCGAATTTGCGTGGTTGGTATCTATTATGACCGAAGGATTTTTAAGTCCGCTGTCTTCGTACATTTCCCATAAAAGCTGTAAATCCTCAAAATGATAGTTTGGAACAGAGCGTCCGTGCTTGTTGGAGTAGCCTCTGAGTATTGCGTGTGCAAGCGGGTTTCCCTTGCTTTGCACCTCCCAGCCTGAATATACAAAGGTATGCGGGTGCTGTGCGGCGGTTATGGAATTCATCATAACCGAAAGGTCGCCTCCAGTCGGATTTTTCATACCGACAGGTATATCAAGACCGCTCGCAGTCAGGCGGTGCTGTTGGTTTTCGGTTGACCTTGCGCCTACCGCAACATATGAAAGGCAGTCGGAAAGGTAGCGGTGGTTTTCGGGGTAAAGCATTTCATCAGCACAAGAAAACCCCGTCTGTTCGAGCGCGTCAATATGAAGTTTGCGTATTGAAATAAGACCTTTTAGCATATCGGGGGACTCGTTTGGGTTTGGCTGATGAAGCATGCCCTTGTAGCCGTCGCCCGTTGTTCTTGGTTTGTTGGTATAAATCCGGGGAACTATGACAATTTTATCGTTCACTTTGTCTTGCAAAACTTTAAGCCTTGAAATGTAATCTAAAACAGCGTCCTCGCGGTCCGCCGAGCAAGGTCCTATTATAAGCAGGAGTTTATTTGATTCGCCTGTGAAGATTTTTCTTATTTCCCCGTCGTTCTCGCTTTTTTTCTTAACCATAGCAGAGGACAGCGGATACATTTCCTTTATGACCGCCGCAGTCGGCATTTCGCGTTTAAATTCCATATTCATAATAAATCATTTCCTTTCTTTTTATCAAATAATTCACGGTTTAGGGTTGATTTTTTCATAATTTCTCTTATGCTCTCACGGTCACCGCTTGAAATCAGATTATAAAGCTTATCAAATGAATTTTTAAATAAATCCATTTGGCAAAGGAGCTTGTCCTTGTTAAGTAAAAACAGTTCGCTCCACATCTCATCATTGATTTTTGCGATACGCGTCAAATCCCTGAAAGAATCTCCGCTGTATTCCGACATACCGTTCATATCACGGCAGGTCATAAGGGAAACTGCAATACAATGCGTGAGCTGTGATAAAAATCCTATTATTTCATCGTGCTGTTCGGGAGTAAGTACGGTTATATTTGAAAATCCAAGCAAAACGCCTAATCTATGGCATACATTTATTGCGCTTTGAGTATTGTTCTGTGTCGGCGTTATGATATAGTTTGCACCATTAAAAATTTCCGCCGAGGAATTTTCAATTCCGCTTGATTCGCGTCCTGCCATAGGGTGTGCGCCGATAAATTCAAGGTCATCGCGGAGCATATTCTGTAATTTGTGAATAAATGAGCATTTAATCCCCGTAACATCGGTAATCACAGCGTTTTCCTTTATAAACTGCTGGTTTTGGGAAATCCAGCCGATTATTGCATCGGGATAAACCGCAAATATTATTAAGTCAAACTGACCTATATATTCGGGATTTGTGGAAACTGTTCCGTTTTCAATTATATTATTTTTAAGAGCGTAATCTATCGCCCTTTCATCTGTGTCCAGAGCGCCTACAAAAAAGCCTTTTTTTGAAAGAGCCTTTGCATAGCTCCCGCCGATAAGTCCGAGTCCTATTATCAGAATTTTTGTATTTTTATCAATCTTCATAGCTTACCTCCACGCCGAGCGATGCTAAAACGTCAAAAAAGTCGGGAAAACTCTTTGAAACTGCCTCAATTCCATCAATAATACCGCCCGTTTTCGTTAAAAGAAT
>JAIKVQ010000168.1 GCA_024685565.1 Bacillota bacterium
GCGGTAATATCGCTCCCGTGCAGATATATCCACTCCGCATCATCGGTTGCATCGCTTAGCGATTTGGAGGCTGTAAAAAATCTTGCAGGGTTATTTTTGGAAAGGATTGACGAGGTGTTGTAAATGGAACTTTTGAAAAAATTATCTCTTCTTTATGCGCCGTCAGGCAGAGAGCACAGTATTGCAGAGTTTATTAAAAATGAAATAAAGGATTTTGCGGATAGCGTATATACCGATAATCTCGGTAATTTGATTGCTCATAAAAAGGGTACGGGCAAAAAGATAATGTTTGCATCGCACATGGACGAAATCGGAATTGTTGTAACATATATCGACGAAAAGGGCTATCTCAGATTTGCCGATGTGGGCGGACTTTATACAAAATACCTGTCGGGAAGGCGAGTGGTATTTGAAAATGGCACACAGGGCGTCATATTTTCAGAGCCTAAAAATGACAAAAACAGTCTTTTAAAGATGTATGTCGATATCGGCGCAAAAAACCGCGAAGATGCCGAAAAATCGGTAAATGTGGGGGATATGGCGGTATTTTGCGGAAATTTTGCCGAGCAGAACGGCGTGATAATCGGCAAGGCGCTTGATAACCGCGCAGGCTGTTTTGCATTGATTGAGGCAATAAAAAGCGTAAAATCGGAAAATGACCTTTATTTTGTATTTACCGTGCAGGAGGAAGTAGGCTTAAGAGGTGCAAGAACTTCCGCATACACCATAAATCCCGATATTGCAATAGCCGTTGACGTTACCGATACGGGAGATACGCCAAAATGCGACAGCAACGCGGTTAATTTTGGCGGAGGCGCTTGTATAAAGGTTATGGATTACTCGGTAATATGCGACAGAGATGTAAAAAAGTCTCTTGAGGAGGTTGCTAAAGCTAAGGGCATACCATACCAGTTTGAAGTAATGACAGATGGCGGAACAGATGCAGGCGTTATACATTTTGCACGCGGAGGCGTTAAAACGGGCGGAATATCAATACCGACGCGGTATATTCATTCGCCGTCCGAAATGATAGATAAATCCGATTTAGACGCTGTAATAAGGCTTATAACCGCTTTTGCGCAAGAATAAAAAAGCTTTTGATAAAAGCTCCGCCTGCGGGCGTAGGAATAAGGTAGCAGTTTTGTTATTTCGGAAATTATCTCAAATTGAGGTAATTTCCTACATAATAAAAAAAGGCTTTTGGGATTTCCCGAAAGCTTTTTTGTTAAATCTCTTGCAAAATTCCCAAGTGTGTGGTATCATAAATTATGCCAAACTTATTCTAAATAGACTTTAGTAAAAGCGTTGTGTTTTTTTGATAAAAACACGATGCTCTATCACAATACTTTTACTAGAGTATATGGAATTTGTTTGGCGACAAAGCGGAGCTATGTGTTTTTTGTGCATAGCCTTGCTATGCACTTTTTTAATGGGGGGATATTATGAATTTGAAACTTGAATTATTAAAAGATACTATTTGCCACGCTGTAATATCAGGAATTGAATATGCCGAAATGAATTCGGAAATAAATGTGGACGAAATTGCAGATACAAAAGCAATTAAGATTTTATCGGAAATCAAGGAGATAATAAATGATGATGAAAAGTCGGATTTTGATATGGTAGAAGAAATAGTATGTGTTTTTGAAAAGTACGGCATATCAGCAGGCGCTTGCCACGATTTCGGATAAAAAAAGACGCTTCCTGCGTCTTTTTTTAGTCTAAAATATTCATTATAACGCCAGTAATAGGCTTGGGGAAAAGGCAGATTGATTTTGAGGGGAGCTTTTCGCCTGCCGTTGCTACGGCGCGTATCTGCGAATCCCTTACAGGATTTATTGCAAACAGACAGCCAAATTCACCGTCTTTAACCTTTTTCGTACCTTCGGCAACGCTTTTGCTATATGAGACACGCTCGTCATAGTTTTCGTCATTTATACCGAGCAAATCCTCTAAAATCAGGCTGTTCAAAACTGCAACATCAAGCGAGCAGTATGCGTCGCTTTTTCCTTTAAGCCTTTCCTTTGCAGTACTGCGGTCTAAAATTGTGATGCGGTAAAAATAATCCTTTCCGCAGTAGAGGGCTATCGCATTTTGCGTGCGTTTTAAGAAAATCTGGCGTTTTATTGTATCAACAAGGTCTGAAGTATCGCTGTCGATTATGATTTTTTCCACCTTAAAGCAGTCCTGAAGCGCCGAAACCAAAAAGGATTCATTAAACGGCTTGTCGAACTTTACGAGCCTGTGATAGGGCAGTTGCACAATTCCGTCATCATATGCGTTATTTAAGAGCGCCATAATATAATTGTATGACTCCTTGCCTGTATGGTTCGGATTATTTTTTTTGCATTCCTGCTGATAAATAAGCGAGGTTTCAAAGCGGTTCTGACCGTCTGTTATGTATAAACGGTGGTTTGAAAGCGCCGATACTATAAAGTCGATTTTATCTTTATCACATATACTCCAAAGACGCTCGCGTGTGCCGTCAACATAGCGGAAATCAAGGTCCGGAGATGTGTCGCTTATTTCTGTCATAAGATTCAAAAGCTGTTTTTCCGTTTCTATATAAAGACAGCTTATCATATTAAAGTTTGTTTTTGTCTGTGAAATCAGGTCAAAACGGTATTTTTTGTTAACGGGAGTAGTGTCTTCGCAGGAAACGACCTGTTTTCCGAAATCGTCAAGGTGCAAAAGCGCCACAAAGCCGCGGTTTTTAAAAGGTGTGCCGTTAAAAAGCACTGCCTGCTCATAAAGGTATATAGCAGGTTTTTCAAATTTTGTGATTACTCCGTCTTTAATCCATTTATTGAGGTAATCCCGTGCCCTTGTAAACCTGTTTTCAGTCTGTGTGTCGGTATCAAAGGCTTTTCCGTCAACTAAACGTATCGCATTATACTCACTTCTTGCATAAAGCTCGTCACGCTCATCCTCTGACTTTACGGTATAGCTCGGAGCCATAACCTTGCCTAAATCTCCTGCTTTTTCAGGGGAGAAAACATATCCGTTAAAGGGTTTGATTTCTGCCATTTTAATCACCTCGGCTATATTTTACAATATAATTCCATTAAGGTCAATAAAAAAAATAATTTTTATCAGGATTACTGTTATTTAAGTGTGAATTTTGCACATACTAACATTGATATTGGAAGGAGTGATAAAAAATGGGTTCAGGCGGATTTATGAAAGGAATGGCAACAGGACTTTTGCTCGGCGCATGTGCGGCAATGCTTGTTGACCCCGTATCGGACAAACAAAAGCGGAAAATGCAGAAAAAAACTGAAGGTGTGTTCCGCAATATAGGGAATATTATAGACAGCGCCATAAGCATTATGCACTGACATCTTACAAAACTGCCGTTTCTTCGGCAGTTTTTAGTTTGGGAATTTGACACAAAAGGCATTTTATGGTAATATTTGAATATACAAAAAGATGATGAGGTGTAAGATGCTCAGCTTTAAAAAGGCGGAAATAACTGACAGAGATGCTATTTGTGATATTTTGAAAAAGAGTCCCTGTTATTCTATGGAATACAATTTTACACTGCTTTTTATGTGGCAGAACCAGTACGGAATGGAGTTCGCAATTGATGAAGATATGCTTTTTATTCGTGCAGGACGGGGGGAGAAAACGTATTTATTCCCTTGCGGTACGGGGGATTTAAAATCGGCTTTAGAAAAACTTTTTGATTTTTGCCCTGATGGGATTTCGTTTTATTCTTTAAATTCCGAGCAGAAAGAGTTTCTGGAAAAGGAATATCCGAAACGGTTTTCTTTTAAAGAAAACCGTAATGCGGGCGATTATGTATACTTATCGGAGAGTCTTGCAAACCTGAAAGGCAAAAAGCTAAGCTCAAAGCGAAACCACATCAACCGATTTGAGGCACAGCACCCCGACTGGAGTTATGAGGTTATTACCGCTCATAACATTTCCGAGGTAATAAAAATGCACGCACGCTGGTGTGAGATGCAGGACATGGAAGAGCGCAAAGGCTTAAAGGAGGAGACCGAGGCGGTAAAACTTGTGCTTGAAAATTTTGAAGCATTAAAACTCTCGGGAGGGTTAATTAGGACAGAGGGAGAAGTTGTAGCCTTTTCTGTAGGGGATATTCTTAACAAGGATACATTTTTGGTGCATATTGAAAAGGCGTTTTCAAATATTAACGGCGCATACCCTATAATAAACAGGGAATTTGTAAGGCATAACTGTCTTGGATTTAGATATGTAAACAGGGAAGATGACGCCTCGGACGAGGGTTTAAGGGCAGCAAAACTTTCGTATCAGCCGTATGAGATTATAAGAAAATTTAATGCAAAGGAAATAAAATAATTGATACGTTTTTTTGAGGAAAAGGATAAAGAGGCGGTAATTTCGCTTTGGCAGGAGGCTTTTGGCGATAAGCGGGAGGAAATTGCCGTATTTGTGGACTTTTTTAAAAGCGGCCTGCTGGTTTTTGAAAATGACGGACAGGTCGTTTCGATGCTCACGCTTATAAAAACGTCTGTAGGTGCCAAAAAGGGACGCTATGTTTATGCGGTAGCAACCGATAAAAAGTTCCGCGGTATGGGTTTTGCAAGCAGGCTTATAGACTTCGCAAAGCAGTATATATCGGACAATGACGAAATTTTTTTGGTACTTGTACCGCGGGAAAAATCGCTTTTTAATTTTTATAAAAAGCATGGTTTTTGTGAACTTTGCTGTTGCGAAAAAATTGAGAAAAAAATCAACATTTATGAGAATATAGATGTTAAAGCAGAAACTATAACTGCAGAGGATTATTTTTCTTTTAGAGAGTCATTTTTTGCAGGTGAAAAACATGCGGTATGGGACATAAAAATGCTTGACTTTATAAAAAAGGCTTATAGAGGCGATTTTATTGCCTTGAGAAAGGAAAATCGGGTTTGCGGTACAGCCTTTTGTTATGTGGCGGGAGATGTGCTTGTGGTTTCGGAACTTCTGCAAAGGGGAAATCCCGATACAAGTATTAACGCTTTAGGAAAATTTTTCCGACTAAGTAAAGTTTTTTGCATTATAGCTAAAAATCAGGGGGATAAATTTGCGATGATATACCCCGAAGAATTTAGGGACACATATTTTGGACTTGCCATGAAATAAATGGGGAATTTTATAAAATCACTTGACATTTCACGTAAAGCTGTGGTATAATTGAGTTTGTTGTGATACGCGCCGGTAGCTCAGTTGGATAGAGTGTTTGGCTACGAACCAAAAGGTCGGGGGTTCGAATCCCTTCCGGCGTACCACGTCGGAGCAAACTTTATATCGCTTGCTCTGATTTTTTTGCAAAAATCAGAGTTCGCTCATACCACTGCTCCTCCTTTTTCGCAAAAAGTCACGCTCGGTTTCCCTACTCGTTTGTAAACGCACTCGTTTACGGAAAACTGTCGCTACCAACTTTTTGCGATTTTGAGTATATCTATACCGTTCAGTTCGTTCACGTCGGAGCAAAGTTAACTTTGCTCCGCTTTTCTTTTACAAGAAAAACTTCAGACCGCTTCCTTGCTCCTCCTTTTCCGTGAAAAGTCTCATTCGCTTCGGCTATAGCTTCGCATGCGCTTTTAATGTATCTTTGCTGCCTGTAAGCCTTTTTCAGTATGTGTCTGCGTGCAAGGAATGCAATTCAATTTATGTCGCTTAGCAACAATTCATGACAACCGAATTGTCAATTCATCGGCATTGAACCAAGAACAGGCATTCAGGAATTAACCAAAGGTTTACGCGCTTGCTTTATCGGTAAACTCGTGATATAATAATTCAAAAAATAAATTTATACGATATGCAATGATGGAGGTGTTTGTATGAAATGCAATACGAGTAGGTGGTTGTGCGGTCTTGTTGCGCTTATTATGGTAGTGTCGCTGTTACCCGTGTCGGTTCTTGCAGACGGTGGAGCAACATTCACGGTCACAAACCAGGAGGAGCTGACCACCGCACTGAACCAAAACAGAAAGGTCGGCGAGATCCACATTGTCCAAAGCTTCATGGTCACCGAAGACTCCACGATACAATACGGCGGGGACAAAATCAACTATTACAGTGACACAGTCATGACTATTGCAGAAGGCGTGACGCTCACTGTCGGGAACGGCGGTGCGCTCGGCAGCGTCTGGGCTACCTTTGAAGGCGATTGGGACTCCCTGCTCCTACCCAACGGCAAATGTATCAACAACGGTACGATCATATTGGAAAAGGGCGGAACTATCGACTTGGATTTTGATACCAACAATGGCACCATTACGGTAAAAGACGGGGGTATGTTCCTAGCCTGTGTGACAAATAACGGCACCGTCACGGTTGAGTCCGGCGGCAAGTTTGCCTCCGGTCAGGGCGGAGAGATCCGCAACAACGGCGTCATCACCGTGGCAAATGGTGCCGAACTGGAGAGCCGCTTCGGCTCTACCTTGAACAACACGGCCACCGGCACTCTGATTTTAAACGGCGACTTTCGCTGTGGTTGCTTCGGCGAGGCACTTTGGTTCCACAATGAAGGTGATGTGGAGGGAAACGGTAGCATCATCGTGTATGAAGCGAATCCCAAAGCGAGCGAAACCGATCTGGACGCCATGATTGCGGGTGTAATGGAGAATTTAGGGCAGGTAACCCGTTTTGAAAACTGGGATGACATCGGGATTTACCGGTATGTCGAGGTGTCAGACTATGACGAGCTTACCGCAGTTTTAACTGAAGAGCGCACGATTGCTGGCGAGAGCGTGGAGGGGAATATGGATACATTTGTGAGTATAGCAATGGATATTTTCGTCTCCGGCACTCTTGCGACAATGAGCAGAATCATCGTCCCCGAGGGAGTTAAGCTGACAATCGCCGACGGAGGCACTCTGGGTGCTGCGGTTGACAATTTCGGCACCGTTGAAGTCGCATCCGGCGGCACGCTTGCCACCACTATGGGCGGTAATATTACAAATTACGGCACGCTCGTTGTGAACGAGGGTGCCGCACTGGAATGCAGGATGGGCGGCAGGGTGATAAACGAGCGCGATCTGACCCTGTACGGCGACTTTCGCTGCAACGATCCCTACAATCTCATCACCGGCATTGTCAACGGTTCCAACCTCATTTACGCGGTTGCAAACTCCCCCGAAAACGCTACGCTTGTGGCAGCAAGATATGATAACGGCGTTGTGACGGATGTGAAGATGATCCGAACGCCGCCCGAGTCCGGCACGCTTCTGATGGGCGGTAGCGGCACACAGTTGAGGCTATTTCTGTGGTATATGACCTCATGTAAACCTCTTTGCGAAAGCTGGAAAAACGACTGACACAGCAATGCATTTTAACAAACTGCGTTGTATTTAAAATAATTTGTGCTAAAGCACGGTCATTTCTCTTATATGCCCCGTTACCGCGCTTTTTTGCAAAGTGAGATTTTGACGCAGAGTGCATCTAAATTGTTCGTCTTACACAGAAAAAACGACAAGTTTCGACTTGTCGTTTTTTGTTTTTACACAAAAATCAGTCACACGCGCCGTC
>JAIKVQ010000022.1 GCA_024685565.1 Bacillota bacterium
AAACGGAGAAGTGCAGATAGTTGACGAATTTACGGGAAGAATTATGCCCGGAAGGCGTTATTCCGACGGACTTCATCAGGCAATTGAGGCAAAAGAGGGCGTTAATGTAGAAAATGAGTCAAAAACACTTGCGACAATCACTTTCCAGAACTATTTCCGTCTTTATAAAAAGCTTTCAGGCATGACGGGTACAGCACTGACCGAGGAGGAGGAATTTCAGCAGATTTACAGACTTGACTGCATAGAAGTTCCGACAAATAAGCCTATTGCAAGAATTGACGAACACGACAGCGTTTACCGTACCGAAAAGGGCAAATATATGGCGGTGATACGCAAAATAAAGGAATGTAACGAAAAGGGACAGCCTGTTTTGGTAGGTACGACAAATGTCGATAAATCGGAGGTTTTGTCTGCTCTTTTAAAGCGAGAGGGGATAAAGCATGAGGTCTTGAATGCGAAATACCACGCGAAAGAGGCGGAAATTGTCGCGCAGGCGGGTAAAAAGGGTGCTGTCACAATAGCTACCAATATGGCAGGACGAGGCACCGACATTATCCTTGGCGGAAATGCCGAATATATGGCAAAGCACGAGCTTTTGAAGCAACTTATAGCTAAAAAAGCCGATAACGAGGATATGACCGATGAGAAAATTGAAATGCTTATGACAGAGGCGACAGGTCACGCCGAAACTGATGATGCTGATATTTTGGAGGCAAGGGCTAAGTTTGGGGAGCTTAATGAAAAGTTCAAGGCGGAACTGAAAGATGAACAGGAGGAAGTCAAAGCCGCAGGCGGACTCTTCATAATCGGAACGGAACGTCACGAGTCAAGGCGTATAGATAATCAGCTCAGGGGCCGTGCCGGACGTCAGGGCGACCCAGGTAAATCAAAGTTCTATCTCTCTTTAGAGGACGATTTAATGCGTATTTTCGGCTCGGACAGAGTCAAAAATATGGTTTCCTCACTCGGAATTGCAGAAGATGAGCCGATTGAGGCATCGATACTCAGTAAATCCATAGAAAATGCACAGAAGAATTTGGAAAGCCGTCATTTTGACGCACGCCGTCACGTTTTGCAGTATGACGAGGTAATGAATGAGCAGAGAAAAATCATCTATGCACAGCGCCAGATGGTTTTGGACGGCGAGGATATTTCGGGTACAATCAAGAATATGATAGAGGCGACAGTCGACTCTGCACTTGACGATTTTATCGGCATTACCGATATTCCCGAAAACTGGAATATTAAGGCTCTTATAGAATTTGCTAATCAAAATCTTATGGCAAACGGCGAATTTACGATTGGAAAGAGCGAGCTTGATACAATAACAAAAGCGGAAGTGCGGGAAAGACTTCTGGAAATTGCAGAAAAGAGATATAAAGAGCAATGCGAACTCTTTGGCGATAATATGCGCGAAATTGAACGTGTAATGATGCTTCGCGTTGTTGATACGCTTTGGATGGATCATCTTGACGAGATGGAACACGTAAAGCGCGAAATCGGACTTCGCGCGTACGGTCAGCATGACCCTGTAATTGAGTACAGAAATGTCGGAAGTGAGCTTTATGAGGGAATGTTAGATGCCATAAAGCGCGATACAGTAAAATACGTTCTTGGCGTAAAACCGAAGCCGCAGACCGAAATAAAACGCGTTCAGGTAGCAAAACCGCTTGATACAGGCAGTGACGGCTCACTTTCAAAAAAGCCTGTCACAGCAAAGAAAACGCCGGGAAGAAATGACCCCTGTCCTTGCGGCAGCGGAAAGAAATATAAACATTGCTGCGGAAGATAGGAAAGAGGTTTTTATGTTAGAGTATGAACAGTTAAAGCTTGAGCTTTCGTCACTTGAAAAGGCTATATGCGATTTGGAGACGTCTCTTGATATTTCAGGTAAAAAGGAAAAAATTGCGGAGCTCGAAAAAGAGGCGGCATCTCAGGACTTTTGGGACGATATGGAAAATTCCCAAAAGGTTTTACAAAAAACAAAGCAACTGAAAGATAAGGTTTCGGCTTATGAAAACTTAAAAACGGCGTGGGAGGACGCACTGGTTTTAATTGACCTTGCAAATGAAGAAAATGACGAGAGTATGCTCCCCGAGGTAAAGAAAACGGTGGCAGAAATAACTGAAACCGTGGATAAAATGACGCTTGAAACCCTGCTTTCTGGAAATTATGACAGATGTAATGCTATTATGACCTTTCATGCCGGCGCAGGCGGAACAGAGGCACAGGATTGGGTGGAAATGCTTATTCGTATGTACCAGATGTACGCGCAAAAGAACGGCTATACAACCGAAACAATTGATATTCTGCCGGGCGATGATGCAGGTGTTAAAAGTGCCACAATTTCTATAAACGGACTTAACGCTTACGGCTATCTAAAGGCAGAAAAAGGCGTTCACCGATTGGTGAGAATATCCCCGTTTGATGCGTCAGGAAGGCGCCACACATCCTTTGCGTCGATTGAAGTTATGCCTGAAATTGATGACGAAATAGAGATAACCATACGCCCTGAGGACATAAAGGTGGATACATACCGTTCCTCGGGTGCGGGCGGTCAGCATATAAATAAGACCGACTCTGCTGTGAGAATTACGCATATTCCGACAGGGATTGTAACCTCCTGCCAGACACAAAGGTCACAGCATCAGAATAAGGACTATGCTATGAAGATGCTGAAGGCAAAGCTTGCTGAAGTTGCAGAGCAACAGCAAAAGGAAAAGATTGAGGATATAAAGGGCGTGCAAAAGGAGATTGCGTGGGGAAGTCAGATACGCTCATATGTATTCCACCCGTATAACCTTGTAAAAGACCATAGAACAGGCTTTGAAATGGGCAATATAGGCGCGGTTATGGACGGCGATTTAAACGGCTTTATAAATGCATATTTAAGGGCTGCAAGCCTCGGTCAGCTTGAAATGAAGTAAAAAAGCGGTATTTTCATTTGAAAATACCGCTTTTTTGCATATAAATAGGAAAGAATTTTAAATTTTTGCCAAAAAATCTTTGACAATCGTAAAGTTTTGTAGTATGGTATAAAGGAAATGCTAAAATTATGGAGTGATTGCCGTGGAAAACGAATTGTATTGGATATGGCTTACAACACTTAAGGGCGTTACGGGATTTGACATAACAGCACTTTTAGAAAATTTTGATTCAGTTGAAGACATATATAAACAGGAAAATTTTGATGAAGTTGCAGGTATAAAACCGTCAGCAAGGTCAAGACTTAAAGATAAGAGCCTTAAAAATGCGGAGAAGATTTATGAAAGAATTAAATCTATAGGAGCAAAGGTCATTACTTATGACAGTAAGGATTATCCTGATGTTTTGAGGTATATAGAAAATCCGCCATATGTACTATACTTGCGAGGAGAAGTGCCTAAATGGGACAGACTTCTGATAATAGGCGTTGTCGGAACAAGAGAATCAACTGAATACGGAGTTTCGGTAACTAAAAAGATTTGCGCAGGACTTGCCGCAAACGGTGTGACGATAGTCAGCGGTATGGCACGCGGTATTGATTCCGTTGCGGCACGTTCCGCACTTGATAAAGGCGCTAAAACAATCGCTGTGCTTGGTTGCGGTGTAGATATGGCATATCCTCCGGAAAATCGACAGCTTATGTGCGATATTATGGAGAACGGTACTGTTATAAGCGAGTATCCTCCGGGCAGCAGACCGCTCAAGACACATTTTCCCGAAAGAAACAGGATTATTAGCGGACTTTCAAGAGGCGTGCTTGTAACAGAGGCGCCTAAAAGGAGCGGCTCTTTGATTACGGCAAATTTTGCAATAGAAAGCGGTAAAGATTTGTTTGCCGTACCTTGGGATATTTTTAAGGCAAACTCATCAGGTGCAAATGCGCTCTTGTCATCTTGTGCAAAGGCGGTAACCTCGGCACAGGATATATTGGACGAATATGCATATGAAGTAAAGCATCTAAATCTTGAAAAACCTAAGAACAAGATTTTGAACAAAGTTTTTGGCGGGAGTAAGCCGGAAAGAATCAATAATGAAATAACGCTTTCAATAGAAGACAAAAGATTTCAGAGCCTGTCAGAGGATGAAAAAACAGTTGTTTTGTTATTGATGGAAGAAAACATGCATATTGATGATATAAAAAGGCGGAGCGGGATTGAAATTTCCAAGCTGACGCCGATACTCTCTATACTTGAATTCGGTGGCTTTATAAGCAAGTTGCCGGGAAATAACTATAAACTGAACATTTAACGGAGGAGCGTATGGCAAAAAAACTTCTTATAGTTGAGTCACCTGCAAAAGCGGGTACAATAAAAAAATATCTGGGCAAGGATTATGAGGTTACGGCGTCAATGGGGCATATAATTGACCTTCCGAAAAGTCAGCTTGGTGTTGATGTTGAAAATAATTTTGAGCCTAAATATATAACGATACGAGGGAAAGGCGAGCTTTTAACAAAACTCAAGAAGACGGCAAAGGCGTCGGATAAGGTATATCTTGCAACCGACCCTGACCGTGAGGGAGAGGCAATAAGCTGGCATTTGGCAAGAGCCTTGGGAATTCCCGAGGACTCTGCCTGCCGTGTAACTTTTAATGAAATAACGCAAAATGCCGTTAAGACTTCAATAAAAGAACCCCGAAAAATCGATATGGATTTGGTAAATGCACAGCAAGCCCGAAGGGTTTTAGACCGTGTTGTGGGCTATAAGATAAGTCCTATCCTTTGGGAGAAGGTAAAAAGAGGCTTAAGTGCAGGAAGAGTACAGTCGGTTGCGACAAGAATGATTTGCGACCGCGAGGACGAGATTGAAAACTTCAATCCCAAGGAATATTGGACTGTTGAGGCGCTTTTAAAGCATGGGAAAAAGGAATTTTGTGCAAAGTATTACGGTGAAAACGGCAAAGAAACGGAGATTTCAACAAAAGAGGACGCGGAAAGAATTAAAAATGACATAACAGCGCTCACGGTGAAATCGGTAAAAATAGGCGAGACGGCGAAAAATCCGCCTCCGCCGTTTACTACCAGCACGCTACAGCAGGATGCGTCAAGAAAGCTGGGATTTGCGACCTTTAAGACTATGCAGACGGCACAGACTCTTTATGAGGGTATAAATATCGGAGGACGTTACGGCTCGTTAGGTCTTATAACATATATGAGAACGGATTCGCTAAGAATTTCAAATGAGGCGCAAAAGGAAGCAATTGTATATCTTACTTCAAATTTCGGAAAAGAGTATGTAAAGCCGAGACAGTATAAAACAGGGAAGAATGCACAGGACGCACATGAGGCAATCCGTCCTACAAGCATAAATATTGAGCCTGACGCAATCCGTGATAAGCTCACAAATGACCAATACAAGCTGTATAAGTTGATTTGGGAGCGTTTTGCGGCAAGTCAGATGGCTGCAGCTTTGTATGAAACACAAAACGCCGTTTTGGAAAGCGGCACACATACCTTCCGCGCAAACGGCTCAAAAATACTGTTTAAGGGATTTATGAAAGTTTATACAGAGGGCAGTGACGAGGCACAGGACAAGGACAAGGCTCTTCCCGAAATAAAGGCAGGAGAAATTGCGGAAATCCTGAAAATTGACGCGCTCCAGCACTTTACGAAACCGCCTGCACGCTACACCGAGGCGGCTTTGGTACATGCCTTGGAGGAAAACGGTATCGGACGTCCGAGCACCTATGCGCCGACAATTACCACCATTGTGTCAAGAGGATATGTACGTCGTGTAAAAAAACAGCTTGTTCCGACAGAGCTTGGCAGAATAACCACAGATATTATGAAAAATCATTTTGAAGATATTGTGGATATAGAATTTACAGCAGATATGGAAAAAAAGCTTGATGAGGTAGAGGACGGCAGAATTTCGTGGATAAAGGTGCTTTCCGAGTTTTATCCCGAATTTGAGAGCAACTTGGAAAATGCAAAAAAAGAAATAGAGAAGATAAAGATAAAGGACGAGGAATCTGATGTTGTATGTGATAAATGCGGCAGAAAGATGGTGTATAAGATAGGTAAGTTCGGTAAATTCTTGGCTTGCCCGGGCTATCCGGAATGTAAAAACACAATGTCCATAAGGACAGAGGCCGGCGTAAAATGCCCGAAATGCGGCGGCGAAATTCTTGTTAAGAAAACAAGAAAAGGGAAGAATTATTACGGCTGTGAAAATAATCCAAAATGTGACTTTATGGTCTGGGATAAGCCTCTTAAAAAGGAAGTATGTCCCGATTGCGGAGGCATATTGCTTGAGAGAAAGGGAAAAAATGCCAAGGTTTATTGCATAAATGAAAAGTGCGGCTATCAAAGAAAACCTGAAAGGAAATCTGCGAAATGACGGTTCGTGTAATCGGAGCAGGGCTTGCAGGCTGTGAGGCGGCAAATCAGCTCGCAAAACAGGGAATACCTGTTGAGCTTTATGAGATGAAACCGAAAAAGTATTCTCCTGCACATAAAAGTGAGAACTTTTTTGAGCTTGTCTGTTCAAACTCATTAAAAGCGGAGCGTTTAGAAAATGCCTGCGGCTTGTTAAAAGCCGAAATGCGCCTTTTTGACTCGGTTATGATGAGGGCAGCAGATGTATCAAAAGTGCCTGCAGGCGGTGCGCTGGCAGTTGACAGGGACATTTTTGCAGAAGAGGCAACACGGATAATCCGTGGAAATCCGTTAATCACTGTAATAAATGAAGAATTTACAAGAATTGATACCAATATTCCAACTATTATCGCAACAGGACCTTTAACCTCGGGAGCACTTCTTTCAGAGATTTCGCGTCTTACCGAGAGTGATGGACTTTATTTCTTTGATGCGGCAGCACCGATTGTAGAAAAAAGCAGTATTGATATGGATAAGGTTTTCTACGGTGCGAGGTACGGACGCGGAAGTGATGACTATATAAACTGTCCTATGAATAGGAAAGAGTATGACGCTTTTTATGATGCGCTTGTAAATGCCGAAACTGCACCTCTTAAGGATTTTGAAGGGGCAGAGGTCTTTGAGGGTTGTATGCCCGTGGAAGTTATGGCAAAAAGGGGCGAAAAGACGCTGCTTTTCGGACCGCTAAAGCCTGTTGGACTTGTCAATCCGAAAACAGGAAAGGACGACAGCTATGCTGTTGTTCAGTTGAGGCAGGATAACAGGAGTGCATCTCTTTATAATATTGTCGGTTTTCAGACAAATTTAAAATGGGGTGAGCAAAAACGGGTGTTTTCTATGATACCGGGACTCCGCAATGCCGAGTTTGTACGCTATGGCGTTATGCATCGAAATACTTATCTTGACTCACCGAGAATACTTAATAAGTATTATCAAATGCGAAAATACCTGAATATTTTCTTTGCAGGACAGATAACGGGCGTAGAAGGGTATGTTGAGTCTGCATCATCAGGAATTTTAGCAGGTTTTAATATGGCGAGGAAAATTTTGGGACGGGAATTTTTAGAGCCGGATGGAAAAACTGCAATAGGGGCGTTGCCTCTTTATATCAGCGACAGCGGGATAAAAAAATTACAGCCTATGAATGCAAATTTCGGGATAATCGAGTCACTTCCGTATAGAGTGCGCAATAAACAGGAGCGCTATAAGCAAATTGCAGAAAGAGCACTTGAAACGCTCAAATGTGCGATAGATAAGGAGTAAATATGGACTATAAAGAATATACAGCGAAAAAAATATCAGAACTTTGCGGAATGGAATTTGAGGAAGCAGTAAGGCTTACCGAAATACCTCCTGAGCAAAAACTCGGGGATTTGGCATTTCCCTGTTTTTCGCTTGCTAAAACATTGAGAAAAGCGCCGCAGCTTATCGCAAAGGAGCTTTCTGAAAAATTTTCCGAGGATAAATACATACAAAAAGCCGAGGCTGTCGGCGGATACCTGAATTTTTTCTATAACAGGGCGGAATTTACGAAAGATGTAATAGAAAATATCCTGAAAAATGGTGAAAACTACGGAAAAAGTGATTTTGGCGGAGAAAAAACCGTTTTAGTTGAATATTCATCGCCGAATATCGCAAAGCCATTCCATATAGGACATCTTTTCACGACTGCATTAGGACACTCGCTTGCTCGTATATATGAATTTTTAGGATATAATGTAAAAAGACTCAATCACTTGGGCGATTGGGGAACGCAGTTCGGAAAGCTGATTTGCGCATATAAGCTTTGGGGCGATGATGAGGCAATAGAAAAGGACGCAATCGGCGAACTTTTGAAGATATACGTAAAATTTCACGAAGAGGCGGAAAAAAATCCTGAGCTTGAAGTTACGGCAAGGGAACATTTTAAACGTTTAGAGGATGGAGAAAAGGAGGAAACGGAGCTTTGGCAGAAATTCCGTGACTTAAGCCTTAAGGAATTTAAAAGAGTTTATGATATGCTTGGCGTAGATTTTGACTCTTATAACGGCGAGAGTTTTTACTCTGATAAAATGCCTGAAGTTGTTGAAATTTTAAGGGAGAAAAATTTGCTTTCGGAAAGTGATGGGGCGCAAGTTGTAGACCTTTCCGAGCTCAATATACCCCCTTGTATAATTTTAAAATCGGACGGTGCGACTATTTATGCAACGAGGGATATTGCGGCGGCGCTCTACCGCCATCGTACCTATGATTTCTATAAAAATATTTATGTTGTCGGAACGGCTCAGGCACTGCACTTCCAGCAGATATTTGCAGTTATGAAGAAGGCCGGTTGGGAATGGAGCGACGGCTGTCAGCACGTGAATTTCGGGTTAGTTAAATTTCCAGATAAAAAGCTGTCCACCCGTCACGGCGATGTGGTGTTTTTAGAAGATGTTTTGAATGAATCGGTAAGCAAAACACTTGAAATAATTACAGAAAATACACCTTTAATGGAAAATAAAGAAGAGGTTGCAAAAAAGGTTGGTATCGGCGCAGTATTATACACATTCCTAAAAAACTCACGCGAAAAGGATATAGTTTTCAGTTGGGACAGTATGCTTGACTTTGACGGCGAGTCGGCGCCTTATGTTCAGTATAGTTATGCAAGAGGCAGAAGTATTTTAAGGCGTGCAGGGGATAGGAATAAAAATGTTGATTTTTCCGTTGTAACATCAGATGATGAGTATGCCTTGGTTTCTATGCTTGCAGGTTTTTCAGACGCGGTAATGCTTGCGGCTGAAAAAAATGAGCCTTTTTATGTAAACCGCTATGTAACCAATCTGGCAAGGCAGTTTAATAAGTTTTATGTGAGCTGTCCTATTTTGAAGGACGGGATACCCGAAGAAGTTAAAAATACAAGACTTGAGCTTGTAGATGCGGTTTGTACGGTAATAAAATCGGCACTGTATCTTTTGGGTATAGAAACGGTTGAAAGTATGTAAGGGAGATGAAAAAAATGGAAAACAGAGTTGCTTTAATAGGAATTGTTGTTGAAAATTTTGAGGAGGTAGGAGAGCTTAATGCAATCCTGCACGAGTATGCAGATTACATAATAGGCAGAATGGGACTTCCTTATAAAAAACGTGATGTTTCAATCATCAGCGTTGCAATTGACGCGCCTTTAGATATAATAAATGCCCTGTCCGGGAAAATAGGTAAACTTTCCGGGGTTACCTCGAAAACCGTCTATGCAAAGCTTGACGAAGAATAAGATGTGAATTATGAAAAAAGCGATTATTGCGATGAGCGGCGGAGTTGATTCAAGTGTTGCGGCATATCTTTGCAAAAAACAGGGATATGAATGTATAGGTGCAACTATGCGGCTTTTCACAAATGACCAGATAAGTTTAAAGACGGAAAAAAGCTGTTGTTCCGAGGACGATGTAGATGATGCAAAAAGCGTTGCAAAACGGCTTGGTATGGCACACTATGTTTTCAACTTTACCGATGAGTTTGAAAAAAAGGTTATAGAAAAATTTGTGCGTTCATACGAGGAGGGAGCGACACCCAATCCCTGTATAGACTGTAACAGATATTTGAAGTTTGAAAAGCTGTTTCAAAGAATGAAAGAGCTTGGTTTTGACTATGTAGTAACGGGGCATTATGCAAGGATAGAGGAGGAAAACGGACGTTTTCTCCTGAAAAAATCAGTAGATGAGCGAAAGGACCAGAGCTATGTGCTGTACTCAATGACGCAAAGTCAGCTTGCACATACACTTTTTCCGCTTGGCGGTATGACCAAAGAGGAAACGCGCAAAATTGCAGAGGAAAACGGCTTTGTCAATGCAAAAAAACACGACAGTCAGGACATATGTTTTGTTCCTGACGGAGATTATGCATCGTTTATTGAATCATATAGGGACACAAAATATAAAGATGGAAACTTTGTAGATAAAGATGGGAATGTTTTGGGGACACATAAAGGGATAATAAGATATACGATAGGTCAGCGAAAGGGCTTGGGTTTGAGCCTGCCTGCCCCTATGTATGTATTGAAAAAGGACATTGAAAAAAATGAGGTTGTACTGTGTAGTGACAGCGAACTTTTCTCAAGTGAGCTTGATGTTTGCGATGTAAATTGGATTGCATTTGATATTCCGCCCGAAAGTTTTTACGCAAAGGTAAAAATCCGATATAACCAAAAGGAACAGCCTGCCAAAATCACAGTTTCGGGAGAAAGTATGGTGCATATAGAATTTGAAACACCCCAGCGTGCGATTGCAAAAGGACAGGCAGCTGTATTTTATGACGGCGACACAGTTCTTGGCGGAGGTACAATAATATAAAAAAGCTTTTGATAGAAGTTCCGCCTGCGGGCGTGGGTATAAAGTAGCAGTTTTGTTATTCCGGAAATTATCTCAAATTGAGGTAATTTTCTGCATAATAAAAAACGGACACCGTATGGTGTCCGTTTTGTCATAGTGCAATATGTTTGGGTATGCCGTTTTCCATTTCTATTTGAGGCTCGCCCAAAATCAAAGGTCTTAAATATTCTATTGCCTTTTCGGTAACATCATATCCGTTCTCGGTAATAAAGCTGTCGGGTACAGTCTTTTCTAAATTTGCAACTTTTGAAACATTGTTTATTATAGGTTTTACTTCATAATCTCTGACTCTTTCAAATCCTGCAACAACGCCTGTGCTTCCCGAAAGCAGAGATTTTACTCCGAATGCGCCTACCATTTCCGCCTCATCAAGGTCGGTAAGGGACGCAAAATGCGAACTGCACCGTTGCAAAACATTAAGCTCAACCGAGCGTGTTTTTATACCGAAGGTTTCCTTTATAATATTCTCTATAACCTTAGCCGAACCGCAAAGCTGAGCGTGTCCGAACTTATCGTGACCGCTGTTGCAGTCAAGATTGCTGTAATATGTACCTTTCTCATTTTTAATGCCCTCCGATACGGCAATAACAATGTTGCGTGCAGCACAGCCTTTAACGTCTTCAATCAGTTTTTCCCTTGAAAGAGGTCTTTCGGGGAGGTAGATAAGATGCGGAGCGTTTGAGGTGGCACTTCTTGCCAAAGCGGAAGCGGCTGTCAGCCAGCCTGCGTTTCTGCCCATAATCTCAATCACCGTTGCCGAACGGTCGGCATAAACTGCACAGTCGCGTGCAATTTCCGAAACAGCTGACGCTACAAATTTTGCTGCAGAACCAAACCCTGGGGTATGGTCGGTACCGACCAAGTCATTATCAATCGTTTTTGGAACACCCGCGAAGAGCACGCCCTTTTTGTTCTTTTCAGAATACTCTGAAAGCTTCATAACGGTGTCCATCGAGTCGTTTCCGCCTATGTATACTGCCATAGTAATGTTTTTACTCGCAAAATTATCAAAAATTCTCTCATAAATGTCGGATTTTCCGTTAAAATCAGGAAGACGGTATCTGCAAGAACCTAAGAATGCCGCAGGTGTATTTTTTAAGAGCTTTAAATTTTGCTTATCGTCAAAAATCTCCCCCAAATCGACAAAATTATTATCTATTGCACCCTTTACGCCGTTTATCATACCGTAAACTTTTCTGTCATTACGAAGTACCTCGCATATTACACCGCAGAGCGACGCATTTATAGCGGCGGTAGGACCGCCTGACTGTGCAACCGCAAAATTTCCCTCTATCATACAAAAATCCCCCCAAAATGAAAATTACAACTAATTATAACTAAAAAGTAACGAAAAGTCAATTTATTTGTATTGCTATTTGTTAAAAAATGTGCTACAATGAGTCGGTAGATACTGGGTAGGGGTTGATAAGGTTGGATATAAATGAAAAAAAAGTGCCTGAAGTAGTTATAAAGCGGCTCCCGAGATACTACAGATATTTAGATGAGCTTTATAAAGAAGGTAAAACGCGCATTTCATCAACTGCGCTCAGCAAGAAAATGGGCGTAACGGCGAGTCAGATAAGACAGGATTTTAACTATTTCGGGGGGTTTGGTCAGCAGGGATACGGATATAATGTTCAATATCTTTTAGAAGAACTTAAAAAACTTTTAGGTATTGCCAATGGCTACAAAACTATTATTGTCGGCGCGGGAAATTTAGGAAGTGCGATTGCAAACTATGCAGGACTTAAAAAGCGCGGATTTAAACTTTTGGGGATTTTTGACAATGATGAAAAGAAAATAGGCAAGACTGTAGGGGAACTGAAAATTTCAGACATTTCTGATGTAGGCAGGTTTGTCAGGGAGAATAAAATTGATATTGCAATACTTACTCTTCCGAAAGCTGCAACCGAAAAGATTGCAGATATGTTGGCAGATAGCGGAATAAAAGGATTTTGGAACTTTTCCTATACCGAGCTTAAGAACAGAAACTCTGTTTTTGTGGAAAATGTGCATCTTACCGATTCTTTGATGACTCTTTCGTTCAAAATAAACCAAAATGAAGAATAAAAAACCGTCCGATTGGGCGGTTTTTCCGTTTTTGATTTAAAAAGATTGACTAATTAAGGGAAATAGTGGTATAATAAATTATATGTGAGTGTACGGAAATACTAAACGGAGGTAAAAAAGTGGCAAAAAAGAATAAATTAAAGATCATACCATTAGGAGGTCTTGACGAGATCGGTAAAAATATGACCGTGATCGAGTACGGAAACGAGATGATAATGGTAGATTGCGGAATGTCTTTCCCTGATGACGATATGCCGGGTGTGGACTTGGTTATTAACGACATATCGTATGTTGAAAAAAACAGGGCAAAATTAAAAGGCATTTTCTTAACTCACGGTCACGAGGACCATATAGGCGGACTGCCGTACTTCTTGAGGCAGATAAATGTTCCCGTATACGGGACACAGCTCACGATAGGTCTTGTTGAGCACAAATTAAAGGAGCATACGCTTTTAACTAAGGTTAAATTAAACAAAGTAAGGGCAGGAGAGGTTGTCAAAATAAACAATGTCTTTACGGTAGAGTTTATAAGGACAAATCATTCTATCGCAGACTCTGTGGCACTTGCGATAACAACGCCTTTGGGTGTTGTTATCCATATGGGCGACTTTAAAATCGACACAACTCCGATTGTGGGCGAAATGATTGACCTTGCAAGGCTTGGTGAGCTTGGAAAACAAGGCGTTCTGGCGCTTATGTCGGACAGTACAAATGTCGAGCGCCCCGGCTATGCTATGAGCGAAAGAATGGTGGGCGACAAATTTAACGGTATTTTTAAGGGCTGCAAAAAGCGTATAATTGTTGCGACGTTTGCATCAAATGTGCACAGAGTCCAGCAGATAATAGACGCTGCCGCCGAAAACGGCAGAAAGGTAGCAGTTTCAGGCAGGAGTATGGAGAATATAATTGAAATTTCCTTGCTTTTGGGATACTTAAAGGTGCCTGAGGGAGTACTTATACCCCTTGATACAATAAATAAATATCCGTCGCACAAGCTCGTTATAATAACCACAGGCAGTCAAGGAGAGCCTATGAGCGCACTTACAAGAATGGCGTTTTCCGACCACAGAAAAGTTGAAGTTACCAAGGATGATTTAATAATAATTTCCGCAACACCCATACCAGGTAACGAAAAAAGTGTGTCAAATGTCATAAATGAGCTGTTTAAAATAGGCGCAGAGGTAATTTATAAGGCGCTTTTAGATGTCCACGTTTCAGGTCATGCCTGTCAGGAGGAACTGAAAATGATACTTGCCTTAACAAAGGCAAAGTATTTCATACCTGTGCATGGCGAGAGAAGACATCTTATGCTGCATGCAGATCTTGCAAAGAATATGGGTATTGAAAATACATTTGTACTCCAAAACGGCAGTGTTTTAGAGCTTGACCAAAAAAGCGCAAAGGTGACGGGAATGGTTACAGCAGGAAGAATTTTGGTTGATGGTCTGGGCGTAGGCGATGTGGGTAATATTGTACTTCGGGACAGAAAACTTTTAGCGCAGGACGGACTTATAATTGTAGTTGTTACAATTTCAAGAGAGAAGGAAGAGATAGTTTCAGGACCTGATGTAGTATCAAGAGGATTTGTTTATGTACGCGAATCGGAGGACCTTATGCAGCACATAAAGGATGTAGCAAGAGAACGCATTGAGGCTTGTAAAAGAGCAAATATAAATGATTGGGCGACGATAAAAACATCTATAAAGAACAGTATATATAAATACATTTATGAAGAAACAAACAGAACACCGATGATAATACCTGTTATTATGGAAGTATAGGCTGGAGGAATTTATGGACTTTTTTTCTGTTTTGACGCTGTTTGGCGGACTTGCGATGTTCCTTTACGGAATGGATATTATGGGCGACGGTCTCAAAAAGCTTTCGGGCAGCAAGCTTGAAATGATACTTGAAAAGCTCACCTCAAACAAAATCAAAGGCTTTCTTTTGGGGGCGGGCGTGACGGCAGTTATACAAAGTTCAGGCGCTACCACAGTTATGCTTGTGGGTTTTGTAAACTCAGGTATTATGAAACTGTCACAGACAATGAGCATTATAATGGGTGCAAACTTGGGAACGACGATAACTGCGTGGATTTTAAGCCTTTCAGGTATAAACGGTGAGAGCTTTTTCCTACGCATATTAAAGCCCTCATCGTTTACGCCGATTCTTGCGATGATAGGTATTATTTTGACTTTCACGGCAAAACGGGATAAGCACAAGGATATAGGCTCAATTCTTTTGGGATTTAGCGTGCTTATGTTCGGAATGGAAACAATGTCATCATCGATGGCAGGATTAAAGGACAGCCCCGCGTTTGCGAAAATTCTGGTGATGTTTTCAAACCCCATAATGGGAGTTTTAGCAGGTTTTGTACTTACAGCGATTATCCAGTCGTCATCAGCATCTGTTGGTGTTTTGCAGGCGATTTCAATAACGGGAGCAATAAATTTTTCAACAGCACTTCCGCTTATATTGGGAGCAAATATCGGCGCGGCACTTACGCCTATGTTATCTGCGATAAACGGCAATACTAATGCAAAACGTGTTGCTGCTGCTTGTATGCAGATAAAACTGATAAGCGTTGCGGTTTTGGCAGGCGCATTTTATATAGCAAATGCAATTTTCGGATTTTCAATAATGTCCGATACTGTGGGAGCGGTTTACATAGCAATAATCCATACGGTATTCAACCTTTTGGCAACGGTAATTCTTATGCCGTTTTCTGATAAGCTTGAAAAGCTTGCCAAAAATTCAGTTAAGGGCAAAAAGGACAAGAAAAAGACAGATGTGTTTGACACATTGGACGAGAGATTTTTACTTATGCCCGGATATGCGGTGGAAAAATGTAATGAACTTGTGCGCCAAATGGCAGAAATATCAAAAACTATGATTTTAATGTCGCTTGGTATGATATATGAGTATGATGAAAAAGGCGCCGCAGAAATTGAGGAAAATGAAAGGCTTGTGGACACCTATGAGGATAAGATAAGTACATATCTTGTGCATCTTGCACTTGGCAAGTTATCTGAGCGCGACAGCAAAACGGTTACACATCTTTTGCACGTGGTGGGCGATTTAGAACGAATTTCCGACCACGCGGTAAATGTTGTTTCTGCTGCAAGAGAAATATACGAAAAAAAGATAGAATTTTCCAAAGATGCAAAAAGAGAAATAGACGTTATGTTTGATGCTATTTGCGAAATTCTTAAAATCACGGTTACGGCACTTGAAACGGACGACCGAGAGCTTGCAAAGCGTGTTGAGCCTCTTGAACAGACGATAGACAACTTAAAGCGCACGATAAAGGATAATCATATAAACCGCCTGCGAGACGGAATTTGCAAAATAGAGTTTGGATTTGTGCTGTCAGATATTATCACAAACTGTGAAAGAGTTGCAGACCACTGCTCAAATATTGCCGTAAGCATACTCGAAATGAAGCATAATTCCCTTGAAACGCATGAGTATTTGAATCAGGTTAAAAATGAGGGAAGAAACAAATTTTTCGAACTGTATAAGGAATACAGTGATAAATACGTTATCTAAAAAGCCGATTTTTATCGGCTTTTTAATATGAAATAATATGTATTTCGGGAAAATCATAATGCATCTTTTGTAAAATTTCGCTTGTTTCCGAAAGGGTTGAGTTATCTATTACAACTATTTCCGAGTCGGGGTTTTTTCGCATCAGAAGCCTTAGACGTGCCTCGATATTGGGGTCATTCCCTGATTTGATAATTTTGAAGGAATAGCTTTCGCGCCTTATCGCAAAAATGATAATGACAAAAAAAGTAATAACTGAAAAAATCACAAAAAGAGAATAATAGATATTCATATATACCACTCCAATCAATATACAGTATGAGAAATTTTCATGAAATGTTACAGGCGGTTTGTATTGACAAAATGGCATAAATGTTGTAGAATAGGCAAATAACGGAGGGATAAAACTATGGGACTTACATTGACTGAAAAAATACTTTCTCAGCACTTAGTGTCGGGAAAAATGATAAAGGGCAGTGAAATCGGGATAAAGATAGACCAGACGCTGACGCAGGACGCAACAGGCACTATGGCGTATCTCGAATTTGAGGCTATGGGCGTACCGAGGGTAAAAACGGAAAAAAGCGTTGCGTACATAGACCATAACACATTGCAGTCGGGATTTGAAAATGCCGATGACCACAGATTTATAGGAAGTATATGCAAAAAGCACGGAGTGTATTTTTCACGCCCAGGTAACGGTATATGCCACCAGGTGCATCTTGAACGCTTTGGGAAACCGGGTAAGACGCTTATAGGTTCTGACAGTCACACACCAACAGGCGGAGGAATAGGAATGATTGCCATTGGTGCAGGCGGAATGGACGTTGCTGTGGCAATGGGCGGAGGAACGTATTATATTACTTGTCCGAAAGTTGTAAAAATCAATTTAACAGGCAAGCTTTCGCCTTGGGTATCGGCAAAGGATGTAATTTTGGAGGTTCTAAAACGTCTTTCTGTAAAGGGCGGAGTAGGAAAGGTTATGGAATATACGGGCGAGGGCGTAAAAACGCTGTCCGTTCCCGAAAGAGCAACGATAACCAATATGGGTGCAGAGCTTGGAGCGACCACGTCAATTTTCCCGTCAGACGAAGTAACAAGAGAGTTTTTAAAGGCGCAAAAGAGGGAGGAGGACTTTGTTCCGCTCTCGGCTGACAGCGATGCGGTTTATGATGAGGTTGTGGAAATAAATCTTTCCGAGCTTGTACCGCTTGCCGCTTGTCCTCATTCTCCCGATAATGTAAAATCGGTTGACGAAATCGGTAAAATGAAGATTGACCAGGTTCTAATCGGCTCGTGTACAAATTCTTCACTTTTGGATATGTTAAAGGTTGCACACATTTTAAAGGGCAAGACGGTGCACCCTGATGTTTCTCTTGCGATTGCGCCCGGCTCAAAACAGGTACTTACTATGCTGGCACAAAACGGTGCGCTTTCCGATATGATAGCGGCTGGCGCGCGTATTTTGGAAAGTGCGTGCGGTCCTTGTATCGGTATGGGACAGTCGCCTAATTCAGGCGGAATATCCTTGCGGACATTTAACCGTAACTTTGAGGGACGCTCAGGAACAAAGGATGCAAAAATATATCTTGTATCTCCTGAAACTGCGGCAATTTCCGCGTTAAACGGCTATTTAACTAACCCATGTGATATGGGTGATATGCCGGAATTTATCCTGCCGGATGAATTTTTGATAAATGATAATATGGTAGAGGCGCCGATAGATGCAGATAAAATGGACAGCGTTGAAATTTTAAGAGGCCCTAATATTAAGCCTTTTCCTGTATCAAAGCCTATGGAAAATGAAATTACGGCAGGTGTCAGCCTTAAAGTAGGCGATAATATTACAACCGACCATATTATGCCTGCCGGTGCAAAAATTTTGCCTTTGAGGTCAAATATTCCGAAAATTTCCGAGCATTGCTTTGAAGTGGTAGACGAAACTTTCCCAAAACGCGCTTTGGAAATGGGTAAATCGATAATTGTCGGCGGAGTAAACTATGGTCAAGGCTCATCACGTGAACACGCAGCGCTTGCACCGCTTTACCTGGGCGTAAAAATGGTACTTACAAAATCCTTTGCAAGGATTCATATGGCAAATCTTATAAATGCGGGCATTATCCCTGCTACATTTAAAAACGAGGCGGACTATGACAGGATTTCGGCTGGCGATATGCTTGAAATAAAGGGCGTTTGCGATAGGGTAAAGAATGCTGATACGCTTGTCATAAAAAATGTCACAAAAGGTTTTGAATTTGAGGCGCAAATCAATCTGTCCGAAAGACAAAGAGATATGTTAATAGCTGGCGGACTTTTGAATTATACTAAAAATAATGGATAACAAAAAAACGGACGCATATGCGTCCGTTTTTAATGTGTTTTTATTCATTAAAGCCGTTCGGGTTTTGTGACTGCCAGCGCCACAAATCCTCGCACATCTCCTCAATACCGCGCGTTGCTTCCCAGTCAAGCTCACGCTTTGCCTTTTCGGGATTTGCATAGCACTCGGCAATATCTCCCGGTCTTCTTGGGTCAAGCTGATAGGGAAGTTCTTTTTTGCAAGCCTTTTCAAAAGCCTTGATTATCTGCAAAACGGAATAGCCGTGACCTGTTCCAAGATTATAGATATGCACGCCCTCTTGTCCTGTCTTTTTCTCAATAGCTTTTAGGTGTCCCAAAGCCAAATCCACAACATGAATATAATCTCTTACGCCTGTTCCGTCGCTTGTCGGATAGTCATTTCCGAAAACATGGATTTTATCAAGTTTTCCGACAGCCACCTGTGCAACATACGGAAGAAGATTATTGGGTATGCCCTTGGGGTCTTCGCCGATTTTTCCGCTCTTATGCGCGCCGATTGGGTTAAAATAGCGCAAAAGCGTTACAGACCAGTTATTATTTGCTTTATAAACATCGCTCAAAATGCGTTCAATCATAAGCTTTGTCGAGCCGTAAGGATTTGTGGTAGATGTTGGGAAATCCTCGGTAATCGGCACGGTTTTCGGCATGCCGTAAACGGTTGCAGATGAGGAAAATACAATATTGTAAACACCGTGTTTTTGCATTATATCGATAAGATTTAAAGTGCCTGTAATATTATTATGATAATACTTTATCGGGAGTTTTGTGGACTCTCCTACAGCCTTTAAGCCTGCAAAATGTATTACCGAGTCAAATTTATGCTCAGAAAAGACCTTTTCTGTCGCATCATAGTCCAAAAGGTCAACCTTATAAAACGGGAAATCCTTGCCCGTAAGCTCTTTTACGCGTTCTAATGACTTTTCACTTGAATTATCAAGATTATCAAGGACAACAATATCATATCCTTTATTTAAAAGCTCAACACAGGTGTGTGAGCCGATATAACCTGCTCCGCCCGTTACAAGAATTTTCATATTTTTACCTCCAAAATTTCTACTCATACTATTATATAGCAATTCATATAAATATTCAATATGTTTTTAGTACAAATTTTAGAAAATTATTGTAACATACTTGTAAAATACTGTTAATTGCTGTATAATAACTTGAGAAATCAGATACAAAAGGAGACGTACAAAATGAGTCAGTTTTTAGAGAGAATTAAGGAGAGGGCGAAGAATGACAAAAAGACAATCATTCTTCCGGAATCTATGGACAGACGCACATTCGAGGCGGCTGAAAAAATCTTAAAGGAGGACATTGCGAATCTTATCATTATAGGAACTCCAGAGGAGATTGAGGAGAATTCAAAAGGACTTGATATTTCGAAAGCAAAAATAATCAATCCTTTCACATATGAAAAGACAGAGGAATATCTTAACTTATTTGTAGAACTTAGAAAATCAAAGGGTTTGACATATGAAGATGCTAAAAAGCAAGCGCTTGGCGACTATATGTACTATGCCTGCCTTATGGTAAAAGCAGGGGATGCGGACGGCGTTGTTTCTGGTGCTTGCCACTCAACTGCAAACACATTAAGACCGAGCCTTCAGATAATCAAAACAAAGCCCGGCGTCGCGCTTGTTTCGGCATTTTTCCTTATGGTTGTGCCTGATTGTGATTACGGTGCAAACGGAACATTTATTTTTGCAGACAGCGGATTGGAACAGAACCCGACGCCTGAAAAACTTGCGGCAATTGCTGGTTGTTCTGCGGAATCTTTTGAGCTTTTGGCGGAAAAAGAGGCATACGTTGCAATGCTTTCGCACTCGACAAAGGGCAGTGCAAAGCACGCAGATGTTGACAAGGTTTTAGAGGCTACTAAGATTGCAAAGGAGCAGTTCCCGAATGTGAAACTGGACGGAGAATTACAGCTTGACGCGGCAATTGTACCAAGTGTGGCAAGCTCAAAGGCTCCCGGCTCGCCTGTTGCAGGCAAAGCTAATGTTTTGGTATTCCCCGACTTAGATGCAGGAAATATCGGTTACAAGCTCGTTCAAAGACTTGCAAAGGCCGAGGCGTACGGCCCTGTAACACAAGGTATCGCAATGCCGATAAATGACCTGTCGCGCGGCTGCTCGGCAGATGATATAGTAGGCGTTGTAGCAATCACTTGTGTTCAGGCACAGGCAAATAAATAGGAGGTAAATATGAAGATATTAGTAATTAACGCAGGAAGTTCATCACTTAAGTACCAGCTTATTGATATGGAAAACTGTGAGGTTATCGCAAAGGGACTTTGCGAAAGAATTGGAATCGACGGTTCAAAATTAAAGCATAAAAATCCTAAGAAGGGTCAGGAGACGGTTTTTGAAAAGCCGATGAAAGACCATTCTGACGCTATAAAAATGGTTATTGACGCACTTATAAGTCCTGAATGCGGTGTGATTTCGTCAATGGACGAAATCAGCGGTGTAGGGCACAGAATAGTGCACGGCGGCGAAAATTTTGCCGATTCTTGCCTGATAAATGATGAGGTTATGAAAGCAATAAAGGATTGTATTCCGCTTGCACCTCTTCACAATCCTGCAAATATTGTGGGATATGAGGCTTGCAAAGCACTTATGCCAAACGTTCCGCAGGCAGCGGTTTTCGATACCGCATTCCATCAGACTATGCCGCAAAAAGCATATATGTATGCAATCCCTTATGAGCTTTACGAGAAAAATAAGATAAGAAAATACGGTTTTCACGGAACAAGCCATAAATTTGTCTCAAAAGAGGCAGAGGAAATGATGGGCAGAAAGGATTTAAAGCTTATAACCTGTCATTTGGGCAACGGCTCGTCGGTTTCTGCAGTAGTGAATGGAAAATGTGTAGATACATCTATGGGATTTACACCGCTTGACGGCGTAATTATGGGTACAAGAAGCGGTTCTTTAGACCCCGCTGTTGTGACATATCTTATAAATAACTGCGGAATGACCGCTTCCGAAGTAGACTCTATGCTTAACAAAAAATCAGGTGTTTTGGGCGTTTCGGGATTTTCGAGCGATTTCAGGGATTTGACCGACGCCGCAAATAACGGTAATGAAAGAGCGGCTTTGGCGGTTGATATGTTCTGTTACAGCGTTAAAAAACTTATCGGAACCTATGCAGCGGCTATGGGCGGTGTAGATGCTTTAGTGTTCACGGGCGGAATCGGCGAAAATGATGCTGCATACCGTCTTGCAATCACCGAGGGACTTGAATTTATGGGAATTAAGATTGACAAGGAAAAGAATAATATCAGGGGCGTCAAAAGAGATGTTTCAGCTGACGGTGCTAAAGTACGCACCTTGGTAATACCGACTAATGAAGAACTTATGATAGCGCTTGATACACAGAGATTGATTGAAAAATAGTGTACAAAAAATCGGGAATAAGTTTGTTGAATTTTTAACTACTTCTTTGTTTAGACAGGCTGTAATCAGGGTAAATATTTTATAAATTGAAAAATGCCGGCAGGGTTTGCCGAAATCTACTATAAAAATGCTGCTAAGTAGCGGCGGAATGGAGATTACTATGAACAGCTACAAAATGGAAAACATAAGAAACATTGCGGTTATGGGACACGGTAAATGCGGAAAAAGCTCACTTGTCGAGGCGATGCTTTTTAACAGCGGAGCGATAAACCGTCTTGGAAAAAGTCTTGACGGTACGCTTTCTA
>JAIKVQ010000186.1 GCA_024685565.1 Bacillota bacterium
CCAACACCAACACCAACACCTGCAACTGATGACAGCAGTGATAACTCAATTCCAAGCGTAAATGTTACAGACAATACCGGTACTATTGCATCGGGTGATACCACAACTGGCGGTACGACTACAACAACTACTAATAATGACGGTTCGACCACAACTACAACAACTACTGAAAACACTACCACAACTACAACAACAAAAGAAAATGCTGACGGTTCAACCACAACTACCGCTACACAGACAAGTGAGAAGACTAATTCAGACGGTAGTACAACCAAAACAGAGACCAATGCAGAATCAAAGACGACAACAAGCGCTAATGGTTCAACCACGACTACTGCTACACAAACAAGTACATCTACTACAACTGGTCAAGATGGTAGTTCCGTTACAACAGAAACAAAGAAGGATGTAACTACCACTACAAATACTGACGGTTCGAGTACCTCAACTGTGAAAGAAGAGTCAAACTCTACTGACGGTTCAACCAAGACTACTGAAACAAGCAAAACAACAGATTCTGATGGTAACACATCCACCAAGACTGCTGAAACAAGCACACAAACCAAACAGACTGCTGACGGTGGTACAGTTACAACAAATACTACCAGTGAAACATCATCATCAACAGATGCATCTACTGGTGTGACGAGTGTTACAAAGAGTGAAACAACCGAAACAACTACAAAGGCAAAAAACGGTACGGCAACAAAGACGACAACAACAACAGAATCTTCTAAGACTACTGATGTGAATAATGGTACATCTTCTTCTACAATTACTGCAACAACCACTTCCCAAGACGGTACTGAGAAGACAGTAACTGAAACCAAGAATGATATAGCAGACGGTGTGCTTACCAGTACAACCGCGGAAACGGTAACCAAGACAAATGAGGTCAGCGGAGACACTTCCAGAACAACAACCTCGACAAATACGAAAGTAGAAACAGTAACAAAAACAGCTACCGTAAAAGAAGAAATTATAGAAAAACCGGGATTTGTCGCAGCAGGTTGGTCTGATAAGCCTTACAGCGCTGGTGACCCGAACTATGATGGTGAGACTACCCTTGAAATCCCTGTAACAGAAAAAACTGTAGAAACAACAACTTACCTTGCAGATGAAAATGGTGATATTGTAACCGATGAAAACGGTGAGCCTGTTGTTGTTTCCACAGAAACCGTAACAACCGTCGAAAGACCTGCTATTTATGCAAGTTATGTAAATGTAACCGTTCCTTCCGCTCTTGAACCTGAAGCTGACGAAGACGGCAACTATGATCATAAGGTTTATATATACGGATACCCTGATGGTGAGGTTAAGCCTAACAATAACATAACTCGCGAAGAGATTACAGCAGCTTTTGACAGATTATTAAATGTAGCATTCAGGGCAAACATTGTAACAACCGAGCAGGACTTCCCTGATGTTAATAATGACAGATGGTCAAATGAATCTATAGCAACAATGGCAAACGGCGGATTTATCGTAGGCGACGAAAACGGCAACTTCAATCCTTCCAAGCCTATTACAAGAGCTGAATTTGCTGTTATCGCAGCTAAATTTGCTCCTATCGACGCCGAAATCGCTGAAAACTACTTTACGGATATTGAAGGTCACTGGGCAAAAGACTTTATCTTAAAGATAGCAGGTCAATACTGGATTTCAGGTAATCCTGACGGTTCATTCAATCCTGACGCACCTATTACCCGTGCTGAAGCTATGACGATTATTAACAGAATGTTAGTTCGTTACGGTGATGAGGGCTCTGATTATGCAACACAATGGCCTGACGTTGATAAGAGTGACTGGTACTATGATCCTGTTATTGAGGCAACAACTCATAATACATTCGTAAGAACAGAAAACGGTTGGTCAGAAAAGTGGATTGAAGAATAATTCCAGACTAAAAGCTGTGAACAAAAGTTCACAGCTTTTTTGTTGCTTTTTTTCCTCATTAGTGTTAAAATATGTGCATATATTAACTCGAGGGAGGAAAAAAATTGAAAAGGAAAGTCATACTTTTTTCTGTTTTAATTATATTAATTGTCGCAGCATCGTCATATTTTCTGCATAACAACAGCACAACCTATCCGAATTTGACTCTTACTGTTTTAAGTAGCCAGGACATATCCGCAGGCTCTCTTTCAGCAGGCGCAGAAGAGTTTTCAAAAAAATACGGCTGCACTGTTGAATTTAGCAACAATGCAGAAGAATGTGACTTGATTTATTCCTCGGGCGAGGATTTTTCAAATTGTCAGCCCATAGATAAATATATAAATCCAAAAAACAGGCTTTATACAAGAGAAATTATAGAGACGGCTTGTACGCAAGACGGAAAAATTTACGGTATAACAAATGCGCTTTTGGGAAATCTTAACTACGGAGTATATTATCCGGATCAGTTTTCAGATATTACAACTCCCTATGAATATTTCAGAAAAAAGGAATGGACTTGGGAAAACTTTATCAATATGGCAGCTGCCCTCAATTCCAACATCTCTATCGACTGGACAAAATCATATATAAATATGAAGAATTCTCTTATATATCAAAAGGACGGCGGCACACTTTTTGATTATGGTGCTCAGGAGCAGGTGGAATGGCTCAATTTTGTGCGCACGCTTATATTCGATAAGGGCATAATCGACAACTCCGAAGGCGCATTCAAAATCGGATTTCTTCCCGAAACCCTTCTAAATGAACTTAATGTCGGCTCAGAGGTGCGATATATACCGTGGCCTACAAAAAATGGCAATATGGGTGAAATGTTTGTTGACGAGTATCATTTTTGCGTACCGAAAACCGCAAAAAATCCTGCACTTTCGGTAAAACTTGCAAACTATATGATAAAATCCTGCCGTGACACAAGGCTCAATCTTTACCGCTCCTCTATGACGAAGGAAGACTTTAAAATTCTCAAAAAGCAGCTTAAAAAGGTTTATGTATATCCTGTTCACAGCAACTATGTCCCGTCGAGGCTTTTTATTGACGATTTTATCCATGGAAAAACAGTTACAGAGCACATATTCAATGTTGAAAATGACGCCGACCACATAAAATAATGCCGTGGCCGGCATTTTTGGAATTTTTTCAAGAAAAATGTTGACATTTACCTCCTGTTTTGGTATAATATCGTGGTATTAGCGTAAATTGGGATAGGAGGCGGCAATATGATTTCTCCTGAAAATAAGGAAAATATCGTTATCGGCTATAAACAGGTTTTAAAAGCCCTTAAAAACGGCATATGTGAAAAAATTTTTATTGCCGAGGATTGCTCCCCCTCTATGTCGGATAATATTCTGGCTCTTTCCGAAAACGTCACAATCGTTCGCGTGCCGTCAATGCGTGAGCTTGGCAAGGAGTGCGGAATTGATGTGTCCGCATCCTGTGCCGCAATAATTCGTTTATAGGTGATTTTTCACTTGTAATATAAATTTTAGAAGAAGGAGGATATAATGATATGCCTACGTTTAACCAATTAGTCAGAAAAGGCAGAGAAACTTCTGTAAAGAAGTCCACAGCCCCTGCTCTCCAAAAGAGCTTAAATTCGCTCAAAAAGAGAACAAATGACAATTCCTCTCCACAAAAGAGAGGCGTATGTACCGCAGTAAGAACTGCAACACCTAAAAAGCCTAACTCGGCACTTCGTAAAATCGCCAGAGTAAGACTTACAAACGGTATTGAAGTTACCGCGTACATTCCGGGCATCGGTCATAACCTGCAAGAGCACAGCGTTGTTCTTATTCGCGGCGGAAGAGTAAAAGACCTTCCCGGTACAAGATACCACATAATCCGCGGAACTTTGGACGCTCAGGGCGTTGCAAACAGAATGCAGGGCCGTTCAAAGTACGGCGCTAAAAGACCGAAAGCGGCTAAAAAGTAATTTTTAGCAAAAGTGCATATGGTATTATGTCCTATAAGATATAGCATATAACCGTGTGCATAATCGGAGCTTTATGGCTCAGAGTACCTATGATACTCATTTTATTTTATGAAGGAGGGAAGAAATATGCCAAGAAAAGGTTATATTGCGAAAAGAGAAGTTTTGGCAGATCCTATTTACGGCAGCGTTGTTGTTACAAAGCTTATAAATAACATAATGCTTGACGGCAAAAAGGGTGTTGCTCAAAAGATCGTTTATGATGCATTCGATATCATAAAAGAAAAGACCGGCAGAGATCCTCTCGAGGTCTTCACAGAAGCGCTTAACAACATTATGCCTGTACTTGAAGTAAAGGCTCGCCGTGTCGGCGGTGCTACCTATCAGGTACCTATGGAGGTTCGCCCTGAAAGAAGACAAACTTTGGGACTTCGCTGGCTTACACGCTATTCAAGAGAGCGTAGCGAAAAAACTATGAAAGAAAGATTGGCTAATGAACTTATGGACGCTTTGAACGGAACAGGCGGTTCTGTTAAAAAGCGTGAAGATACCCATAAAATGGCAGAATCCAACAAGGCTTTCGCTCATTACAGATGGTAGTTCATTAAAGTTTTTCAAAAATATCTGTTTTACATTTTGTGAAAGGAGGAAAATGTATTTATGGGTAGAGAATATTCATTGGAACATACAAGAAATATTGGTATAATGGCGCATATTGACGCCGGTAAAACCACTACTACCGAAAGAATACTTTATTATACCGGCCGTATCCATAAAATCGGCGAAACCCACGAAGGCGGCGCGCAGATGGACTGGATGGCACAAGAGCAGGAGCGCGGTATTACAATTACTTCTGCTGCTACTACCTGTTTCTGGGCAAAAAAGGAAGGCGCAAATGCCGGTGTTAAGCACAGAATAAACATTATTGACACCCCCGGACACGTTGACTTTACTGTTGAAGTTCAACGCTCACTTCGCGTACTTGACGGTTCTGTTACCGTTATGTGTGCAAAGGGTGGTGTTGAACCTCAGTCTGAAACGGTTTGGCGTCAGGCTAACGATTATAATGTACCAAGAATGATTTATGTCAACAAAATGGACATTATGGGTGCAGATTTTTACAATGTTGAAAACATGGTTCACGAAAGACTGCACGCAAACGGCATCCCCATTCAGCTCCCTATCGGTGCTGAGGATACTTTCAAAGGCATAATTGACCTTATGACTATGAAAGCTGAAATCTATTACGATGATATGGGCACACAATACGGCGAGGAGGAAATCCCTGCCGATATGCTTGAAAAAGCAAACGAGTACAGAGCAAAAATGGTTGAGGCCATTGCCGAAACCGACGAAGAGCTTATGATGAAATATTTAGATGGTGAGGAACTCACCATTGATGAACTCAAAGTCGCTCTTCGTAAGGCTACAATAAACAACGAAATTGTGCCTATGCTTTGCGGTACTTCATACAGAAATAAGGGTGTTCAAATGCTTTTGGACGCAATTATTGACTATATGCCTGCACCTACTGATATTCCAAACATCAAGGGTGTAATTCCCGGCACTGAGGAAGAGGACGAAAGACCGTCTTCCGACGATGCACCATTTGCCGCTTTGGCATTTAAGATTGCAAATGACCCGTTTGTTGGAAATATCTGCTTTTTCAGAGTTTATTCGGGTAAGCTTGATTCAGGCTCATATGTTTTGAATGCTTGCAAGGATACCCGCGAAAGAATGGGTAGAATTTTGCAGATGCACGCAAATCACAGAGAGGACCTGACTACTGTTTACTCAGGAGATATTGCAGCTGCTGTCGGTCTTAAAAATACCACAACAGGCGATACACTTTGTGATGAGAAGCACCCAATAATTTTGGAGTCTATGGACTTCCCTGAACCGGTTATCCGTGTTGCTATCGAGCCTAAGACAAAGGCAGGTCAGGAAAAAATGGGACTTGCTCTTGCAAGACTTGCAGCAGAGGACCCGACCTTTAAGACCTACACCGATGAGGAAACAGGTCAGACCATTATCGCAGGTATGGGTGAGCTGCACTTAGAGATTATCGTAGATAGACTTCTTCGTGAATTTAAGGTTGAGGCAAATGTCGGCGAACCGCAGGTATCATACCGCGAGGCTATCAGAAAGCCTGTCAACATTGAGCATAAATATGCCCGTCAGTCAGGTGGTAAAGGTCAGTACGGTCATGTACTCTTGAAGCTTGAACCTATGGAAGAAGGCGGCGGATACGAATTCGTAAACGCTATCGTCGGCGGTGCTATACCGAAGGAATATATTCCTGCGGTTGATGCCGGTGTTCAAGGCGCAATGCAGTCAGGCGTTTTAGCAGGATATAATGTTGTTGATGTGAGAGTTACTTTGTATGATGGTTCTTATCACGAAGTTGACTCATCAGAAATGGCATTTAAAATTGCAGCATCTATTGCCTTCAAAGAAGGTATGAAAAAGGCTGACCCTGTTATAAAAGAGCCTATTATGCTTGTAAATGTAATCATTCCTGACGAATATATGGGCGATGTTATGGGCGACCTTAATTCCCGCCGTGGTATGATTAAGGAAATGGAAGCTGTAACTGGCGCTCAGAGAATTACTGCTTATGTTCCGCTTTCCGAAATGTTCGGTTATGCGACAGACCTTCGTTCAAAAACGCAGGGCCGCGGTCAGTATTCTATGGAACCGTCACATTATTCAGAAGTTCCTAAATCAATTCAGGAAAAGATTATTAACGACCGTTCAAGAAATAATGCCTAAATCAAGGAATTTTTAGGAAAATGCTTGATTTTTTGGTAAAAATATTATAAAATATGTATGTTTAAAATTTTATGAGGAGGAAATTGTAAAATGGCAAAGGAAAAATTTGAAAGAACGAAACCCCATGTTAACATTGGAACAATCGGCCACGTTGACCATGGTAAGACTACTCTTACAGCAGCTATAACAAAAGTTTTGGCTCTTGAGGGTAAGGCAAAATTTGAAGCTTACGATATGATCGATAAGGCTCCTGAAGAAAGAGAAAGAGGTATCACAATCTCTACTGCTCACGTTGAGTACGAGACAGCTAACCGTCACTACGCTCACGTTGACTGTCCAGGACACGCTGACTATGTAAAGAACATGATCACAGGTGCTGCTCAGATGGACGGTGCAATCCTTGTTGTATCTGCTGCTGACGGTCCTATGCCTCAGACAAGAGAGCACATTCTTCTTGCTCGTCAGGTTGGCGTTCCTTACATCGTTGTATTTATGAACAAGTCTGACCAAGTTGACGATCCTGAACTTTTAGAGCTTGTTGAAATGGAAATCAGAGACCTTCTTTCTGAGTATGAATTCCCTGGTGATGATATTCCGATTATCGTAGGTACAGCTCTTGGCGTTTTGGAATCAACATCAACTGATCCTAACGCACCTGAGTATGAGTGTATCCACAAACTTATGGACGCTGTTGACTCTTACATTCCTACACCTGAAAGAACATCAGACCTTCCGTTCCTGATGCCTGTTGAGGACGTATTCTCAATTTCAGGCCGTGGTACTGTTGCAACAGGTAGAGTTGAAAGAGGACGTATCACAGTAAACGAAGAAGTTGAAATCGTCGGTCTTACAGACGAAAAGAGAAAAGTTGTTGTTACAGGTCTTGAAATGTTCAGAAAGACTCTTGACTATGCTGAAGCAGGCGACAACGTTGGTGCCCTTCTTCGTGGTGTTCAGAGAACTGAAATCGAAAGAGGACAGGTTCTTGCAAAACCGGGAACAATTCACCCGCACACAAAGTTCTCTGGCGACGTTTATGTATTGACCAAGGACGAAGGTGGCCGTCATACACCATTCTTCAACAACTACAGACCTCAGTTCTATTTTAGAACAACTGACGTTACAGGCGTTATTAACTTGCCTGCAGGCACAGAGATGTGTATGCCTGGTGACCACGTAAAGATGGATGTTGAGCTTATCACTCCTATCGCTATCGAAAAAGGTCTCCGTTTCGCTATCCGTGAAGGTGGCAGAACAGTTGGTTCAGGCGTTGTTTCTGAAGTAGAAGAGGCGTAAACCAAAATTATTAAAAACGGTTTTTGCATTTTAGCAAAAACCGTTTTTTTGTTATAAAATTTATGTTTTTGTTACATACTAATAACGCATAAAAAAGAAAGGAGAATTTACCTATATGCAAAAAATTAAAATATTTTTAGCAAGCGCATTGTGCACTCTTCTTATTGCGTCCTGCGGAATGAACGATACGGGAACCAAAACACCTTCTAACAATAACGGGTCAAATCTCGGTAATGACGTAAAGAATATGGGAGATGCAGTCTCAGATACTGCGGGCGATGCAGTAAACAATGTGACAAATGCCGTTGATGATTTAACAGGTACAAACAACAACACTAATACTAACACTAATACCAACAGCAATACTGCTAATAAGTAATGTAAAAATGCGCCTTTTATGGTGCATTTTTACATATTTTAGAATTTTTATTGAAAAGTGTTGACAAATATACTTTCATATCGTATAATACTACCAGAATAGATTAGTAGAGAATAGTTAATTGAAAATTTTGTTAGCTTGCCTTAGGACTAATCTGTTCTGAGGATTTTTATTTTTATAGCGCTAAACGCGCAAGAATAGGAGAGATTAGTATGAAGAAGAGATTAGCAATGGTACTTTCGTTGGTGTTGGCGGTTACATCGCTTGCAGGCTGCGGAAAAAAGGCGGAAAACGAAGGTGAGAAGGTTTACAAAATCGGTATTGCACAGTTTGCAGACCACCCCTCCCTTGATAATTGCCGTACAGGTTTTATTGAAGGATTGAAGAGTGAAGGCTTTGAAGAAGGCAAGAATATCAAAATTGAGTATAAGAGTGCTATGGCAGATATGTCTATAAACACTCAAATTGCCGGGACTTTTGCATCAAGCGGTATGGATTTGGTTTGCGGTATTGCAACACCGTCAGCACAGGCGCTTTATGCGTCCTGTTTAGAAAAGAACATCCCTGTTATATTTAATGCTGTTTCAGACCCGATTGGCGCACAGCTTGCAAAAAGCGAAACAGAGGCACTGCCCGGAATTACAGGCGTAAGCGACCAGCTCCCTGTAAAACAGCAGCTTGAGCTTATAAGAAAATTGCTCCCCGATGCAAAAACAATCGGTATTTTATATACAACAAGCGAAACAAACTCGGTAAGCACCCTTGAAATTTATAAAAAAGAGGCTGCAAATTACGGATTTACAATAGAAGCGCTTGGTATCGGCTCGGAGGCTGAAGTTGCACAAGCTGCTGACGTGCTTTTATCAAAGGTTGACTGTATTTCAAATATGACAGATAATACTGTTGTATCAGCACTCGCTGTTGTGCTTGACAAAGCAAACGCTGCAAATAAGCCTGTTTTCGGTTCGGAAGAGGAACAGGTTAAAAACGGATGTCTTGCATGCGCAGGCCTTGACTATACAACCCTCGGAAAAATGGCAGGTGTTATGGCAGCACGAGTTTTAAAGGGCGAGGCTATCGAAAGTATTCCCTTTGAAACTATGAAAGAATCCTTTGTAACCATAAACAAGACAGTTGCAGAAAAATTCGGTATAGAAATTGCTGAACTGGAAAATGAAAATACAAATATAGTTGAGTAATTTAATTATAAATAATATTTTACTGTGGGACGCAAAATGCGTCCCATAAAGTATCTTTGAAAGGAATATAACTATGCCTATCTTAATCGGTATCTTAGAGCAAGGTTTTATTTACGGCATTATGGCTATGGGGATTTATATTAGCTATAAAATTCTTAACTTCCCCGACCTGACGGTTGACGGAACGTTCCCCTTGGGTGCGGCAATCAGTGCAGCACTTGTAACAAGAGGCGTAAATCCCTGGATTTGCCTTATTGTAGCAATAATGGCGGGCGCTTTGGCAGGCTGTTTTACCGGAATACTTCATATAAAATGCAAAATCAAGGACCTGCTTTCGGGAATCCTTGTTATGACGGCGCTTTATTCTGTAAATTACCGAATTGTAGGTATGCCTAATATGTTTTTAATGAAACAGCCAACCGTTTTCGGCAGTATTTTCCTGCCAAAAGCATTATTTCCTTTCAGGTACATCATTGTTTTATTCGCAATCATGCTTATTGTGAAAATCTTGCTTGACCTATATCTCCATACAAAATCGGGGTTTCTGCTAAAAAGCGTTGGTGATAATGAAGGCTTGGTGGTAACGCTCGGAAAAAACCCGGGTACGGTAAAAATTATAGGTCTTTCTATCGCAAATGCCTTGGTTAGCTTATCCGGTGCACTTTATTGCCAGCGTGCTATGCAGTTTGATATATCATCAGGTACAGGCACTATGGTTATGGGACTTGCCGCCGTTATTATAGGTACAACACTGTTCCGCAAAATGCGGTTTATGAGCGTAACGACGGGCGTAATTTTAGGTATGGTTATCTATAAAGCCTGCATAACTGCCGCAATATCTTCGGGACTCCAGTCCTCCGACACAAAACTGGTTGTAACGGTTTTGTTCCTCCTTACAATGCTTTTAAACAGCGTAATGAACAAGTCGGAAGGAGGCAGGAAAAATGCTTGAGCTGAAAAATATCTATAAAAAATTTAATAGCGGCACAATAGATGAAAAAGTCCTATTTGAGAATTTTAATCTTGATATAAAAAAGGGTGATTTTATTGCAATTGTCGGCAGTAACGGCTCCGGAAAAACTACCGCCTTAAATATTATTTCGGGAGATGTAAAGCCTGACAACGGTTCGGTTATTTTAGAGGGCAAGGATATAACCAAGCAGAAAAATTATCAGCGTGCAGTAAAGATTGCACGCGTATTCCAAAACCCGTCAATGGGTACAAGTCCGTCAATGACTATTATGGAAAATATGTCGCTTGCTGATAACAAGGGCAGACACTATGACCTTACTAAAGGACTTAACACGGCAAGACGTGATTTCTACCGCTCTCAGCTTGAGCTTTTGGGAATGGGACTTGAAAACCGTATGGAAACTTTAGCCGGTGCCTTATCAGGCGGTCAAAGACAGGCTTTAGCACTCATTATGGCTACTCTTAAAACGCCTGCCCTCCTGCTTTTAGATGAGCATACCGCGGCTTTAGACCCAAAATCCAGCGATATTGTTATGACTCTTACCGAAAAGGTGGTTAAGGAAAAGAATATTACAACCCTTATGGTAACCCATAATCTCCGATACGCCGTAGAATACGGAACGCGCGCAATTATGATGCACGAGGGCGGAATTGTGCTTGATATATCGGGCGAGGAAAAGAAACATCATTCAATTGACGATTATCTTAAAATATTTAATGAGATTTCAATAGAATGCGGAAACTAAAAAAGAGGCTAAAGGCCTCTTTTTTGTGTATTTTATACCGTTATTTCCACTTCTCCACCGATTTCTGAAGCGTATTTTTTGAGAACGGGCTTTACGCAGTTCTCCAAAAATTCCTCCGTCTGCTCCTTACTTCTTCCCACAAATTTTTCAGGTTTTAAAAGCTCGTAAATTTCGGGAAGAGTTATACCGAAAGAGTTGTCATTCGCTATCAGCTCGGGAAGATTATTCTCTTCACCGTCCTCTTTTACACGCTTTGCCGCCTGCATAGAGTATCTTCTTATTTTTTCATGCAGTTCCTGTCTATCGCCGCCGCGTTTTACCGCGTCCATCATAATATTTTCCGTTGCCATAAAGGGTATTTCCTGCATAAACTGGCGGTTTATAACCTTCGGGTAAACGACAAGCCCGCTTGCCACATTTTTATAAAGACACAAAATCGCATCAACTGCCAAAAATGCCTCCGGCACGCTTATTCTCTTATTTGCCGAATCATCAAGCGTACGCTCAAACCACTGTGTTGATGCAGTTATCGCAGGATTTAATGCGTCAACTATCACATATCTTGCAAGTGACGAAATCCTTTCACTTCGCATAGGATTACGCTTATACGCCATAGCCGATGAGCCGACCTGGTTTTTTTCAAAAGGCTCCTCAACCTGTTTTAAATGCTGCAAAAGCCTTATATCATTTGAAAACTTATATGCGCTCTGCGCAATTCCTGACAGAACTGACAGCATCTGATAGTCGAGTTTTCTGGGATATGTCTGTCCGCTAACGGCAAAACATTCGCTATACCCCATTTTTTCAGCTATTTTTTTGTCAAGCTCCTTGCATTTTTCGTGATTGCCGCCAAATAGTTCCAAAAAGCTCGCTTGTGTACCCGTTGTACCCTTACAGCCAAGCAGTTTTGTTTTTTCAAGCTGTGCCTCAACCGATTCCAAATCCATCAACAAATCCTGTATCCAGAGCGTTGCACGTTTTCCTACCGTTGTCGGCTGTGCAGGCTGAAAATGTGTAAATGCAAGCGTCGGCTGTGCCTTATACTCTCCCGCAAAATTTGACAGTTCCTCGATTACGCTTACAAGTCTTTTATGTACAAGCTTTAATGCCTCGGTCATTATTATTATATCAGTATTATCACCCACATAGCAGCTTGTCGCACCAAGATGAATTATCGGCTTTGCCTCGGGACACTGTTCGCCGTAGGCAAAAATATGACTCATTACGTCGTGGCGGATTTCCTTTTCCTTTGCCTCCGCCGTTTCATAATTTATATCGCAGATATGCTCACGCATCTCGGCGATTTGCTCTTCCGAAATATCAAGTCCAAGCTCCTTTTCGCTCTCTGCTAAAGCCACCCAAAGCCTACGCCATGTGGTAAATTTTTTATCGGGCGAAAAGAGATATTTCATTTCGCTTGATGCATAACGTGAGTTTATAGGAGAAACATAACTATCTTTCATTTTTTGCACTTCCTCTTTCCATATCTTGTATGATTATACTATATTTCCCCTATAAAAGCAAGCCTTCTACAAAATGTTTTGAAGTCGCAGCTTATAATTTTCGGGCAAGTGTTTAAACATATGTTCCAATTTTTTAAGGCACACCTCAGAATTTGCCTTGTCCTCATTCTCAGTATATCCCAAAAGTCCAGATATTTCCTTTTCAATCTCATCAATATTCCCATGGTCAAGTATGGAGGACATAAGCGGTTTTTTATTGTCCACATATTCCGAAAGTTCCTGTGCATGCTTGTTTGCCCCTTCAAAATCTCCCTCTTCTACCTGAGCGCTTATTTGTTCAAAGGTCCCCAAAAGCTTTTCTGATGTATTGTCAAGACAATAATTAAATACAAATCCGCCAATGAGCAAAATGGCAAAAATAGATATTGCTATAAAAAAACTTTTCACTTTTTACCCTCCTTTCTTTGAACCAAAAGCTCACCCTCTGATGACAAAGACGCCAAGAATATATTTTTAGCATCTCCTTTTATCTTCTTTCTAAGCCATTCTTCACTCTTTCCTGCACGCTTTAGTTCCGCTTTATTTATCTCTCCGTCGGATATGAGTATATACGGAAAATCTGTCATTCCATCCTTGCTTTGCTCTATAAGACTAATCTCACCGTTGGTTTCCAGAATTGCCATATCCACCTTTGAAACGTCAGGATAACCCGAAAGGCGCAGCTCCTCCATTAAATCATTAAGCGTAAACCTTGCCTTTTCCAGCTCTCTTTCATTTATATGTCCCTTATATATGATAATGCTCGGTTCTCCCGTTATATACTTTCTTGCCTTTTTGCTCTTTAGAGAAACAAATGACATAATAACCTCGGCTATAAGGAGGGTCAAAACAGGTACAATCCCTGCAAGAAGCGGTATATCTATCGTCTGCATAGGAACTGCCGCAAGGTCAGAAATCATAATTGCCACAACAAGTTCCGAGGGTTGAAGTTCTCCAATCTGCCGTTTCCCCATAATTCTTATTGCTAAAACTACAAGAGCATAAAGTATAAGTGTTCTTATTATCAGCACAAACATATTTTTCTTCCTCCATACAGCTATTTTTCCAGAAAAAAATAATAATATTCTTTACTTTACGTTTGCAAAATGATAAAATTATACTGAGGTGAAAACATATGAACAGTTATACTCGCTTTGCCCCGATTTATGACAGGCTTATGCGTGAAGATATAGATTATGACAGGTGGACAGATTATATAGAAGACATTTTTGCTCATTTCGGCAAAACTCCCAAGCTTGTCTGTGATTTGGCGTGCGGAACGGGAAATATCACAATCCCCATGGCAAAAAGGGGTTATGATATGATTGGCGTAGATAACTCGTCTCAAATGCTTTCAATAGCCCGTGAAAAGGCGGCAGGAGAGAGCCTTGATATTATGTTTTTATCACAGTCCTTTACTAAACTTGATCTATACGGCGGCTGCGACGCCTTTTTATGTATGATTGACGGATTTAATTATGTATTATCTCCAAAAAGCCTGTTTGAAATTGCAAAACGGATAAAAACCTGCTTTTTAGAGCCTGGCGGAATTGTAATTTTTGACTTAAGCAGCAGATACAAATTTGAAACCTATATAGGAAACAACACTTTTGTCTATGACAAAGATGGCATTTTTTATGTTTGGGAAAATAAATTTTACAAAAAAAACGGCCTTTTAGATATGTACATCAACTTTTTTGAAAAAGAGGGCAGTCGTTATAAGCGGTTTTGCGAACGCCATCTCCAAAAGTCATATAAAGAACAGGAAATAAAAAAAATCTTCCTTTCAGCAGGCTTTGAAAGGGTGGACAGTTTCTCTCCTCTTTCATTTAATCCTTCCCAAAAAGCAGATTTGCGCACTGTTTTTGTTGCTACATAAAAGCCCTTTTTAAAACGGGCTTTTTTTGTATCCAAAAATTGCCGAAATGCTTGATTTTTCCTTGCATTTATGATATAATATAGCGGTAATATTTTTGTTTATTTTCCCTATTTGGAGGATTTTAATATGGCAAAAAACTTTAAGGAAAAAGAGCTTGATATGGAGGCTATTGCCAACCAGAAGATAATTGATGTAGAGCTTAATTCTGAGATGAAAAAAGCATACATTGATTACGCAATGAGCGTAATTGTGGCGCGTGCGCTTCCAGATGTTCGCGACGGCATGAAACCCGTACATCGACGTATTCTTTATGATATGTACGAGTCGGGACTTTTATACGAGGCAGATTTCAGGAAATCCGCATCAACCGTCGGTGATGTGCTTGGTAAGTACCACCCTCACGGCGATGCGTCTGTTTATGATGCGATGGTCAGAATGGGACAGGATTTCTCGCTCAGGTATCCGCTTATTCAGCCAAAGGGAAACTTTGGTTCAATAGACGGCGACCCGCCTGCTGCGTATCGTTATACTGAGGCAAAAATGTCCAAGCTGGCGGCTGAAATGCTTTCCGATATTGAAAAGCAAACGGTTGATTTTGTTCCGAATTATGATGATAAATTATTGGAGCCTGACGTTTTACCATCAAGATTTCCAAATCTTTTGATAAACGGTTCATCCGGTATTGCCGTAGGTATGGCAACAAATATCCCGCCCCATAACCTTTCAGAGGTTATCGACGGTATAATTGCCACTATTGACGACCCTATGATTACCATAGACGAGCTTATGCAAAGCTACATAAAAGGTCCTGATTTCCCGACCGGCGGCGTAATTATGGGCAAAAGCGGCATAAGAAAGGCTTATACAACGGGCAGAGGCAAGATAATTGTCCGTGCAAAAGCCGAGATTGAGGAGCTTGAAAACGGCAGACAGAGGATTGTCGTAACCGAACTTCCCTATCAGGTAAATAAAGCGCGTCTTGAAAAATATATAAACGAACTTGTCCGCGACGGCAAAATTGACGGAATTGCCGCAACCCGCGACGAATCGGACGCAAATATGCACTTTATTATAGAAATCAAGCGCGATGCAAATGCAAATGTTGTTTTAAATAACCTATACCGATTTACGCAAATGCAGGAAACTTTCGGCGTGATTATGATTGCGCTTGTTGATAAAGAGCCAAAACTCTTAAATTTGCGTGAAATGATAGATGCATATATCCATCACCAGGAGGATGTTATAAAGCGCCGTACCAATTTTGACCTGACAAAGGCTTTAGAGCGTCTGCATATATTAGAGGGCTATAAAATCGTCGTTGAAAACATTGA
>JAIKVQ010000191.1 GCA_024685565.1 Bacillota bacterium
TGCCCTTTGCGGTCATAATGTGAGTTTTGCAGAGTTAAAGGGTATATATGAATGGCAAATGGTACACGGTATAAATATGCTGTGTCAGCATTTGGAGGGCTATTCTTTGCGTGGTATAAGAAAGCGCGATTATCCGCCTGCGATGTACTGTCAACAGCCTTGGTGGAGTGAATATGATAAATTTGTAGATGCAATGTCAAGAGAAGGTATGATACTGTCTATGGGCGAAAAAAAGGCAGATGTACTTTTAATTCACCCAATGACAACAGCCTGGACAATGTTTGATAATGGCAAAAATGATGGAATAGACGAACTTAATAAAAAATTCCTGTCAGTTATAAATGACCTCGAAAAAAGACATATTCTTTTCCATCTTGGCGATGAAACGATAATGGAAAGACACGCAAAGGTTGTGGGTGATAAGTTAGTTATAGGCAAACAAAGCTATACATATGTTCTTAACCCTTGTGGAGAAATCCTTTTACCCAATACCGAGAAACTATTAAATGAATTTGCCAAAAACGGCGGAAAACTGAATTGTGAAATTCCAATAAATGATGTAACAGATAATGATGAAATTACATATACAAAGCGTGATTTTGACAGTTTTATCGTACATTATTTTGTAAATACAAGTAAGGACAGAAAAACGGCAAAGGTAAATATAAACGGAAAAAAACTTGACATTTATACAGGCGAGTTATCAGCGTTTTGCGGAACTCACGAATTTGAGCCTTGGGGAAGCCTTATGATAATTGAAGACGGCACAAAGAATGCGGAAAATGAGGGAGTAGAGCAGAACTATATTTCAATGAATAAAGAACTTAAAGTCAAAGAGCCTATACAAAATGTCTTAACACTTGACAGGTGCGATTATTATTTTGACGGCGTTTTGCAGGAGAAAAATGGATATGTTCTAAATATTGCAGAGCGTGCAAATGCACTTGGCAAAAAGGTAAAAATTCATCAGGATTACCGTATAAAAATCAACAATACTCCAAGTGAATTTTTCTTGGTATGCGAAACTCCCGAAAAGTTTGCAATAAAGGTAAATGGCAGAACTTTGCAGGAAGGCGCCAATGGTTATTTTCTTGATAAAAGCTTCCAAAAGATTGATATATCAAAATACATTGTAACAGGCGAAAACATAATATCCTTTGACTGCGATTTTATTCAGGCAGGAGAATTTTATGAAAACCTAAAAAAAGCAAGGGTATTTGAGAGCGAAAAAAACAAGCTTTCATACGATATAGAGATTGAGGCAATCTATCTTTTGGGTGATTTTGCGGTCAAAACAGACGGGAAATGGGAACAGCTTGACAAAGATGCCGTAAGATATTCAGGTGAGTTTGAACTCGAAAAACAGAAAGATACTATAAAACCGCAAAATATCGAACAGCAGGGTTATCCCTTCTTTGCAGGAGAAATGGTTCTTGAAACAGAACTTGATATTGAGGGTGAAAATCCTGTTTTAGACCTTGATATTAAGGGTATAAATGCAGTAAAGGTAAAAATAGGGGATATAGAAAAGGTTATGCTAACCGATAATCGGCTTCCGCTTTCCAATTTTGGTGTAAAAGGCAAATTAAAAGCGGAAATTACGCTTATAAATAACCTTCGCAATATTCTGGGACCTCATCACTTAAAAGATGGCGAATGTCATCTTGTTGGTCCATGGTGCTTTTTTGAAGAGAATTGTATTTGGGCAGACGAGCCGGGCAAGGATTGGGATGATAATTATTGCTTTGTCCAAATTGGCATTTAATTGGTTGATGTTTCCATGTTACATAATTATATATCAAATCCATCAGTTATGCCATTTAGCCGAGATGTATCTTTTTTTACATAATACATCTTGATTATTTGCAATGTGGTATGTCCTAACAGGTCTACTACTTGTTTTGGAGATATAGAGAAATATATTGAAAAAAATAAACTCTCCCAGTTAAAGGGATTTGTCGCGATAATACTATAAAATATTTCAATTCTTAATTAAGGAGTTATATAAATGCTAATACCAAAATCAACTAAATTTGTAGAAGAAAACTATAACATTGAAGAAGAAGCGTCTACTGCTTCTCTTTTTACAACCGGGAACGGTTACATAGGAGTAAGAGGTAGTTTTGAGGAATATGGCTCTTTACGAATCCAGGGAGCATACATACGAGGAGTTATCGATGAGGTTATAGATGTTGTCGAACCATTTGCAGACAACGAATATATGAAAAAATATTATTTTGATGAAGAAAAACTTAAAGATTTTGAGTATACAGAATCAATTATCAATAATGTTGACTTTTTATTGATTAGAATAAGTGTAAATAACGAAACTTTTTATCCGTGGGAAGGAAAAATTCTTGCTTGGGAGCGGTATGTTGATATGACTACTGCTAAACTTACCAGAAAGGTGCGTTGGGAAAATAGCAAGGGAGATATTACTGATTTTGAATTTGAACGTTTCGCTTCCTTTGAATGTGACCATATTTATTGTATAAAGGTTAAAATAACACCGATAAATCATAGTGAAAAAATCACTATTATGTCGGGAATAGATACGCGCTCAAAAACGACGGGGCAGAAGGTGATTCAGCCGATTTCTCATGAGGCTTGGGAAAATAAAGTTTTTGTTCGCTCAAAAATGGGAAATAAATATGGATTTGAAACAGGTGTCACAACAGTAACCAATTTATCAGGCGTAAACTGTGAATGGTCAGGGGAAAAAGATAGTGGTTTAATTTATTCATATACTGAATTTGAATCAAAAAAAGCTAATGAATATGTTGTGGAAAAAAACATATATATTGCATCTTCCAGAGAAGAAACTGTTGATAAACCAGTGATTCTGGACGCAAACTATAACAGTTATTTTGAAAAACATATAGCAGAATATAAAAAATTGTATGATAGGGTAAATATTGAAATTGAGGGTGATGATGCGGCTGACAGTGGGATCAGATTTGCCAATTACCATACTTTGATTTCTGCATCAAGACACGACAGTATCCATAGTATTGCTGCAAAAGGTTTGACTGGTGAAATGTATAAAAACTTTGTGTGGTGGGATTGCGAGGTTTATCAGCTGCCGTTCTTTATTCACACTTGTCCTGAAGCTGCTAAAATGGCGCTAATGTACCGTCATCGCACATTAGAACAAGCGAAGATAAATGCTAAAGAAGACGGGCATAATGGTGCGAAATATGCATTTAATTCGTCTGTGACCGGCGATGAACAGGTTCATTCATATATTCGACATCCGTTCCATCAGATACATATAAATGCAGATGTTGCATGGGGCATTATTAACTATGTGACCGTAACAGGAGATACTGAGTTTTTGCGGGAATATGGTTTTGAAATTCTTGCGGAGCTTTGTAAATATTGGGAAAGCAGAGTTGAATTTACAGATGGCAGATATGAAATAAAATATGTTACAGGAACAGATGAGCATCACCCGTATGTTAATAATGATGCATATACAAATTATCTCGTTAAATTTGTTCTAGAAAAGACATCTGAATATTCAAAAGAGCTTGGATATGAGTATGATTTTACTGATATATCAGAAAAACTGTATTTGCCAATGACAGAAAATGGGCTTATTCCTCAATTTGACGGATATTTTGATTTAAGCAGAACTCTTGAGGTTGCAGGTGGTACATCGGCGAAAACACGCCAGATGAAAGTATCTGGCCTTTATCACAAGAGTCAGGTTATAAAGCAACCTGATGTTATGCTGATATATAGCTACTTAAATATGAAACCTGCTGATTCAAATTATGCGCTTAATTGGGATTATTATGAGCAGATGTGCGAATCCTCATCATCTCTTTCATATGCACCGCATGCAATTTGTTCGGCAGATAATGAAAGAATGCTGTCTGCGTATAATTACCTTATGGAATCAACCTATATGGATGTAAAGGATATTCACAACTGTACATGGCAGGGAGTTCATTCAGGCTGTCTTGCAGGTGCATGGTATAGTGTGTTCCGCGGTATTGCCGGAATTGTGTGTAGAGATAATCACATAGAAATAAATCCTCATATAATTCCTTGGTGGAAGAATGTAAAATTTAATTTTATGTATAAAGGTAGTAAAATAAGTATTTCTATATCTTCACATACATATAACATAATTTCTGACAGAGACGTTAAGATAGTATTCCAAGGTAAGGAACAGTTCGTTGATAGAAATAAAAATATCACACTAAGTTTTTAAAGTGAAGGAGGAAATATATAGTGAATTTATTGAATTATACCTAAATTAAAACAGATTCCTGATAACAAAGTAAAAATCCACACCCGACAGGGTGTGGAAATAGAGTATTCAGCATAAAACAAAAATG
>JAIKVQ010000005.1 GCA_024685565.1 Bacillota bacterium
CGTCTTTATCGATAAAAATTCTTAAATACTGCTTGCCCGCTTCCTTTTTGAATTCAGCATCAATAACGCTTACACCAACACTTTCCGAAATAGCGTCACCAATACTTAATGCCCTTTGGGCAATCTCATTCGCCAAAAAAATCACCTCTTAAAATCAAAGAGTGGGCTTCTGCCCACTCTAAGAATAACATCTATTAGCATATGTATTATACCACATATTTTGGAAAAATGCAATAGTTTTTTTAATTATTTCACCAAATTTACACTTATTTATAAAATTTTCATAAGCAGTTTGTATATTTTGAGACTTTTAGCCGTTTTTTCTAATCATCAAGATTATATATCTCCTCAAGGGGTGTGCTGTTTGGAGGAATTTCAGGAATATCCTCCTCTTTCTTTTCCTCTTTTTCTTCGGTTTTTTCCTCCTTTTTCGGGGATTCCTCTTTTATTCCTTCCTTTTTGTTCGTCTCTTCCGATTTTGGCTGAGCAGAGGTTACCGATTCAACGTTGCTCGTATTTTTTTTCATATTGCCTGCAACAAGGGGTTTATGAGGATTTTTGCCTGAAAGAGTGATTTTGTCGCTCGGCTCTTTATCCACATCAAAGTTTTCTGAAATAAGCGTTTTTAGAGCCAACAAGTCACACACAAAATATGACGCACCGCTTATAGTTTTATTTTCCCCGGGGAGACTGAAGCTCTGCATATTTTCGCTTGAGATTTTGTTCAGGTAGCGTATATACTTTGTAACATCGCTCATAGAAATATTCGTTTTTATCTCTTTGGAAAGCTGTGAGAATATGCCGGGTATTTTGGGCAAAAGCGCCATATTCAGCTTCTGATCCAAAACTGCCTTTATAAACTCCTGCTGACGTTTTACACGGTCTGTATCACTGCCTGTGCCGACCCCGTAATTACTCTTGCGGTAACGCAAAAATTGCTGTACCTGATTTCCCGTAAGCGTCTGCATACCCGGTTTTAAATGAATATGTAAATTTTGATACGGGTCATCATAATTCATACCCCGTCCCTTGCCTTCAATATCGGGAACGTCATATTCTACCCCTCCGAGACTGTCAAACAGACTATCTATCGAAAGGAAAGAAAATTCAACATAATAGTTTATCGGGATACCCGTAAGCTGAGTTACCGCCTCGGCAGATGCCTGCACTCCAAGTATTTTGCCCTTTTCGTTATCGCTTGAAAGTGCATGAACGGCGTTTATCTTGCGTGTGATTTTTTTATCGGTTATGTAAATCTTTGTATCACGCGGTATAGACAAAAGGCTTACTTCTCCCTCATTCACATCATATGATGCCACCATAATCGCATCGGTTCTAAGACCTGACTCATCAACGCCAAGCATAAGAATGTTTATTTTTCCGTTTTCTAAAGGCGCAAGTATATCGGCGTCATCAAATAAATCCATTCCCATAACCGCAACAAATAAAAATATCAATACGGCAATTACCGCCAAAAGCACCTTTTTTGTATTTTTCTTAGGTCTCCTTCCCTTTTTCGCAATTACTGTTTTATGCTTCTCGCTCTTTTCACGCTTTATTGCATCTATTATTTCGTCATAACTTCCTGCTTCTGCCTCATATATGTTTCCCTCGGCAGTCTCCCTGTTTTTGAGCAAAACATCGTTTGTTTCAACTCTGTTTTCAATGCGTTTCTTTGCTCTTTTTTTATCTTTTGGTCTGGCTCTCTTCACTCTTTGTCCTCTTTCTGTGCCTCCTGCGCTTCGTTCGCGCTTGGCCTCTTTATCTCTTTTTTAGGGTTTTCTGTTTCTTGCGGTTTCTCTGTATTTTTTACAGGTTCTTCCTTGTTTTCCGCCTTTTCTTCTGTGTCCGTTTTGACAGTTTTGCTGTCTGTTTTCGGTACTTTTTCAGTATTCTCCTTTTTTGTCTCCTCAGGTTCTTTCTTCACAGTTCTCTTGACGTCTTTTGAAATACTTTTGCCGTCCGCCGAATGAATTGTTATCTTCGACGCATCATATCCAAACGTCTCCTCTATCAAAACTTTTGTCTGCGCCATATCCGCAACCCAATACGATGCACCGTAGCTTTCGCTGTCTGCTGTACCCGGCAAGGAATACGCCTTAACATTTTCACTTGACAAATCCATTAAATTAAGTGCATATTTAGTTATATCCGACACCTTAAAATTTGTTTTTATATCTTTTTGCAGAACCTTGAACAGGTCGGGAAGCTTCCCTATTATCGAGGAATTTAGTTTTTGCTCGGCAAGCGCCTTCATAAAACTCTGCTGAACCTTTACTCTGTCTATATCACCCATTGGATATTTTCGGAATCTTACAAGCTGTTCCGACTTATCGCCGTCAAGGTGCTGAAATCCTTTTTTCAAATGAATGTGAAGATTCTGCACAGGGTCATCATAATTCATATTCTGCGGAATATCAAAATCCACTCCGCCAAGTGCATCAATCACTTCGCGGAATGTTTCAAAGGTAAATTCCACATAATAATGTATCGGTATCCCTGTCAGGCGGGTTACCGCCTCAATTGTTCCGTTTACTCCGTTTCGCTTGCCGTTTTTGGTTACCGCATAGGCACAGTTTATCTTTTGATAATTGCCTCCGACATACATTCTTGTATCTCTGGGAATTGAAAGTATATTTACCAAATTGCCGTCCAAATCATATGAAACTACAATTATAGTGTCTGTACGCGTTCCGTCATTGTCAAGCCCTATTGCTAAAATATTTATTTTTCCTGTTTCCTTATCTACTTTGGCTACCATTTCTTCAGGGTCATTATAACCGCTGTCAAGCGAGAAAAAACCGCCAAATCCCATAACCGCTATAAACGCTGTCACTAAAACTGCTAAAGAAATACCGAAAATTACGGCTCTTTTCTTTGCGGAAAACTTTGCTTTTTTCTTTACTCTTCTACGTCTCAAATACCGATACCTCTGCTTTCCATACTCTTTTCATTATATCCCATTTTGTAATTTATGTCAATACACCTTTATTATGTTGCATTTTTATGAAAAAAATATTATAATAACAAAAAAGAAAAAGCTGCGTTGTGCGTACGCAACTTTTTCCGTAAAAAATATTAAGGGGAAGGTATTTTGTAAGTTTCATACTTACAAGCATATGTTAACATATTATTATGTCAGCTGTATGAACTAATTGTAAAGAAACTGTGAATTTAAAGGGCGATACTATGAAAAAAAGGGATTTTATATTTATTTTTGCCGTGCTGATACTGGCAGCAGCGATGTTTTTTATTATCAATCCGCGTTCGGATAATGCGGATACCGTCAGAATTACGGTTGACGGAAAGCTGTTCTGCGAAAAACCGCTGTCCGAAAACTGTGAAATAGACATAAACGGCACAAACACCGCCGTTATCGAAAACGGATATGTATATATGAAAAGCGCAACCTGCCCCGATAAGCTGTGTATACATCAGGGAAAGGCATGCGACGGCTCAAAAAAGATAATATGTCTCCCCAACAAAGTTGTAATAGAAGTAGTAAAAAATTCCGAGATTGACACGGTGGTGAACTGATGAAATCGCTTAAAATTACATACATAGCACTTCTTTCCTCCCTTGCCGTTGTTTTCGGGTACATAGAAAGTCTTTTCCCTCTGCCTGTACCCATTCCGGGAGTAAAGCTCGGCATTTCAAATATTGTTATACTTTTTGCACTCATTAAAATGACCCGTCGCGACGCATTTTTTATAATGCTGATTAAAATTATAGTTTGTTCTGTTTTATTCTCAGGCATAAACAGCCTTATTTATTCGCTTTCAGGGGGAATTTTGAGCTTTATTGCGATGGTTACTTCCCAAAAATTTGATTTAAGCATTATAGGAATCAGTATGACAGGGGGCGTGTTTCACAATCTGGGGCAAATACTTGCGGCTTCACTTTTATTGTGTTCCTTCTCCCCATTTTATTATCTGCCCGTACTTTGTGTATGCGGACTCTTTGTTGGTGCGGCTGTCGGTATTCTTTGCAATATCGTAATTTCACGCCTTAAATGAATTTGTTTACAGATTATTTACATATTGTACACATCAAAAAAATATTTTAGTGCTATAATTCACCATAATAATCTGCCGAGGAGGAATATACTTGAAAAGAGCTAAAAACTTTTTTACAAAAGATAATCTCTTGAGCTTTTTTAAGCCAACAAAGAAAAATATTGCCGTGTGGGCGGCAATTATCATTATACTTATAATCGCTGTTTCCTGCTCATCTGCGAAGAAAAAAGCGTCTTCGTCCGTCTTTGCACGCGAAACCGATATTGTAACGCGCGGCGACGTTGATGTAACAATAACGGGAAGCGCCTCCGTTGAACCTTATGAAAGGTTCGAAATCATACCCAAAGTAAGCGGGGACATAGTTTACTGCCCGTTTGATGTTGGCGACAGCGTTGAAAAAGGCGACCTTCTTTACGGATTTGACACCTCAAGCAGTGATTTGACTGTGGAAAGACAGCGCCTGTCTTTAGAGCAAAGTGAAAACAGCTATAAAAACGCTCTTGAAGAACGCGACAAACTCTACATAAAGGCGAAAAATAACGGTACTATATCCGGATTTTCCCTAAAGACGGGTCAGGAAGTAAAAAATGGCACAAAAATTGCCGATATTGCCGATACCGACAATCTGGAAGTCGTACTTCCCTTTACTGCCGCTCAAATAAGCTCAATACATGCGGGCGACAGTGCAAGTATAACAAGCTCAAAGCATATGAGTTCTGTTTCGGGCGTTGTAACACATATTTCCTCCTCAAGTTATGCAGGAAGCGACGGGAGCAGTCTTTACAACGTAACAATAAAATTCAATAATCCCGGTGTTTTATCCTCTGGCATGTCGGTAGGCGGTGCTGTAGGTACAAATGTGAGTCCCGGAAGCGGCATTATAGAAAACTCCGCCTCCTCTTCCCTTTTTGCTGAAACGGACGGTACCGTTTCCAAAATATACTACTCAAACGGGGACTATGTAACAAAAGGCGCCGTTATCGCGGTTTTAACAAGCGATTCGGTTGATGACAGAATTACCGACAGCACACTCTCTTATAAAAGCGCAAGCCTTTCAATGCGTCAGACCGAAAAAGACCTTGAAGATTATAACATAACCTCGCCTATAAGCGGAACGGTTATAACAAAAAAATCCAAAGCGGGAGATACTATTGACAAGACAACCTCACAAACGGTTATGATGGTCGTTGCCGATATTTCCAAGCTTAAATTTGAGCTTTCCATAGATGAGCTTGATATAAGCAAGGTTACCGAAGGTCAGACCGTTTCGGTCACCTGTGATGCACTTCCCGATGAAACTTTTTTGGGATACATAACAACAATATCGGTAGAGGGTACTGCACAAAACGGTGTTACAACATATTCTGCCGAGGTTGTGATAGATGAGCCCGGAAATTTGCGTCCCAGTATGAACATAGATGCAAGTGTTATTACCGATTCTGCAAAAAATGTACTCTTGATTCCCACCGAAGATATTAAAACCATAGGCAAAAAGACATATGTATTTGTAAAAGGCGAAAAAGACGAAGCAAAATCGTCAGTATCTGACAAAAATACAATGCCTGATAAAAACAGCAATCCGAAGGAAAAATCTTTTGACAAGGTTCCTCAGGCTCCCGATGGCTATATCGCCGTTGAAATCGAAACAGGCGTTGCAAATGAGGACTTTACAGAAGTCACAAAAGGTCTTACAGAGGGACAGGAAATTTACCGCCAAAGTACTGTCTCAGCCTCTAACGGC
>JAIKVQ010000068.1 GCA_024685565.1 Bacillota bacterium
ACAGAAGTCGGGAAATAAGCCGCCACAGGCAAAATTTGAGCCTAAAAAGGGCAAAAAGAGAAAACCGGGCACAGGCTGTATAAGTAAAATAAATGATCACATCTATGAGGGCAGATATTCGCCAAAAGATGCCTATGGCAAGCGAATGGCAAGAAACATATCTGCACCGACAATGGAAGAGTGCGAAGAAAAACTTGCCATACTCATAAAAGAGATGAATGCTGAAATCGCCAAACAAAAGGCGAAGCTCAAAAATGCACAATAACACAGATGGCACGGATATAAAAATCCGTGCCATAGTTCTTTTAAATAAAAAACCTCAGAAACCGCTTGGTTACTGAGGTTTTTTGGTCGGGATGACAGGATTTGAACCTGCGGCCCCTTCGTCCCGAATAGTCGAAAAATGCTGATATAAAGCCTTTCTGACGGTTTTTAGCCGTTTCTGCTACATTTAATTTGCCGTTTGGCAGTCTTATCTCCGCTGTTTCCATATGCTCCAAAGCTGACTGTGGGATAATATGTGGTCAAAAAAGTTACAGATAATTGACGGGGATAACCTTATCATTATCTTTTAGTGTTACGAGCTTATCATACATACAAATAATACCACCCGAACCACGCTTAACACCTGGGATTTTATCAATAAGATCAAAAGCATACATATCTTTCTTTTGTGGATCAGCGTGTTTTTTCATCTCTAACGGATATAGAGTGCCGTTTTCTTCGATAATTAAATCTATCTCATTCATGTCTTTATCTCTATAAAAATATACAGGCGGTTCAATAATGCCTTTGTTATAATAACTTTTAATTATCTCTGAGATTACAAAGCTTTCAAAAAATGTACCTGCCATAGCACCGGATTTAAGTACATCAGGTGAATTCCATTTAGTAAGATACGCGGCAAGCCCGGTGTCTAAGAAATACAATTTTGGCGTTTTAATTGCCCGTTTTGTTATATTGTTGGAGTATGGTCTCAGCAAGTATACTATATTTGATGCAACAAGGATAGAAAGCCGTCTTTCTGCTGTTGGCTGGCTAATACCCACATAAACTTTTGAGAATATAATGATTTATAAAAAATCATAATTTATCACTGTGGCTTTCTCTATAGTTTTGAGGTGAAATATTATAATAGCTTTTAAAAATTTTTGAAAAATAGTAAAGGCTTGAAAAGCCTGACATTTCTGATATGTCGGTAACGGAAAGATTTGTTGTTGCAAGCAAGTCCATTGCATAATTCAGCTTCTTTGTCAAAATATATTGCTTTGGAGAAGTGTTGAATTTTTTCTTGAAAATTCTGTTATAGTATGAGGTGCTGACATTGCACATTTCGGCAAGATAGTCGCAGTCTATTACGGTTGTCAAATAGTTTTCGTCAATAAATTTAAGCGAATTTTCTATAAGTTCATACTGCTTTTTCGGTAAATAGCTGGGGGAGGTTCTTTTCTCAATAATGGCAAATATTTGATACAGATAAGAAAGCGCCATTGAGTTATAGGCAATAGGCTTAAGCTCCCACTGATTACGCAATTTCTCAAAACAAATTCTAATATCCTTTTCAAAATTTTCACACGGATAAATCTCCATTTCGGTAGCGAGCGGAGTGTCGCACTTGAACTGAAGCGCAATATGACCAGTATCAAAAAAAGTTTCAAATCGGTATTCTTTAACGGGAGGATTTGTGACATCTGTCATACAATGCGGCAGAAAAACTGTGGTGTTGCCTGTTATATGCTTGGTAATTCCGTTATAGTGAAGAATACGGTCTGACGGTGTAAAAAATATCAGTTCGTATAACGGAATATTTGACGGAAATTTTTCTATGCGGGGTGTTTTTGAGTCATACACAGGTGAAGAGTAAGCCCGTCCCCATACACGGGTAATATCTATCTTAAGGTTATGATGTTCAAAAAAAGCCAAATTTTATCCCTCCTGACATTTGATTTTTATAAATAAACTGCGTATGTACAAATTTAACGGCTATCGCTGATATGTTTTTGGTCTTTTCGTGTGCATTGGTAAGATTATCAGAGTATTTTTCCATTTGTTTACAGTAAGCTTTATTCGTTGAAGTAAGCCCATTTTTCTTAAAAGCTGTTCCCATTTGTATAAAAATGGTAATTCGTATATGTTATTACAAAACTCCGAATATCGTCTATAATATACTATATTTTAACCACATTTGCAATATTT
>JAIKVQ010000185.1 GCA_024685565.1 Bacillota bacterium
TTTTTATAAAAAGTCAATCATAAATGCTTGAAATCATTTAATTTTCAATGTATAATATTTCTATAAATACGGAGGAAAAGCTATGAAAATCAGTGTAAAAAAACTTAAGGATAACGCAAAAATTCCTGCTCGCGGCTCAAGATATGCGGCAGGATACGATTTATATGCTTGTATAGAAGAAGAGGTCACTATTGCGCCCCATAAAACTGAAAAAATCGGTACGGGGCTTTCAATTGCTGTTCCAAACGGTTATTTCGGCGCAATTTTTGCGCGGAGCGGACTTGCCGCAAAGGAGGGCGTCCGTCCCGCAAACTGCGTGGGAGTTGCGGACAGCGATTATCGTGGAGAATACATAGTTGCACTCCATAACGATACTGATGAACCACGCACAATAGAACCGATGGAAAGAATTGCACAGCTTGTGGTCATGCCTTTTTTAGAGGCAGAATTTGAGGAGGCGGAAGAATTATCCGAAACGCAAAGGGGAACAGGCGGTTTTGGAAGTACAGGAAAATAATAAAAAAGCTTTTGATAAAAGCTCCGCCTGTGGGCGTAGGAATAAGGTAGCAGTTTTGTTATTTCGGAAATTATCTCAAATTGAGGTAATTTCCTACATAATAAAAAAGTAAGGGCTTGTCCCTTACTTTTTTATTTGTGATAGAAAGATTTTCTCTGATATTTTGGCTCACAGGTTATATTTATGCCTAACTTTTTAAAGACATTCATATCAACCTGTGAAAGAATTACAGTAGAGTGTGCCTCAAGTCCGCGCAGGAGTTTTAATGCGTTAATCGCTTTTTTTGCATTTTCATTCGTTGCGGCGCATATGGAGAGCGCAACCAAAACCTCATCAGTATGCAATCTTGGATTATGGTTTCCAAGGCAGTTTACCTTTAAATCCTGTATCGGCTCTATAATATTAGGTTCAATGAGCATAACGGAGTCGTCTATATCTGCAAGGTATTTTAAGGCATTTAAAAGCAGTGCGCTTGATGCACCCAAAAGCTTTGATGTTTTTCCTGTTAAGATTGTACCGTCAGGCATTTCCATAGCTGTTGCAGGCGCCTCTGTCAAATCCGACTTTTTAAGCGCTGCACTTACCACAGGCCTGTCTTCGACAGTTATTTCTGCCTGTTGCATAAGCAATTCGATTTTATGGATTTCATCATCGCCAACATTTGTCTGGCGTTTTTTACAAAGTGCGCCGTAATAACGTCTTATAATTTCCGCCTTTGCCGCGCAAGATACTGCATCATTATCAGTTATGCAGTTGCCTGCCATATTTACACCCATATCCGTAGGAGATTTATACGGACATTCGCCGTAAATACGCTCAAACATAGTTTTTAAGACAGGGAAAATTTCCACATCACGGTTGTAATTTACCGTAGTTTCTCCATATGCTTCAAGGTGGAACGGGTCAATCATATTCACGTCGTTTAAGTCCGCCGTAGCCGCCTCATAGGCAATATTTACAGGATGTTTTAAAGGCAAGTTCCAGATAGGGAATGTTTCAAATTTTGCATATCCTGCATTTACGCCGTTTTTATGCTCGTGATAAAGCTGTGAAAGGCAGACCGCCATTTTTCCGCTCCCGGGTCCCGGTGCAGTAACGACTACTAAAGGGCGCTTTGTCCTTACAAATTCATTTTTCCCGTAGCCCTCATCGCTAACGATAGTAGATACATTGTAGGGGTATCCCTCTATCGGATAGTGACGGTAAACCTTCATGCCCATAGACTCGAGTTGTGTCTGGAATTTTTCAGCAGAAGGCTGACCTGAAAATTGAGTTAAAACAACACTGCCTACATAAAGTCCTTTACCTTTAAAAGCGTCTATTAGGCGCAGTGTGTCAAGGGTATATGTAATATCAAGGTCGCTTCGTACCTTGCTTTTTTCAATATGAAGAGAATTTATAGCTATTATAATTTCCGCCTGATCTTTAAGCTCTAAAAGCATGTTTATCTTGCTGTCAGGTTTAAACCCGGGGAGAACGCGTGAAGCGTGAAAATCGTCAAACAGCTTTCCACCAAATTCAAGATACAGCTTTCCGCCGAACTGTGAAATGCGTTCTCTGATATGCGAGGACTGCATCTTTAAATACTTCTCATTATCAAAGCCTATTCTCATTGTTTTTTCCTCTCAGTTATTAAAATATCAACAAAGTATATTTTAATACAAAAAGCCGTTATCCGTCAAGAGAATATTGTCAAAAAAAGAAAAAAATCGGAACTTAATCCGATTTTAATTCAACAGCCATATAAAGAAATTAAGATATCCTGCAAATGCCACCCACACAAGATAGGGAATTTGAAGATATGCGGCGGTTTTGCTGACTTTTGAATACTCAACAATTGTAAGAATTATTAAGACCAGCAAAAGCAACAGCCATATGAAAGCAAAAAGATATGCCTCCATATTGAAAAAAATTATTGACCAAAGGAAATTTACAACAAGAGACAGCCTGTAAATAAATGGTACACTTCCGCTTGCCTTATATACCATACCTGCACTTATGCCCATAAGGGTAAACAGTATAGTCCAGACTATCGGGAATAAAAATCCGGGAGGTGAAAGGGGAGGTTTTGTAAGAGCTTCAAAATCCGCCATAGAATCCTTTGTAAAGTATGCGGAAAGGCCTCCTACCGCAAGCGCTATTAAAATCTCAATGATATAGGGTTTGTATTTTTTTAGCATAATTAAAATCTCCTTCGCCGCATTCTGCGACACAAATATTATTGCGTTTTTCTTATTTAATATATGAAGAAAGCAGTATTATTATTCCTTAGCGGAAAAATAATGCATATTTTGTATAAAAAAACAAAAAAAATCGTATAAAAATACAATATTTGTCAAAAAAGTATTGAAATTCATATAATTATGTGATATAATGAGTCAATAGAAGGAGATTGCTTTCTACCCTTTTGTCCTATAAATATATTGAAACAGAAGAAAACACCGCGTTTGCGGTGTTTTTTCTGTGTAAAAAGTTTTTTTATTCGTATTTATAAATGCTTTTTATGTTGAAATCAATAGTGCATACAGGGGTTGTCACAGAAACGGTATCTCCTGCCTTATGTCCTAAAAGAGCCTTTCCGACAGGAGAATTTGCGGACAGAAAGTTATCCATATCCGAGTTGAGAATTGCGTACATTTCGATTTCGTCAGCGCTTACAAAGGTATATTTCTCTACCTCGGTTTCGCCTACTTCTATAATTTCCACTGTATTTCCTATACAAACAACGCCGTCCTTGATTTCACTGTCCGAGATAGTGCGGGCATATTTTAAAATATTCATGAGCTGATTAATTTTATTTTCTACCTCTGCCTGCTCATTTTTTGCCTCGTCATACTCAGCATTTTCCGACAAATCTCCAAATCCGCGTGCGACTTTTATTTTTTCTGTAATCTCGCTTCTTTTCGTTGTTTTTAAGTATTCAAGACCGGATTTTAAAGCATTCATTCCTACTTCTGTCAGGACAACTTCTTTTTCTTCTGCCATAAAAATACTTCCTTTCTATATAATAAAAACAGATACGCCTTTCAGATTAAATACATTATATCAAATTTTTTTAAATTGTCAATCTTTTTATTATTTTGGAAATCATCTGAATTTGGGATGATTTCTGAAATAACAAAAACGCTGCATTATTCTTCCGCCCGCAGGCGGAGCTTTTATGAAAAGCTTTTTTATTTGTACTAAATAATTCTATGCAATAATGTCAATAATTATTATTATACAAAAACAAAAGGTGAGCGTATGAATTTTGAAAAAACAGCCAAAAGCTTTGAAAAACATTTTACAAATAAGTGTGAAAAAATATGCTTTGCAGGTATGCCTCTTACAATATTAAAAGGGAAAAATCTGTGCCTGTGTGCTTCATTGTCGATAGGAGGCTGTGCCGCGGTAGCTTCCAGAAAAGACGGGAGATTTAATGCCAGATTTGATGATAACGAAAAGTATATAATGTCAAATGTGGCAGAGTTAGAATATCATAAAGATGAGCCTATGCTTGAATTTTTCACGAGACCAAAAAGGCTCGGTGCACAGCTTTGCGGTGCGGATATTGTGCTTGAATATAACACAAAAATATATAATGAATATGAATCGCTTTTATTGTCGGCTATGTATACTTTCTGCAATAGAATGCCCAAGATAGAGGAGACAAAAAGCTGCCTTACCAATGCTAAAAGGGATTTTGTGTCAATGGTTGGCAGAAAGGATACCGTATTATTGCACGGAGACGGGGAATATACCTATATAAAGTTTCCTGACAATGCTGTAAAAATAGTTATTTGCAGTATACAGGGCGAGAATTATATCAAGGAAACAGATATTATGACATTAGAAAACGCCGCAAAAAGCCTTGCTTTAGGAGATTATATAACCTTCGGTGAAATCATAACTCACGAGCATAGATGCAGTATCAAAGAAGGCAAGATAGGAAAGGCGTCAAAAGACGTTTTTGAACTTGCCGAAAAATTAAACGATGCCTTAGGATACGGATTTTGGGAAAATGGCGGGATTTTTGCTATAGTTATAAACTCAAGAGTTAATGCGTTTGTTCAGAATTTGAAGAGGGAATATGAAACCTATTACGGAGCTGCACCTGATTTTTATATCACACGCACAGAAAACAGTGGCATAAATGCTGTTGTATGCAAAAAGGACTTATAACGAGTTGCCCGTTATAAGCCCTTTTTTAATTTCTTGTAAGCCTTTCCAGACTGTCGCTGTCATAAGTATTGTCGCCGAAGGCGGTGTCCTTTGAACGCGAACGGTTTTTAAATTTCTTATTGTCCGCTTCTGCCTGTGCGACGGTAGTTATACCTTCTGTGTTCCAGCGTGTTATTATTTTGTCCATATACGGAAAGGAGAGTTTTGCTGTCTGGATAATGCAGTATTCGTAAGCAAGCGCAATCATTTCCTCGCTCATCATAAAATCATTATGCCACTTTGTCAAATACTGCTCCTCAATCTGACTTAAATTTCTGTCCGCAATTCCCATAAGCTTACGTGCTGAATATAAAAATCCTGTCTTTTGTTCCTCACTTTTCAAATAGTTCGTTACGGCTTCTACATTATTAAGACCCATTTCGTTCCAGGAAACAGCAACCTTTTCTATATAACTCATACGGTTTTTGCCCTTGGAAACACAATACTCAATGAGCATCAAAATAACTTCTGCGGGCATTTTAAGGTCGGAGAAGAACCAGTAAATTGTCTGCATATCCTTTTCGGTTATTGTTTTTCCAAAAATCTCCTGCGCAAGCATAAACATATCGGCAAGCTCACCGTTTGAACTTATTATCTCGGCAATATTTTCAGCGCTTTTTTGCGTATTTTCCGATGGTTGTGCACTTTCGGAAACTTGCGGAAAACTTTTGAAAATTCCAAAAGAAACAGAATCTCCGTTTGAGGTCAAAAGCCCCTTATCCTTCCAGTAGTCTATTGCGTTTACCAAATCGCTTTCTAAAATGCCGAGAGTTTTTGCAATTTCAGAGAAAGGCTCGCTGGCTTTGCAAGAGGCAAGCATAAGAAGATATATGTATATTTTTACAAATGTTGCGTTTGCCTCGGGCAGATGATTTTTCACAAAATCAAAAGACACGGGCACAAAGCCGTTTTCTGTTGTAAATTGCGGCATTATTCACACTCCTCAAAAAAATATAAAAAAAATCAATATACCCGTTGACATATTGGAAAAAATATGATAACATTGTATATTGTACTAAGATGATAATATGGGATTATTGTCCGCTACCAAACTCTTCGGTTTTCATTATAGCATACTGAAAATCAAAAATCAATAGCATAATTAAAAAAATCCCATAAAAGAAATTTGATGAGGTGATAAGTTGATGGTACACGAAGTTCAACTTGGGAAAAACACCAGACTCAGCTATTCCAAGATCCACGAGGTTTTGGATATGCCGAACCTGATTGAGGTTCAGAAAAAATCCTATCAATGGTTTATTGAAGAGGGACTTAAGGAAGTTTTCCGCGATATTTCTCCGATAACCGACCATTCGGGACATTTCTGCCTGGAGTTTTTCGATTATACGCTGGACTATAACCCCAAATACTCAGTTGAGGAGTGTAAGGAAAGGGACGCAAAATATGCCGCGCCGCTCAGGGTGAATGTGCGGCTTATTAACCGTGAGACGGGCGAAATCAAGGAACAGGACATATTTATGGGCGACTTTCCGCTGATGACCGAGCAGGGTACCTTTATTATAAACGGTGCAGAGCGTGTCATAGTAAGCCAGCTTGTAAGATCTCCGGGAATGTATTATGAGTTTACAAGGGATAAGACGGGTAAACCGCTTTATGCGACTACCGTAATCCCGTACAGGGGTGCGTGGCTTGAGTACGAAACCGACTCAAACGACGTTTTTTCGGTGCGCATAGACCGTACAAGAAAAATACCTGTAACGGTGCTTATCCGTGCGATGGGTATTGAGAAAAATTCCGAAATTCTTGAAGTGTTCGGAGATGACCCACGCCTTAGCGCGACATTTGAAAAGGACCCGACAGATAACCGCGACGATGCACTTTTGGAAATTTATAAAAAACTCCGTCCGGGCGAGCCGTTAAACGTAGAAAACGCAGAAAGTCTTATAACAAATATGTTCTTCGACCCTAAGCGTTACGATTTGGCGCACGTAGGACGCTATAAGTATGATAAAAAGATGGCAATGGCATCAAGAATAAAGGGAAAGGTGCTTGCAGATAATGTAGCCGACCCGAGAACGGGCGAGATTATTGCCATGGCAGGCGACGAGCTTTCAACAGAACTTGCCGAAAAGATAGAAAGAGCAGGCGTAAACAGCCTTGACCTTATGGTTGATGAGCAAAAGGTAAGGGTTATATCAAATGATATGGTATATATCGACGAGTATGTAACCTTTGACGTAAGCGACATTCACTATAAAAAGGTAAGAAGAAGCGTTTTGCAGGAAATTCTTGATAATGCAGAGAATGACGAGGACGCAAAAGAGCAGATTTTGGCAAGAATTGATGATTTGTCGCCAAAGCATATCACAACAGATGATATGTTTGCGTCAATTAACTATGTTATGTGCTTGGCAAACGGCATAGGCGAAATTGACGATATCGACCATTTGGGAAACCGCCGTGTAAGAAGCGTGGGCGAGCTTTTGCAGAACCAGTTCAGAATCGGTCTTTCAAGAATGGAAAGAGTTGTCCGCGAAAGAATGACTATTCAGGATCAGGATATTATAACTCCGCAGACGCTTATAAACACAAGGCCTATAATGGCTACAATAAATGAGTTCTTCGGTTCGTCCCAGCTTTCACAGTTTATGGACCAGCCCAATCCGCTTGCGGAGTTAAGACATAAAAGACGTATTTCTGCACTCGGCCCCGGCGGTCTTTCAAGAGAACGCGCAGGCTTTGAAGTGCGTGACGTACACTATTCGCATTACGGAAGAATGTGCCCTATAGAAACGCCTGAAGGTCCGAATATAGGACTTATAACCTCGCTTGCAACCTTTGCAAGAATAAATGAATACGGATTTATTGAAGCGCCTTACAGAAAGGTTGATAAGGAAAAGGGCGTTGTAACTGATGAAATCGTATATATGACGGCCGACATTGAAGATGAATTTGTAATTGCTCAGGCGAACGAGCCTTTGGACAGCAGGGGGAAATTCCTTGATAAAAGAGTTTCAGCGCGTTACCGCGATGAAATAATTGAGGCAGAGCCAAGCCGTATAGATTATATGGACGTATCTCCGAGACAGCTTGTGTCGGTTGTTACTGCTTGTATCCCATTCCTTGAAAACGACGACGCGAACCGTGCGCTTATGGGTTCAAACATGCAGTGTCAGGCAGTTCCTCTTCTTACAACAGATTCGCCTATTGTCGGAACAGGTATGGAATATAAGGTTGCAAAGGATTCGGGCAGTGCTGTAGTTGCCAAAGAGTCCGGAAAAGTTGTAAAAGTTTCGGCGGACGAAATTGTTATAAAGGGCGAGCATACCGGTGCAAAGCATACACAAAAGCTCATAAAATTTGCACGCTCAAACCAGTCAACCTGTATCAATCAAAGACCGATTGTTTCTGTTGGCGACACCGTAAAACAGGGTGACATAATAGCTGACGGTCCCGCTATGGATAACGGCGAACTTGCACTCGGTAAAAACGTACTGATAGGCTTTATGACGTGGGAAGGCTACAATTACGAGGATGCAGTACTGATTTCGGAAGAGCTTGTAAAAGAGGATATGTTTACCTCAATCCATATTGAAGAATATGAATGCGAGGCAAGAGATACAAAGCTCGGTCCTGAGGAAATAACGAGGGAAATCCCTAATGTTTCGGACGATGCTTTAAAAGACCTTGACGAAAACGGAATCATAAGAATAGGCGCAGAAGTAAGAGCAGGAGATATTCTTGTCGGCAAGGTAACGCCTAAGGGCGAAACCGAGCTTACACCGGAAGAAAGACTTTTGCGTGCAATCTTCGGCGAAAAGGCAAGAGAAGTCCGCGATACTTCACTTCGCGTACCTCACGGCGAAAACGGAATTATTGTTGATGTAAAGGTATTTACCCGTGAAAACTGTGAAGAGCTTGGAGCGGGCGTAAATAAATCTGTAAGATGCTATATCGCACAGAAGAGAAAAATCTCTGTCGGCGATAAGATGGCCGGACGTCACGGAAACAAGGGTGTTGTATCACGCGTACTTCCGCAGGAGGATATGCCGTTCTTGGAGGACGGAACTCCGCTTCAGATAGTTCTTAACCCTCTGGGCGTTCCGTCGCGTATGAATATCGGACAGGTACTCGAAATGCATTTGGGTTATGCCTACAGAACACTCAGTTTAAAGACTCGCAGCGAGCTTGAGAAGATGAATGTGGACGAGGCGTACAAAAAAGCAATTTTAAAAGCGAAGGATAAGCAGGAAAAATCTGGTAATAAGTATATAAAGATTGCGACACCTGTATTTGACGGCGCAAGAAATGACGACTTGAAACAGGCATTTGAGATGGCAGACCTGCCCGGCACATTCAAATCAGTTGTTTATGACGGAAGAACAGGCGATAAGTTCGATAACCCTGTTACCGTCGGTGTGATGTACTACTTAAAGCTTGACCACTTGGTTGACGATAAAATTCACGCACGTTCAACAGGTCCGTACTCACTTGTAACTCAGCAGCCTTTGGGCGGTAAAGCACAGTTCGGCGGTCAGCGTTTCGGTGAGATGGAAGTATGGGCTTTGGAGGCATATGGTGCAGCTTATACGCTTCAGGAAATTCTTACTGTGAAATCGGACGATATTGTAGGACGTGTAAGGACTTATGAGGCGATTGTAAAGGGTGAGAATATCCCGAGGTCGGGTGTTCCTGAGTCTTTCCGCGTACTTGTAAAAGAGCTTCAGGCGTTGGCGCTTGATGTAAGAATTTTGGACGGCGAGGGCGAAGAAATCGACATAGACGCATCGCTTGATGATGAAGATACAGTACCGAGAGACAGCGAGCTTGTCAGAACAATGGAAGAGGGCGATGCCCCAATAGATTTTGACGAGGACTTAGAGGACGATATGTTGGTAGAGGGCGAAGATATTGATTATATCGACGACTTTGAAGAGGATGAAGATATAGACCGTGATATACTCACGCCTGATGATTTTTAAGGAGGGGTTTTGATTATGTTGGAATTTAATAGCTTTGAAGCAATAAAAATCGGCTTAGCCTCTCCCGAAACCATAAAGAGCTGGTCACACGGCGAGGTAAAAAAGCCTGAAACCATTAACTACCGTACTTTAAAACCTGAAAAGGACGGACTTTTCTGCGAGAGAATTTTCGGACCTACAAAGGACTGGGAATGTCATTGCGGAAAGTACAAGAAAATAAGATATAAAGGCGTTGTATGCGACCGATGCGGAGTGGAAGTCACAAAAGCAAAGGTAAGACGCGAGAGAATGGGTCATATCGAGCTTGCAACTCCCGTATCGCATATATGGTATTTCAAGGGAGTTCCGTCAGCAATGGGACTTTGCCTTGATATTTCGCCAAAAAGCCTTGAAAAGGTGCTGTATTTTGCGACATATATTGTTACAGACCCCGGAAAGACAGAGCTTAAAGAAAAGCAAATCCTGTCCGAAAAGGAATACCGCGATGCGTATGAAAAATACGGAGATAAATTCAAGGCGGGTATGGGTGCTGAGGCAATTTTAGAGCTTTTGCAGAAAATTGACATAGACGCACTTTCAGAAGAACTGAAAGAAGAGCTTGAGAAGTCACAGGGACAGGGACAAAAGCGTACAAAAATAATAAAAAGACTTGAAGTAATAGAGGCATTCCGTACGTCGGGGAACCGTCCTGAGTGGATGATTTTGACCGTAATCCCGGTAATCCCGCCAGACCTGCGCCCCATGGTACAGCTTGACGGCGGAAGATTTGCGACCTCTGACTTAAATGACCTTTACAGACGTGTTATTAACCGAAATAACCGCTTAAACAGACTTTTGGAGCTTGGCGCACCTGATATAATCATCAGAAACGAAAAACGTATGCTTCAGGAGGCGGTTGACGCGCTTATCAATAACGGCAGACGCGGAAGAACGGTTACAGGTCCTTCTAACAGACCTTTAAAATCACTTTCCGACCTCTTAAAGGGTAAGCAGGGACGTTTCCGTCAAAACCTTTTGGGTAAGCGTGTTGACTATTCGGGACGTTCTGTTATAGTTGTAGGCCCTGAAATGAAGATTTATCAGTGCGGTGTGCCGAAGGAAATGGCAATCGAGCTGTTTAAACCGTTTGTAATGAATGAGCTCGTTGCAAGAGGTATTGCTCACAATATTAAGAGCGCAAAACGTAAGGTTGAACACGTAGACCCTGCAATCTGGGACGTTTTGGAAGATGTTATAAAAGAGCACCCTGTTCTTTTGAACCGTGCGCCTACACTTCACAGACTTGGTATTCAGGCATTCGAGCCAAAGCTTGTTGACGGTCACGCATTAAAACTTCATCCGCTCGTTTGTACGGCGTATAATGCTGACTTTGACGGTGACCAGATGGCTATACACGTGCCGTTATCGCCTGAGGCTCAGGCTGAGGCAAGATTTTTGATGCTTTCTGCAAATAACTTGTTAAAACCGCAGGACGGACACCCCGTTACTGTTCCAACGCAGGATATGATTTTGGGTTCTTACTACCTGACGATAGAAAAAGATGACGAAATCGGCGGCAAGGATTATCCAGGCAGAAATAAAGATGAGGAATGGCATCCGCACTATTACACATCGGAAGATGAGGCACTTTTGGCATACTATAACGGTGCTGTGGGACTTCATACGCCGATTAA
>JAIKVQ010000199.1 GCA_024685565.1 Bacillota bacterium
GCCAAATCGGGGCAGGAGGAAATGTCTATTACAGGATTTTCTTTTTTAAGTTCTCTAATATATTCGGTTATGATTTTGTCACCCTGAAGGCTGTCCTCTGAGAGTCCCTCAATTTCAATATTTCCGCCGAGTGCATTAAGGACAAAAAACACAGCGGAATTTGACCAGTCTCCTGTAACAGCCATATTTTGAGGCTGATATTTTTGATTTCCCCTTATAAAATAAGAATTTTCGCCGCATTTTTCGATTTTAATGCCGAATTTTTCCAGTACATAAAGCGTAATATCAATGTAAGGTTTGCTTTCAACAGGCGGAATTACCGTTATTTTGCTGTCGCCGTCAAGCAGGGGGAGTGCAAAAAGGAGTCCTGAAATAAATTGACTGCTTACATTTCCCAAAACAGTATATTCTTTAGGTAACAATCTGCCACAAAAGGTTATGCTGTTTTTTGTTTTAGAAATTTCTATCCCGCAGTCTTTGAAAATGTCCTCGTAAACGCTTATTCCGCGTTCTAATAGCCGCTCGCTCCCCTCAAAAACCGAAGAATCATAAAGGGCGCAAGCGATAGGGATTAAAAATCTTAGCGTACTTCCGCTTTCACGGCAGGGAAAGACTGCATTTTTTTCGCCATTCATTTTTCTTCCCGTAATTTTAAGCGTGTCCCCGTGTTCTTTAATATTCGCACCTAATGCGCAGATGCAGTCGGTAGTTGCAAGCAAATCCTGACTTTTAGAAAGGTTTGAGATTTCGCTTGTTCCGTCCGACAAGGCGGCACAAATCATAATTCTGTGCGCAAAGCTTTTAGACGGAGGTGCAATAATTCTGCCCTTAGCCTCCGATGGTTTAATTATCGCTTTCACTCTTTGCCACCTCGCAGCAATTCGTCAATCGCAAGGTTGTACCCTAAAAGACCTTTTCCCGAAATTGTACATATAGCATAGTCCCGTATATAGCTTTTCTGCCTGAAATCATCTCTTTTTGAAATGTCGCTTATATGCACCTCAACTGTCGGTATATTAACGCTTTTTAAGGCGTCTAAAATGGCAACGCTGGTATGTGTGTACGCCGCCGGGTTAAATACAATCCCGTCGGTTTTGTCGAAATATGCCTGCTGAATGGCGTCTACCAAGTCGCCCTCGTGGTTTGACTGATAAAAATTCACATCGACATTTCTTGAAGCGGCATAATCTCCGACGAGCTTTTTTAAATCCTCATATGTTTCCTTGCCGTATATTTCAGGCTCTCTTATTCCGAGCATATTTATATTAGGACCGTTTAAAATAAGTATTTTCATAAAGATAACTCCTTTAAAACTGTGCGCAGTACGTCTTTTTGCGTGCCGTCTGCGGAAATTTCTATATCCGCTGCTTTTTGGTATATGGGATACCGAACGGAGAACATTTGTATAAGTGAAGATTTTTCGGAGGACAGAGGTCGGTCGGAAGTTGGCGTAAGATTTTCTGTTGAACGGTTTAAGAAAATCAGTTTTCCGTTTCTTTTAAGCGCTAAAACATTTTCGCCGTCCAAAACAGCACCGCCGCCTGTTGCTATTACAACACCGCTCTTTTGAGAAAGGGAGGAGATAACTCCCTTTTCAATTTTTCTGAATTCTGCCTCGCCGTACTTTTCAAAAAACTTTCGTATCGGCATTTTAATTATTTTTATAATTTCTTCGTCACTGTCGAAAAAGTCCCTTTCAAGTTTGTCAGAAAGGAGTTTTCCTATCGTTGTTTTGCCCGACGAGGGCATACCGGTTAGGACGATGTTTTCCTTTTGCCCTTTTACATACTCATATGCGTCCTTTATTTTGCTGTCAGCTTGCTTGGTATCTGTAAAAAGCTCGCAGGCATATACAGCTTGTGCCGAAAGCATATAAAGGCCGCCTGATGCTGTTATATTTCGTTTTCTTGCATTTAGTACAAGATTTGTTCTCAAGGGATTATATACCGCATCAATAACGGCTTCAAGGCGGGCAAATCCGTCAATGCAAACGGGTGTGCTGTCGCTATTTGGAAACATTCCCGATGGTGTGGTATTTACTATAATTTCTGCATCACTGTGATTTTTGTAAAGTTCGTCATAAGTTATGCAATCTGGCTTTGCCGACCTTGAAACGAAAATTATTTTGTCTGCACCAAGACTTTCTAATACTGCAAACGCTGTTTTCGATGTTCCGCCCGTACCTAAAATTACGGCTTTTTTTCCTCTTACCGATATGCCGTTATGTTCAAAAAGTGCCATTAAACCTTTAAAATCGGTATTATACCCGAAAAGCTTGCCGTTTTTATTTACAACAGTATTCACTGCGCCTATTTTTTTTGCGTTATCGGAGATTCCGTCAAGAAGCGGGATAACTGCCTCTTTATATGGGATTGTAACGTTAATTCCCTTAAAATTGCGGGTTTTAAAAAAGTCCTTAAGGTCTTTTTCGGGTATTTCCAAAAGCTCATAATTATAATCGGCAATCCGTTTGTGAATTTCAGGCGAATAGCTGTGCGAAAGGCTTTTTCCAATCAATCCGAACTGCATAGCTTATCTCCTTTTAAAAACACATCATTTCCGTACCTTGATGCCAGCAGGTCGGATATAACAATAGCGCAAACGCTGTCTATAACAGGGCATATGCGCCTGATGATTGCGGGGTCGTGGCGCCCGTGGATCGTAATTTCCGTATTCTCTTTTTTAATAAAATCAACTGTATTCTGCGGACGGGAAATAGACGGGGTGGGCTTTACCGCACAGTTAAAGACTATCGGCATACCGTTTGTTATTCCACCGTTAATTCCGCCATTATTGTTTGTTTTTGTAACAATTTTGCCATTTTCCACCTTAAATTCATCATTACTTTCCGAGCCTTTTGTATCGGCAAACCCAAAACCTTTGCCAAATTCAATTCCTTTTATACCGCCGAGGCTGAACACAGCGTGGGAGATAAGTCCTTCAACGCTGTCAAACCAAGGCTCGCCAAGACCTGCAAATGCACCCAAAACAGCAGTTTGAGTTATACCGCCGATACTGTCGGAATTTTCCGCCGCTTCCTTGATTTTTTTTGTCATATTTTTTCCGCACTCTGATGAAATGGTGGGAAATGGTGCGGAATTAAGCGCTGTTATATCCCTTTCAAAGTCACAAAATTCATTATCTTTAATGTCTGCACATTTTAGAATATGAGTTCCTATTTTTATTCCCAGTTTTTCAAGCGCAGGAAGAAGTATTCCTCCGACTGCACACAAGGCTGCTGTAATTCTTCCCGAAAAGTGACCGCCTCCGCGAAAGTCTTCAAAGCCGTGATATTTGCAAAATGCCGTATAATCAGCGTGCGACGGACGGGCACTGCCATATTCATAATCACTGCTTTTAACATTTTCGTTTGGGATTATAATTGCAAGAGGAGTGCCTGTGGTTTTTCCGCCGAAAACACCGCTTAATATACGGAAATTATCATTTTCGCGCCTTGGGGTGTCTATACTTGAAGAGGGGCGCCTGCGTGTAAGTTCGCGTGAAATTCTTTCTTCATAAACGGGTATCCCCGGCGTAAGTCCGTCGATTACTGCGCCTATTGCCTCTCCGTGGCTTTCGCCAAAAAGGGTAACCGAAATGTTTTGTCCAAACGTATTTTTCAAGCTGTGTCCCTCCTTTATATTAGGTTTATTATTTGTTCTGCTGTCATTTTGCGGAACTCAAAACTGCCTATTCTGTTCACAAATACAGTTACAATTCCGCCGTCTGCCTGCTTCTTATCATGCTTTATATAGTTAATAAGGTTTTCGGTTTTTCTGATTTCTACAGGAAGTGAGTATTTTTTTAAAATATTGTAAATGCGTGGCTTTATATCATCTGCGCAAAACGGCAGCATACCGAGTGCGACACATTCTCCGTGTAATAGCCGTCCGCCCTCTTGCGATTCTACCGCATGACCTATGGTATGGCCGAAATTAAGTACACGCCTTAGACCGCTTTCCTTTGGGTCTTTTTCAACAACAGATTTTTTTATACGGATTGCGCCCTCTATTATTTGTTGCAAATCATCTTTTAAGCTTTCACTCTTTTCTATAAAGGAAAACAGATTTTCATCACAGGTTGCCGCCATTTTTATGGCTTCTGCAAGACCTGCTGCAAGTTGACGATGGTCAAGGGTATCCAAAACATTTGTGTCTATTATCACTTTTTTCGGCTGATAAAAAGCACCTACGGCATTTTTTACTCCGTCAAAATCTATTGCTGTTTTTCCGCCTATTGATGAGTCCACCTGCGAGAGCAAGGTTGTGGGGATATTGTAAAAATCAATTCCCCGCATATAGCAGGACGCGGCAAATCCGCTGATGTCACCTACAACACCGCCGCCAACGGCAACGACACAGTCTCCGCGTGAAAATTCGGATTTTAACATAACGGACAAAATGCTACCAAACTCCGATATGTTTTTACTGCCCTCGCCTTGCGGAATTGTTACGATAACAGGATTTTTTGACAAATCAGCAACAGTCTTTGCATACTTTTTAGGTACGCCCGAGTCGGTTACAATCAAAACCTTTCTGTCTAAATCGAGAAGATTTGATGCATTTTTTAAAATATCGTGACCTATTACAATATCATATCCGAAAGTATCGGAAGTTACGGGAATTATCATAACTTAATATCCTCGCTTGATTTGGTATAGTATGTGCCTGCAAGTTTTAATCTTGCGCATATTGCAGAAAGCTCTAAAAGAAGAGTCCTTCCGTTCTCGTTATTTATATTTCCCTCTGCCTCGATATAAAAGAAGTACTCCCACTCAAGGCCCTTCATAGGACGGCTTCTTAAACTTTTCATATTATAACCGTGAGCGCCTATTATATTAAGCGTTTGCGCAAGTGCGCCTGCTCTGTTCTGTACGGTAAATACCAAAATAAAGTTTTCATTTTCACGCAGTTTTTCTTTTTGCGGTCTGTTTTGAACCCGTGAAAAAGAGGCAAATCTTGTGGAATTATTTCTTGAATCGTTTATGTGGCGGTCAAGAACCTTAAGCCCGTAAATTTCCGCAGCCTCAAAGGAGGCAATAGCGGCAAGCGAGTCATCATCAGAGTTTTTTACCATATTTGCGGCTATTGCCGTATTTGAAACTTCGTCAGTTTCAAAGCCTGCGTTTTTTATATACTCTTCGCATTGTTTCAGTGCCTGAGCGTGGCTTATAACCTTTTTAATCATTTCAGGATTTGATGAGGGTTTAGCCACAAGACAATGTTCAATAGGCAGATTTATCACCTGATTTACAAAGAGATTTCCCGTAAAGAGTAAATCTGCCACGGTATCAACTTCTCCTGCATAACTGTTTTCGAGGGGAAGAACACAGCAGTCACATTCGCCGTTTTCAACCCCATGGTATGCGTCTTCAAAGGTTTTATAAGGTATAAGATTTGAAGAGGGGTACATATTATGCGCCGCGATGTGAGCAAAGGCACCGGGTACGCCGCAGTATGCAACACGCATCCCCGAAATAAGTCTTTCCTGATAATCACAGGAAAGCTCCATAATTCTTTTTTGCAGCAGAACATAGTATTCCTCTGTTTCCGGGTCCTTTATATAGGAACAGTTTTTGTTAAGCAAAGCGGTTTCGCGCGACAGATCCTTTACAGAAAGACCGCGTTCTTTTTTGTATTGCGCAACATCTTTTGAAAAAGCCATTCTTTTTTCAAAAAGCTCTGCAATCTTTTTGTCAATTTCTTCTATCCCGCTTCGCACAGTTTCAAGTTCATTCATAAGTATCTCTCCTTTTTTAAAATAAAAAGCGGTTTCCGTAAAGGAAACCGCTAAACTTTACAAAATTAACTGCATTATCGCAGTAATCAGGCGTCCTTTACAGGTGAAAAGATAAAGTTAAAATAATAAAAAAAGTAATACGAAAAAAATCGTATTACATATGCAAAAAAAGACACCAAAACGGAAACAGGTGCATTTAAATGCCTGCATGCGATTATTCTGTTATCAGACGAAACTTTCATAATCTTTCTCCGTTTCATAAAATATGTATGATTATATACCCTTATTTTTAAAAAGTCAAGAAAAATATCGCAAAATTTGCATTTTTCATACATTTATATTGCAATATTAAAAAAAATATGGTAAAATGTGCCTCGTATTAACGAAAAGGGGGAATGTTTTATGTCATCTACAATGTGGGTTATGGTCGTTGCCATACTTCTTTATACGGCCATTATGATATATGTAGGAATAAGATGTTCAAAGAAAAATAAGACAACAGACGATTTTTATTTAGGCGGAAGAAAGTTAGGTCCTTTAGTTACGGCTATGAGTGCGGAGGCTTCAGACATGAGCGCATACCTTTTGATGGGTATTCCGGGGTTAGCACTTATGACAGGTCTTGCCGAGGCAACATGGACAGCTATAGGTCTTGCGGTAGGTACATATCTAAACTGGCTCTTTGTTGCAAAAAGACTCAGGAATTATACCGAAAAAGTCGGCGCTGTGACACTTCCTGAATTCTTTTCAAAAAGGTTTAAAGATGATAAGAATATACTTTCGGCTATTGCGGCTATCGTAATTATAGTGTTCTTTATTCCGTATACCGCATCGGGATTTTCAGCTTGCGGAAAACTTTTTTCAAACATATTCAATATGGACTATTCTGTAGCTATGCTGATTAGTGCCGTAGTAATTGTTATTTACTGTACTCTTGGCGGATTTTTGGCAGCGTCCACTACCGACCTTATACAGAGTATTGTAATGACATTTGCACTTTTTACCGCTTTAGGAATCGGAGAAGGTGTAATTGGCGGATTTGGCAACGTTTTTGCAAATCTTAAAGGTCTTGAAGGTTATCTTGATCTTTCAAAAGGCTTTGATGTTGCAACCAATACTACCGGTAGTTTTGGAAAATTTTCGATTGCAACCACTCTTGCATGGGGGTTGGGATATTTCGGTATGCCGCACGTACTGTTGAGATTTATGGCGATAGATGATGCGGAAAAATTAAAGACTTCACGCCGTATTGCAAGCATATGGGTGGTTATTTCAATGGCAATCGCTGTTTTAATAGGCGTTGTTGGTTACAGTCTTATGAAAGCGGGTATGGTGCAAAATTATGACAGCGCATCAAGCGCAGAGACTATTTTGGTAGATATTGCATCTTTCCTCTCAAAAGTAGGATATATTCCTGCATTGATTGGCGGTGTATTCCTGGCAGGAATCTTAGCGTCAACCATGTCAACTGCAGATTCACAGCTTATCGCGGCATCTTCTTCCGTGACACGCGACCTCCTTATGAATACTTTTAAGGTTAAGATTTCACAAAAGACAGCAATGCTTGTTGCGCGTGCGTCTGTAATTGTAATTGCGGTTATTGGGGTCTTTCTTGCAAATAACCCGAACAGCTCAGTATTTCGTGTAGTGTCATTTGCGTGGGCCGGTTTTGGTGCCTCCTTCGGTCCTGTAATGTTATTTTCATTGTTCTGGAAGAGAACAACAAAGTGGGGCGCTTTGGCAGGTATGATTTCGGGTGGAGCGATGGTATTCATCTGGAAATTTGTGATTGCAAAAATAGGCGGAGTTTTCGCTATATATGAATTGTTGCCTGCATTTATTATTGCTTCAATATTCATTGTTATTGTCAGCTTGATTGATAAAAAGCCTGCTATTGAAATAGTAAATGAATTTGAAACAGTAGGCAAATAATAAGTTTACCTTTAATAGATAAAAGGGTGGAGTTTTAACCACCCTTTTGTTTGGGCTTTGGAGAAAAGGAGAAATCTATGTCGCTTTATGCTATTGCCGACCTTCATCTTCCGCTTGGTATTGATAAGCCAATGGATATTTTTGGAAAGAATTGGGAAAACTATGTAAATAGACTTGCGGAAAACTGGCAGAAAACGGTGTCAGATGGAGATACCGTTGTTTTGGCAGGTGATTTTTCGTGGGCGACATATCTTGAAGAAAGCAAAAAGGATTTTGAGTTTTTGCGGGGACTTAACGGAAGAAAGATTATGCTAAAAGGCAACCACGATTATTGGTGGAGTACCGTTAATAAAATGCAAAACTTTTTAGAAGAAAATGGGTTTTCAAATATAGAATTTCTGCAAAACAACTCCTTTGAGTATAAGGATATATCAATATGCGGTAGCAGAGGCTGGACGATGCCGCAGATTAAGGCGTCCGAGGAGGATAAGAAAATCTATGCGCGCGAGCTAATACGCATGGAGCTTTCATTAAAATCGGCTCAGCATCCCGAAAATATCATAGCATTTACACATTTTCCTACCGTCATGCGCGATTTTAAGGAAAATGAGATGACCGAGCTTTTGTCAAAATACAATGTAAAAAAATCAATTTTCGGGCATATTCACCTGTCGGGTGTAAAAAATACCTTTGAGGGAGAGGAAAACGGCATTCAATACACACTTGTTTCGGCAGATTATCGTGAATTTATGCCTGTAAAAATTGCGGATTAAGGTGCTATTTTGTTGCTTTTTAATAAAATAGCGAAATTGGCTTGAATTTTTATATTTTTGTGATATAATGTTTTGGATATAGAATGCATTTTTATGCACACGAGTAGATGAGGAGGATTTAAAGCAATGGCTGTTAAATCAGAACAGGTAGAAAAAAATCTTATTAAACTTACATTTGAGGTTTCGAGTGAGGAATTTGCGAAGGCGATAAATAAAGCATATGCAAAAAACGCTAAGAAGTACAGTGTTCCCGGTTTTAGAAAGGGCAAGGTTCCTAAAAGCGTAATAGAAAAGTATTACACAGAGGCAGTTTTTTATGATGATGCTGTAAACAGCGTGCTTCCTGACGCATATGAGGCAGCGTTAAAGGAAACAGGAGTTGAGCCTGCGGCACGCCCTGAATTTGATGTTGAAGAAATTAAAAAGGGCGAACCTGTTGTGTTCACGGCGCTTGTTACAACAAAGCCTGAAGTTGAACTTGGCGAATACATAGGTATAAAGCTTCCGAAAATTGAACACAATGTATCGGAAAGCGATGTTGAAAAGGAAATAAAGGCGACACAGGAGAAGAATGCGCGCTTGGTTCCGGCAGACGGCAAAAAGATTAAAAAGGGAAGTATTGTAACAATAGACTTTTTGGGAAGTGTTGACGGAGTAGAGTTTGAGGGCGGAAAAGGCGAAAATTACGACCTTGAAATCGGCTCAAATACATTTATCCCCGGCTTTGAGGATCAGCTTGTCGGCAAAAAGGCGGGCGATGAAGTTGATGTAAATGTAACTTTCCCTGAAGAGTATCATGCAACTGATTTGGCGGGAAAAGATGCACTCTTTAAGGTTAAAATTCACGAGAATAAGGTGAAGGAATTACCTGAAATCAATGACGATTTTGCGTCTGAAGTAAGTGAATTTGATACCTTGGAGGAGTATAAAAACAGCATAAAGGAAAGACTTGAAAAAGCAGCAGCCGATAAAGTAAAAACTGAAACCGAAAATGCGGTAGTAGATAAAGCTACAGAGAATGCAAAGGTTGAAATTCCCGAGGCTATGATACAAGACCAGTGCGAAAGAATGGCAGAGGATTTTGCACAAAGACTTCAGTATCAGGGACTTGACATTAACCAGTATATGAAATATACGGACTCAACTTTAGAGCAGATGAAGGATAGCTTTAAGCCTCAGGCGGAAAAGCAGATTAAAACAACTCTTGTTCTTGAGGCTATTGCCAAGAAAGAAAATATCGACGTAACAGATGAAGAAGTTAACGACAAAATCTGTGAGATGGCAAAACAGTATAATATGGAGCCTGATAAGTTAAAAGAACTTATGCAGGAAAAGGATATTGAAAACCTTAAAGAAGAGATTGCTATGAATAAGGTTATAGATATGCTTGTAAATAAGGCAAAAATTTCAAAGCCGAGAGCAAAAAAGACGGAAACAGCAAAAAAAGAGGACTGATTTATTAAAATCCTGACATACGGAAAGGAATGATGTTATGAGCTTAGTACCAATGGTAATTGAACAAACAGGCAGAGGAGAAAGAAGCTACGATATATTTTCGAGGCTTTTAGAGGACAGAATAATTTTCTTGGGAGAAGAAGTAACAGACGCATCGGCAAGTCTTATTGTTGCACAGATGCTTTTCCTTGAGGCTAAAGACCCTGATAAGGATATTCAGCTTTATATTAACAGTCCCGGAGGCTCAATTTCGGCAGGTATGGCGATTTACGATACAATGCAGTATATAAAGTGCGATGTATCTACAATTTGTGTAGGCATGGCGGCAAGTATGGGCGCGTTCTTGCTTTGCGCAGGCACAAAGGGTAAGCGCTTTGCTCTTCCAAACAGTGAAATTATGATTCACCAGCCGCTACTCGGCGGACTTCAGGGTCAGGCAACGGATATACAAATCCATGCAGAACATATTATAGGCATAAAAAAGCATTTGAATGAGATACTTGCAGAGCGTACAGGTCAGCCGCTTGACGTTATTATGGCTGATACAGAACGTGATAATTTTATGTCGGCAGATGCTGCAAAAGCATACGGACTTATAGACGAAGTAATCGTAAACCGTAATCAGAAGTAAGGGGATAAAAGATGGCAAAATCCGATGAAAAAAAAGAGATTCGCTGTTCCTTTTGCGGAAAGAGGGAATCTGAGGTAGAAACGCTTGTTTCAGGTCCCGGTGTATATATTTGCGATGAATGTATTAAACAATGCGAGTATGTTTTAGCAGGCAAATACGACGAAAAACGCATTGATTCCGATACGGAACTGCCAAAACCAAAGGAAATTAAGGAGATACTTGACCAATACGTTATAGGTCAGGAGGACGCAAAGAAAATTCTGTCGGTTGCCGTATATAACCACTATAAGCGTATCGCGCACAATGATACCGAAGACGTTGAGCTTCAAAAAAGCAACATTTTAATGGTAGGTCCTACAGGTTCGGGAAAGACATTTCTTGTACAAAATCTCGCAAGGATTTTGAACGTACCTTTTGCAATTTCGGACGCAACCACTTTAACAGAGGCCGGTTATGTCGGCGAAGATGTGGAAAATATCCTTTTAAAGCTTATTCAGGCAGCTGATTATGACATTGAGGCTGCGGAAAAGGGTATCATTTATATTGATGAAATAGACAAAATAGCAAGAAAAGGCGAGAATGTTTCCATAACCCGTGATGTCAGCGGAGAAGGTGTTCAGCAGACGCTTTTAAAGGTTTTGGAGGGTACGGTTGCATCTGTTCCGCCGACAGGGGGAAGAAAACACCCGCATCAGGAGTTTATACAGATTGATACGACAAATATACTTTTTATCTGCGGCGGTGCATTTGACGGACTCGAAAAGATTATAGCAGACCGCGTCGGTAAAAAGACGCTTGGCTTTGGCGCTGAGATTGAAAGCAAGCATGAAATGGACGTTTCTGAGCTGTTAAAACAGGTTACGCCTCAGGATTTCTTAAAATTCGGACTTATCCCTGAATTTATCGGCAGACTTCCGATAGTTGCGAAGCTTGAAAAGCTTGATAAAAAGGCACTTATCAAAATTCTTACCGAGCCGAAAAATGCACTTATTAAACAGTACCAGTCGCTTTTAAAAATGGATAATGTAAAATTAACTTTTGATAAAGCGGCGGTTGAGGCTGTTGCGGATATGGCGCTCAAGAGAAATACAGGTGCGAGAGGTCTCAGGTCCATTATAGAGGAAACTATGACCGATATGATGTTTGATATACCGTCAGAGCCTGATGTAAAGCAGTGTGTTGTTCATAAAGGCTGTATCACAGACGGCGAGGAGCCTGAAATTATAAGAGAAAAAGTAAGTTAAAAACAGCAGGATTATCCTGCTGTTTTGCTTTTATTGAATGTTTTTCGGCGTCACATAAAGCGTGTTGTAGTTATCGTAAATTACCATACCGGGTTTTGCACCGCTCGGCTTTTTTACGTTTTTGATTTTTGTGTAATCGACAGGTACTTGTGAAGATTCGCGCGCCTTTGAATAATATGCCGCAAGCTGTGCCGCCTCCAAAATGGTTCTGTCAGGCACTTCTTTGTTTATCCCAAGTTTTATTATGGTATGTGAGCCGTGAATTTGCTTTGTGTGAAACCATAAATCGGAGGAATTTGCAAACCGCAAAGTCAGATAGTCATTTTGCGTATTATTCTTGCCGACATATATATCAAAACCATCGCTCGATACAAAGTGCAAAGGCTTCGCCTGTACGATTTTTTGCCTTTTTCCGCTCTTTTGGCGTTTAATATATCCTAAATCTGCAAGTTCTGCCTTTACTGCATTTATATCTGTTTCCGAGTCGAGATTTTCGGTTAGGGACAGAGTGCTTTCAAAATATTCAAGCTCCGAGATTGTTGACTCAATTTGCTTTTTTACCTCAATCTCCGCATTTTTCAGCTTGGAATAGAGCTTGTAATAACGCTGTGCGTTTTCGGAAGGTGTTAAGGTCTCCTTTAGTGCTATTTCAACAGTTGGATTTTCGGGGGCATAGTAATTTTCTGCTGTCACGCGCCTGTCACCCTTTGAAATTTTATATATGTTTGCTGTGACCAAATCGCCGTAAATTTTGTACTTTTCCTTGTCTTTAGCATCATTTAAAGTCTTTTGCAGAATTGAGAGCTTTTTTGCACACCGCTCTATATTGTTTTTTAAAAGCTTAGTTAAAGACGCACTTTTTTGAATTATACGCTCCCGTTTGTCACGGCAAGAATAAAACTTTTCTATAACCTCGCTTATAGAATCAAAAAATACTGTTTTATAGCTTTCACCGTACTGCAAAATTGCTATAGCAGAAAAATCAATCGGTTTTTCCAAGGTATCAAATATGATACAGGGGGCAAAATGTAGATTTTTATTAAAATTCCGCACGGTATTTGTTATTGCCTGTCTTTTGTCCTCAGAAATTTCGCCTGCTGTATAGGCATTGGTATTTATGGCACTGTGAATAATCTCGCGTGCGGTAAGCGGACTTATTCCCGAAACCGCGTCCATTATCACGCTTTCGCATTTTTCGCCGTCATTGGAAAAATCCAAATCGGCATTTTGTATACTACTTGATAAAATAGGAATTTTATCCTGTTTCGGCGGAAAAATATACTGACCGCCGGGTAAAATTTGCCGAACAGTACTTTGCAGAAAATCAATGTGCTTTGCCGAGTCTATTATACGGTAATTCTCATCGCACAGTATAAGATTTGAGTTTCTGCCCGTTATTTCGGCAATAAGATGTTTTTTTGTAAGGTCACCGAGTTCATTTCGCGACTCAATATCAAACATTATAATGCGTTCATATTCAGGCTGTGATATGCCTATAATTTTTCCGCTTTGTATATGCTTTCGGAGCAGCATACAAAACATAGGCGCAACAAGAGGATTTTCCTTGTTTTTTTCGGTAAAGTGCACTCGCGGATTATTTGAGCTTGCGCTTAAAACAAGGCGCAGATTTTCCGTTTTTGTGCGTATCACCAAAAGAAGCTCGTCCTTTTCAGGCTGATATATTTTATCTATTCTTCCAAGTGTAAGCTTTTCGGAAAGCTCCGAGACGATTTTTTTTACAACAAGCGTATCAAATGCCATAGCAATTACCTCTTAAAAAACTGTTACTTAAGCAGTATAACACAAATAAAAAGAAAAATCAAAAAAAATAATATTTTTTTGAAAAACTATGTTAATTTTTACAAATTTATGATATAATAGCTTGAATAGTTATAAAGTGGGTGAATTTTGTGCTGAAAAGTATGACTGGCTACGGCAGAAATGAAGAAATTGCGGACGGAAAAAAGGTTTTATGCGAGATAAAATCGGTAAACCACCGTTACTGTGATTATAATATAAAAGTGCCGAGATATTACGGTTTCTTGGAAGAGCGTGTAAGAAATCTTGCAAGTGAGTATGTAAAAAGGGGTAAGGTTGATATTTACATAGCGGTTGAAAATCTTTCCGAATCGGACAAGGAAATAACGGTGAACTATGAGCTTGCAAAGGGCTATTATGACGCACTCTGTGAACTTAAGGATAAATTCGGTCTGAAGGACGATATTACAGCTATGGGGCTTTCGCGTTATCCTGATATTTTTGTTGCAACGCAAAAAGATGAAGATGAGGAAAGCGTGTGGGAGACTGTTAAAAAGGTGCTTATTCCTGCGCTTGAGTCATTTGTCGCTATGCGTGAGCGTGAGGGTGCAAGAATAGAAAAAGACCTTAAAGAACGTGTTTCATACATGAAATCGCTTGCCGAAAGGATTGAAAAGCGTTCTCCTGAAACTGTCAGTGAATACAGTGCAAAACTCTATGAAAAGATTAAGGAAGTGCTTGACGGCAAAGATGTTGATGAGGCCCGTATATTAACCGAGGTTGCAATATTTGCGGACAAGGTTGCGGTAAATGAAGAGCTTGTCAGACTTTCCAGCCATTTTGAAGAATTTTACAGAATAATATCTGTCCCCGAACCTGCAGGCAGAAAACTTGATTTTCTGATACAGGAAATAAACCGCGAGATAAATACAACGGGTTCAAAAGCGGTAGATATAGAGATTGCAAAAATAGTGGTAGAGCTTAAGGCAGAAACGGAAAAGCTGAGAGAACAGATACAGAATATCGAGTAAAAGGGCGTGAAAAAAATGAAGTTTGTTAATATCGGATTTGGGAATATAGTTATAGCCTCAAGGATAGTAAGCGTAATAAGTCCCGAATCCGCACCTGTAAAGAGGATAATAAAAGACGCAGAAACACGCGGAAAACTGGTAAATGCCACTTTCGGACGCAGGACAAGGGCGGTAATTGTTACCGATTCCGACCATATTGTCCTGTCAGCGCTTCAGCCTGAAACAATATCTGCAAGAATTATTCAGGAGGACGGACAAGATGACTAAAGGTTCGCTTTTTATTATCTCGGGACCGTCGGGAACGGGTAAAGGTACGGTCTGCAACGAACTTATTAAGCAGGATAACATCTTTCTTTCGGTTTCCGCTACAACAAGGGACAGGCGGGTAGGCGAAAAGGAGGGTGTGACATATTATTACACATCAAAAGAGCAGTTTGAGGATATGATTAAAAAGGATATGATGCTCGAATATGCGGTATACGGCGGAAACTATTACGGAACGCCTAAAGAGGCTGTCGAAAAGATGCTAAAAGCGGGAAAAAACGTAATCCTTGAAATCGAGGCACAGGGCGCGCTTAAGGTAAAGGAAAAAATGCCCGAGGCAATAATGATATTCATTGTGCCTCCGTCAATAAAGGAGCTTCGGGAACGCCTCAAAAAACGCGGACGCGAGGACGATGCAGAGATAGAAAAACGTATTGAAACAGCAAAATGGGAATTTGCTCAATGCCCCAAATATAATTATGTTTTAGTAAATGATAATCTTGAAAACTGTGTGGAAAACACACTTGATATTATAAAAGCAACGAATGAAAGACAGAGAATAATAGAAAAATTACTAAGTGAGATGTAGGAGGAAATGACTATGATGATTAAACCTGGAATAAGCACACTTGAAAAATGTGTAGAGGACGGCTGCAGATATGTTTTGGTAACGGTTGCGGCAAAAAGGGCGAGAATGCTCGGAAACAACGGTAAAAATGATAACAGTATGCTTAATGAATGTCTGGTACAGTGCGATTCTGAAAACCCTGTAACACAGGCAATCAGTGAAATTTCGGCAGGTAAGGTTGGTTACAGACCGAAAAAATAATTAAGGCGGTAGCTTTTTTATGATTGCAGAGGTTGTTGTAAACTACAAATCGAAAAAAGTTGATAAGCTTTTCGACTATAAAGTGCCTGATGAGTTAGGAGACAAGGTATGCATCGGTGCTTGTGTTACTGTACCTTTTGGCAGAGCGGATAAGCCTAAAGAGGGTTATGTGTTTTCCGTAAAGGGAAAGTCATCGGCAAAAAACTTGAAGTCAATCCTTAATCTGTCAAGAGAAGACAGGATTTTTGATGAAAAACAGCTTGAACTGATAAAGTGGATGAGGGAAAAGTATTTAGTCACTTATCTTGATGCTGTCCGCACGGTAGCGCCCAGCGGTACAACAGTAAACAGCGAGGAATGGATTGTGCTTGTAAATTCAGAGGTAAGGGGCAGTACTGCAAATGAGATAGTAAGAATCCTTGCAGAAAACGGCGGAGCCATGGAAATAAACCGTCTTATGGGGTATTTTGAGGCAAGTATTTCCTCAAGCCTTGCACTACTTTTAAAAAACGGCAAGATAAAAACGGTGTTCAAAGAACATCAGGCGGTGGGCGATAAGGTTATACGTGTTGCAGAACTTGCAATAGAGCCTGAGGCGGTTTGCAATACTCTGGAAATATTGGAGAGGGGCAACGCACTTGTTCAGGCGAAAATGCTTGACATTTTATCGGAATGCGAAAGACTTTCCCTTGCGGACTTGGTGCATTTTTCGGGAGGGTCGTATGCCGCGCTCAGGACTCTTGAAAAAAAAGGATATATTAGAACCTATGAAATGACGGTACTCAGGGAGATTTCAGAAAACTTTACCGAACCTGAAAAACCTAAAACTCTGACAAATGAGCAAAAAAAAGTTTTGACACCTCTTTTAGATGCCTCGGACAAAGGAGAATATAAAAGTTTCCTTCTGCATGGCGTTACAGGTAGCGGAAAGACGGAAGTTTATATGCGGCTTATCTCGGCGGTAACAAAAAAGGGACGAAAGGCAATTGTTCTTGTACCTGAAATATCGCTAACTCCACAGACAGTGGCGCGCTTTAAAGCACGCTTTAAAGAAGATGTTGCCGTAATCCACAGCGGATTATCGCTTGGTGAGAGGTACGACCAGTGGAAAAAGATAAGGGACGGCAAGGCGAGTATTGTAGTAGGCGCACGCTCTGCAATATTTGCACCTTTTTCCGATATTGGCGCAATAATTATTGATGAGGAACACGAAAGAAGCTATAAATCCGAAATGTCACCGCGGTATGAAACGCACGAGGTGGCGGAATTTCGTGCAAAGCAGTACGGCGCAGTGCTTGTTTTAGCGTCAGCCACTCCGCTTGTTACGAGTTACTATAAAGCGCAAAACGGGGAAATGGAACTTCTCACAATGGAAAAGCGCTTTAATAATAACAAAATGCCAAGGGTGGAAATTGTTGATTTAAGAAAAGAACTTGAAAACGGCAACAGGTCAATACTCAGCGAAAATCTTAAATGCGCGATTTCGGAAAACCTCAAAAATAAAAAACAGACTATCCTGTTTCTTAACAGACGCGGATATTCGACATTTGTATCCTGTAGAAGCTGCGGATTTGTCGCAGAGTGTCCGAATTGCAGTATTTCTCTGACATATCACAAATTCAGCGATACTCTAAAATGTCATTACTGCGGATATACAGTTTCAAATTATAAGCTATGTCCTGAGTGCGGAAGTAAATACATAAGATACTTTGGCGGAGGCACGCAGAAGGTTGAAGAGGAAATACACCGAATTTTTCCGGAGGCAACAACGGTACGCATGGATATTGACACAACATCAAGAAAAAACTCTCACGAAGAAATTTTAAAAAAATTCGGCGAAGAAAAAATAGATATACTTATCGGCACACAGATGGTAACCAAAGGTCTTGATTTCCCCGACGTTACGCTTGTGGGGGTAATATCTGCCGACACTATGCTGAATATTGACGATTACCGTGCAAAGGAAAGAGCCTTTTCAATGCTTGAACAGGTTACGGGAAGAGCGGGAAGAGCAGACTGCGAGGGCAGAAGCATTGTCCAGACCTACAGTCCTGACAATTCAGCAGTAAGACTTATGCAAAAGCACGATTATATACAGTTTTATAAGGACGAAATAAGTGTAAGAAAGGCTATGTGGTATCCGCCGTTCTGCGAAATGGTTGGGATAATTTTCAGCGGCAGGAATGAGAGCGCAACGCAAAGATGCGCAAGGTTTTTTGTGAAAAATATTGCCGAAATAGCTGCGCAAAGCCAAAAAACGCAAATATTGGGTCCGATACCTGCGTATATTTCCAAGATAAAGAATAAATATATATTCAGAATACTGATAAAATGCGAAAACTGTGATATGATTACGGGTATTCTGGCAAAAGCACAAAAAGAGTGCGAAGGAAATCCGATATATGAAAATGTTTCGGTAGTTATAGATAAAAATCCTGATATGGGGTGAAAAAATGGCACTTAGAACAATAAGAAAAAAAGGCGATGAAATCCTTTATAAAAAAAGCAAAGAAGTGGTAAACTTTGATAAAAGGCTTTCAGAACTTTTGGACGATATGTATGAAACAATGAAGCAAGCAGACGGCGTAGGTCTTGCCGCACCGCAGGTGGGGATTTTAAAGCGCTGTGTGGTAATAGACATAGGCGACGGAAAGATAGAGCTTGTAAATCCTGTGATAATCAAATCAGAGGGCGAACAGGTAGGTCAGGAGGGTTGTCTTAGTGTTCCTGATGTCTGGGGCGATGTGAAAAGGCCTAAAAAGGTGACAGTTTCAGCGTTCGACAGAAACGGCAAAAAGATTGAGCAAACAGGAGAAGACCTTTTAGCTGTTGCGCTTTGCCATGAGATTGACCATTTAAACGGCGAACTCTTTGATGATAAGATAATAAAGCAGGACTAACGGAGGTTTAGTGTGAAAATTCTTTTTATGGG
>JAIKVQ010000200.1 GCA_024685565.1 Bacillota bacterium
ATGACAGGTGAAAGCGCTTTATACGCAAATATAATTCTTAAAAAAGGTGTAGTAAAGGAGAATGAGTAATATGTCTGCAGAATGGCTTAAAGACCGGGTATTTTATAACATATATCCGCAGTCGTTTTATGACTCAAACGGCGATGGAATAGGTGATTTACAAGGCATAATATATAAACTTGATTATATAAAAGAAATGGGATTCAGCGGTATCTGGATAAATCCTATTTATGAAAGCCCGTTTGGCGATGCGGGCTATGATGTAACCGATTTTTATAAGGTCGCGCCAAGATACGGCACAAATGAAGATTTTGAAAGGCTTGCAAAAGAGTGCAAAAAAAGGGACATAAAAATTATTCTTGACTTGGTAGCAGGACATACATCAACTGAATGTGAGTGGTTTAAAAAATCTTCAGAATTTGAGAAAAACGAGTATTCAAACAGATATATTTGGACAAATTCTGTTTGGGATTCGGGTAGCGGCTACGGCGGCTTTATAGGCGGTGCATCAGAGCGTGATGGCTGTTATATGAAGAACTTTTTCTATTTCCAGCCTGCGTTAAATTACGGCTTTAAAAATATTGAAAAGGATTGGCAGCTGCCGATGGATCATCCCGACTGCCTTAAAACGCGGGATGAACTCATAAAAATAATGAAATATTGGTGCGGGCTTGGTGCAGACGGATTTCGTGTTGATATGGCTGCATCACTTATTAAAAATGATCCTGAAAAGGTTGGTATAAAAGAGCTTTGGAGATATGTTAAGAGTGAACTGAAAAAAGAGTACCCGCAAGCGATACTCGTATCTGAGTGGTCATATCCTAAAGACGCAATTGCATCGGGATTTGATGTTGATTTTATTATTCATTTTCACCTTAAGGCATATAATACACTTTTCAGATATGAAAAAGGGATGAATCCATCGGACGAATGGATAGGCAACAGCTATTTCAGAAGCGCAGGTAAAGGCGATATAGACGAGTTTTTAGACGAGTATCTTGAACACTATAACGCGACAAAGAATGATGGGTATATTTCAATTCCTTCAGGCAATCACGATTTGCCGAGAATATCAAAGGGCAGAGATTTTGACGATTTAAAGGTCGCATTTGCATTTTTACTGACAATGCCGGGAATTCCTTTTATATACTACGGTGACGAGATAGGAATGAAATATATTGAAAACCTACCGTCAAAAGAAGGCGGTTATAACAGAACCGGCTCAAGAACACCGATGCAATGGGATAGTACTAAAAATAAGGGGTTTTCAATAGCAGACGAAACATATCTGCCTGTCGATAACAGCATTGATGCGACTACGGTAAGAGAGCAATTGGAAGATAATAATTCTCTTTTAAATACAGTAAGAAACCTTATAGAAATACGCAAGAAAAATGACGCGCTTTGGGCAGATGGCGGATTTGAGGTAATAAAAAAAGGATACCCGTTTGTGTATAAGCGTACGGGAAAAGCATCAAGTATAATAATTGCGGTTAATCCGTCAGATAATGAGGCGAAAGTAGATTTGCCTACAGTTTGTGCTGTGCTTGCAGAAAAAAATGTTGAGCGCGAAGGAAGCGGTATTAAATTCAATAAGCAGTCTTATATAGTATATGAGACCACAAAATTCTAAAATTTTAAGGAGGAAAATTTTATGAAACCAAAAATCGGAATAAGACCGACAATTGACGGACGCTGGGGCGGCGTAAGAGAGAGCTTAGAGGCTAAAACTATGGCGATGGCAAACGCTGCAAAAGAGCTTATTGAAAAGAATGTTCATTATCAGGACGGAACACCTGTTGAGTGTGTAATCTCGCCCTGCACGATAGGCGGCGGCGCAGAAGCCGCAAAATGCGCGGAATACTTTGCAACGCAAAATGTATGCGCGTCACTCGCTGTAACTCCTTGCTGGTGCTATGGCTCTGAAACCATGGATTTATCGGGCGATACCGTAAAGGCTGTTTGGGGCTTTAACGGAACAGAGAGACCGGGTGCAGTATATCTGGCGGCTGTTATGGCGGCATTTGCTCAAAGGGGACTTCCTGCATTTTCGATGTACAGTCACGATGTTCAGGATATTGAGGATAACTCTATCCCCGCTGATGTTGCAGAAAAGATGATTAGATGGGCAAAAGGCGCAATCGCTGTAGGTCAGATGAAGGATAAAGCCTATGTGAACCTTGGCGGCGTTGCTATGGGTATTGCAGGCTCCTACTGCGATATGTCCTTTATGCAGAAGTATTTAGGAATAAGAGCGGAATTTGTTGACTTAACAGAAATCTTAAGAAGAATCAATCTTGAAATTTATGATAAAGCAGAGTATGAAAAAGCACTCAAATGGATAAAGGCAAACTGCAGGGAGGGCTTTGACAAGAATGCGGGTAAGAATTTTCCCGAAATCATCACAAAGTCAAAGTTTATCCCAGCCGATAAGGATTGGGAGTTTATCGCAAAATTCACTATCATAGTAAATGATATATTATACGGAAATCCGAAGCTTGACGAAATGGGCTGGCACGAGGAAGCGCTCGGTAAGAATGCCATTGTCGGCGGCTTTCAGGGACAGAGAAATTGGACAGACTGGCTTCCTAACGCAGACTTTACAGAGGCTATTATGGCGACATCATTTAACTGGAACGGTAAGAAGATGCCGACTCCTTTTGCGACCGAAAATGATACCTTAAACGGTATTTCAATGATGTTTGCAACGCTTTTGACAGGCAAAGCTCCAGCTTTCCATGATGTCCGTACATATTGGTCACCCGATTCTGTAAAGAGAGTAACAGGAAAAGAATTAACAGGTAACGCTAAAAACGGTATTATTCATCTTATCAATTCCGGTGCAACGGCTCTTGACTGCACAGGTGCTGCAAAAGACGAAAACGGCAAGGGCACACAAAAAGAATGGTGGAATATGACAGACGCCGACATCAAGGCTTGCCTTGAAGCAACAGATTGGTGCAGAGCGGACTATGAATATTTCCGTGGCGGCGGTTTCTCAAGCCATTTCAGAACACATGCCGAAATGCCCGTTACAATGCTCCGCGTAAACATAGTAGAGGGAATAGGCCCTGTTATACAGATAGCAGAGGGCTATACCTGCGACCTGCCTGATGAAATTCACGAAAAGCTTGACAAGAGAACAGACCCGACATGGCCGACAACATGGTTTGCACCAATACTTACAGGACACGGCGCATTCAAGGATGTATATTCCGTTATGGCAAATTGGGGCGCAAATCACGGTGTAACAATAGGCGGTCATGTAGGCGCAGATTTAATCACGCTTTGCTCAATGCTCCGAATTCCTGTAACGATGCACAATGTACCTGAAGAAAAGGTATACCGTCCACACACATGGGCATCGTTTGGAACGGAAGACAGCCAAGCTGCTGATTATGCTGCTTGCAAGAAGTACGGACCGAGGTATAAGTAAAATTATGATGGAAATAAGTGAGCGTAATACTAGGGAAAAATTTAGACCAAGTGCAGTGCCGTTAGTCACAGTAGATCCATATTTTAGTATATGGTCAATGGCGGATAATCTCTATGATGATGTAACACGTCATTGGACAGGAAGACGTAATCCTATGACTGCGGGTGTCTATATAGATGATAGTTTCTATCTTTTAATGGGACAAAGTGTTCCAAATAGTGATAGACAAAGTGTGGGTTATATGCAATATATTCCACAGATAGACCTTGAAATTAGCCCGACAAGAACAAAATACATCTTTAAAAATGACATTGTTACTATTACGATGTTATTTATATCTCCACTTTTGCTTGACAGACTTGATATACTGTCAAGACCCGTTTCCTATATTGAATACAATGTGGAAGTAACAGACGGAGAGAAACACGAAATAAAATTTCAATTTGATATTTCATCAGAATGTGCGATAGACAATGTTTATTCTTCAGTAAAATTTGGAAAAATAAGAAATTCCGTATTCTGTGGAAATAGTAAGCAACATGTGCTTTCGAAAAGTGGTGACAGTGTTTGTATAGAGTGGGGATATATTCATATCGCAGATACTTCTACTAAAATTATAGGCGGAATGAATAAGTGTAGACCGCTTTCAGTAAAACGCGAAGAACTTGATATAAACGGCACATATAAGGTGTTTGAAAAATATCCATATATGGTGCTTCTGAAAGAAGAACTAAGCGGTGTTATTACACTTGCATATGATGACATAAATCCAATTGAATACTTTGGGGACAAGCTTGAGGATTACTATAAGAAGTATTTTCAAACTTTTAAAGAAATGCTTGATGTAGCTGTTTCGCAATATGAAGAGGTAAAGAAACTTTGCATTGAGTTTGACGAACGACTTATTAATGATACACGGAAAGTAAGTGAAAAATACGAAAAAATTACTTCACTTGCTTATCGTCAGGCAGTAGCAGCACATAAGCTTGTGGAGGATAAAAATGGAAACTTGCTTTTCTTGTCAAAAGAATGCCATTCAAACGGTTGTGTTGGGACACTTGATGTAACATATCCTTCAATGCCATTGTTTTTAAAATATAATCCTGAACTTGTTCTGGGCATGTTAAGACCTATAATTGAGTTTGCGCAGTCGGGCAAGTGGCAATTTGACTTTGCACCGCATGATGTGGGGCAATATCCTTTAGCAAACGGCCAAGTTTACGGGCAAGAAGGCAACGAGCTTTTAGAAAAATTTCAAATGCCTGTAGAAGAGTGCGGGAATATGATGATATGTGTTGCAGCTGCTGTAAAATGGGGTGCAGATTTTGGTTTTGCAAAAGAGAATAAAGAAATTCTCAAAAAGTGGGCGGAGTATCTTATAGATAACGGATATGATCCCGAAAATCAGCTCTGCACCGATGATTTTGCAGGACATCTTACGCATAACTGTAACTTAAGCTTAAAAGGTATTTAGGCATCGCGGCATATGGTAAACTGTTTTCGGAACAAAAATATATTGAAATTGCGAAAGAATACGCAAAAAAATGGAAGAAAGAAGCTTCAAACGAAAAAGCGACAAAGCTTGCTTTTGATAAGGATAATTCCTGGAGTATGAAATATAACATAGTTTGGGACAAACTTCTTGGAATAAATATTTTTGACAAAAATATTTCCGAAAGGGAAGTAGACTTTTATATGTCAAAAATGAATAAATATGGTATGCCTTTGGACAGTAGAGAGGATTACACAAAGTTTGACTGGCTTTTTTGGACAACAGCCATGACGGGTAATCATGAATACCAAAATGCTGTAATTGACGCAGCTTATAGGTATATATGCGAAACTGCAGACAGAGTACCTATTTCTGATTATTATTATACAACAAATGGCAGAATGGTTATGTTTCAAAATAGAACTGTTTTAGGTGGCATATATATAAAATTATTGTAAAAGTAATAAGGCCGGTTGATCGCTACGAATGTATAATTTATGGTTTAGCGGCATTGCTAATATAATATGAGTGTAACAAAATATAATTTTAAATTATAATAATTACATTTAGATTAAGGGTGATCGTAATATGAATATATTTGAAATAAGAGAAAAATCAATAAAAAAGATCTCAAAAATTGCTACAGACTTAAAAGATTCACTCCCGTACACAACAATAGATAGAAAATATAATGATGAATCAAAAGATAGACCGCATTGGTGGACGAACTCCTTTTGGGCAGGAATTCTTTGGCAGATGTACGATGTCACAGGTGATAAGGTTTATGCGGATTATGCTATAGGCTGTGAGAAAAAGCTTGAAAAAGTGCTGTACGAATATGAATTTAACGACCACGATTTAGGCTTTCTATGGCTTTTATCGGGTGTTGAACATTTCAAACATTTTGAAGATAAAAAAGCTAAAAATAATGCACTTTTAGCTGCAAGTGTCTTAGCGTCAAGGTATGACCTTGCAGCAAAGGTAATAAGAGCATGGAATGGCGATTGGGGTAAGGGACTTGCAATTATAGACTGTATGATGAATTTGCCCCTTTTATATTGGGCGAGTGAGCAGGAGCAGATGTTTTTATAGGCGTGTCTGCTCCGAATGTTGTGACAGAGGAAATGGTAGCTTCAATGGCAAAGGGAGCAATAGTCTTCCCGATGGCAAATCCAATTCCTGAAATTATGCCTGATTTGGCAAAAAAGGCAGGTGCAGCTATTGTTGGTACAGGAAGAAGTGATTTTCCCAATCAAATCAACAATGTGGTTGCATTTCCCGGGATATTCAGAGGTGCGCTTGATGTGCGTGCACGCGATATAAACGAAGAGATGAAAATAGCTGCTTCTTACGCAATAGCAAGCCTCGTGTCATGTGAAGAGTTAAGCACAGAATACATACTTCCAATGGCATTTGATAAGCGCGTGAGTAGAAGCGTCGCAAAAGCTGTTGCAGAGGCGGCAATAAAGAGTGGTATTGCAAGAATGAAGAAATGTTTGGAAACAAGCTAAATGCGAGAAATATTACAAAACATACCTTTTGATACATCTTGCCTTCGGTGCAAAAGGTTCCCAAAAGAAAGTATTAGACGCTGATGATTGTGCGTTTGTTATCTTTTCAGAGTCGCAGCAAATTTTAGGCAATGGGTTTAAAATATATAAATGAAATATATATTATTAATAAAATTAAGGAAGAGAGGAAAAGAAAATGGATTTTAAAGTTTTTCAAAAGGAATTGGAGTTGCAGTCAAGAGGTTGGATACCGACATTTCACGATATTTCAAAGGAAGTAAATGAAATTGTTGCAGCCTCGGGTATTAAGAACGGTACAGTAAGCGTTGTATCGCATCATACCACCTGTTCGGTTATGGTGCAGGAGTGTTCGCACGATATAGACTCGTTCGATTTGGAGTTCTTACAGCACGATTTATTAGATATAATGAGAAAGTTTATACCTGACTTTATGGAAGAGCATCAGTATAGACACCCAGGTCCTATCCACGCACAGTACGGAAGATATGTTGATGAACCCGGTGATTTTTCAAGTATGAATACAGACGGACATCTCCGCAGTGTATTCTTTGGTAGAAGCGAAACCCTTACCGTAAAAGACGGCGAAGTTGACGGCGGAAGATTTGCACACATCTACTTTATTGATTGGGATCATGTTTTAGCCCGTCACAGACAGGTTAATATCACAGTTATGGGAACAACCGAAGATGTAGGCGACAGAAAGTGGAATAACGGCGAGGTTATCGACACAAAGCATAAGTTTACAGAAGAAGAAAAGGCTTATGATTTGCACTATGACCTACAGCAGAAGAGATAAAAGATGTTTATAGTATTTTAGGAGTTAGCAGACTATGAAATATTTAATTGATACAGGAAATTTAGATGCTATAAAGCATATTAACGAGGTTTACCCGATTGAGGGAGTAACAACTAATCCTACCCTTGTTTCAAAGGAGAAATGCGATTTTTGGACTCTGATTAAAGGTATCAGAAGCATAATCGGCGAGGATAAGGCGCTCCATGTGCAAACTGTTCAGACTACTGCTGAAAAAATCGCGGAAGAGGCAAAGCTGATAAAAGAAACAGTAGGCGGAGAATTCTTTGTAAAAATCCCCATTGGAGAAGAAGGCTTAAAAGCTACAATGATGCTTAAAAAGTTGGGTATCGGCGTTACAATGACAGCAATCTTTACTCCTCAGCAGGCACTAATTGCCGCAAGAGCAGGTGCAAGTTTTGTTGCGCCTTATGTCAATAGGCTTGATAATATTATAGGCGACGGTGTAAGAGTAGTAGAGGATATTGTTACAATATTTGATAACTACGGTCTTGACTGCCAAGTATTAGCTGCAAGCTTTAAAAATGCAGAGCAAATCCATAACTGCGCACTTTGCGGCTGCCATACAGCCACAATTTCACCGGATTTATTTAAAACAGCAATTTCCCACCCTATGACAGACGCAGCAATTGACGGTTTTACAAAGGATTGGAAGAGCGTTTACGGGGATAAAACAATTTTAGATTTCTAAGGAGAAACAGAATGTATAAGGAATTTAAGATAAAACCGCCGTTTTTTGAAATAGGACCAAAAGCCTTTCTATACGGCGAGGAAATGTTAAAACTTGCAAAGGTAATTGATAGAACTGCGGCAAAATATGACCTTGATGTTATCGTAACACCGCAATATACCGATATTAAGCTCTTAGCAGACAATACCGAAAGAATTTTGGTGTTTGCACAGCACATGGACTATCTTACGCCCGGCAGAGGACTTGGATCTGTGCTTCCCGAGGCGGTTAAAGCGGCAGGCGCTAAGGGCGTTATGCTAAACCATGCCGAGAAAAAACTCACGCTCGATGTTGTGGAAAAGACAATAAAAAGAGCA
>JAIKVQ010000213.1 GCA_024685565.1 Bacillota bacterium
TACATTGCAACAACTATATCAAACTGACCGCCCATACATTTAACAAAAACAGTATCTGGCGGAACAGGACCCGTAACATTTATTCCCTCTTCCCGAGCTTCGGAAATAGCAGGAATGATTTCGTTCTCCTCTTCATTTCCAAAAAGACCGTTTTCTGATGAATGCGGATTTAATCCCGCAACGCCGATGGATGGATTTTTTATACCAAGAAGCTCACAGCCTTTTTGGGCTAATCTTATAACCTCAAGCACGCGCTCTTTTTTTACCCTGTCGCAAGCTTCTCTGAGCGAACAATGCGTAGATACGTGGATTACACGAAGTCTTCCGCTCGCAAGCATCATTCCGTACTTTTGTGTATTTGTATATTCTGCAAATATTTCAGTATGTCCGCTGTAATTATGACCGCCCATTTTCAGAGCTTCCTTGTTTATGGGTGCTGTAATTACAGCTTCAACCTCATGCTTTATTGCAAGTTCTATCGCATAAATAATATATTTAAAACAAGCATCTCCGCACAACGCTTGAGGTTTTTTATATTCCCAACCATCAGGTTTTAACATATCCAAATTGATATAATCAATTACTCCAAATTCGCCCTTTGCCTCTGACGGATTATGTATCTCATTAAGCTTTATATTCAGACCGCAAAAATCAACTGCGTCTTTCAACGCCTCGTAATCTCCAATGACAATTGGGATACATTTTTCATATACATCTTTAACATTAAGTGATTTTACTATGATTTCAGGGCCTATTCCTGCAGGATCGCCCATAGTAATGGCGATATTTTTTCTATTTGTCAACATAATAATTCCTCCAAAAATAATTACGACTTATCCGTCTTTTCATCGCATTTATCACCTAATTCTTTTCTGATTTGCGTAGTAGAAATACCCTGTGTATATGGAATATATTCGACGGCAACACCTATTTTTGCCAATACTTTTTCAAAATTATTCCATCTTTCGGTACCTTTCCAGTCATCACCGATAAATATTACATCAAAATGATATTTTTCCCAAAGCTTCATTTTATCTCGTGTATAGTTGATAACAGCCTGGTCAACCTCTTTTATTGCCCCTACTATTTCCCTGCGGTCTTGCTCGTTAATGACTGGTTTTCTGTGTTTATAACCTTCTACAATTTCGTCTGAATGAACCCCGACTATAAGTTTGTCACAATATGATTTTGCTGTTCTTATCATGTTCAAATGCCCTACATGGAACATATCATAAACTCCGTCTGTAAAGCCCACTTCATACTTTTTCATTTTATACTCTCCAAATTCTTAATTTTATCGTAAATAAAATCCGCAACCCTTTGTGCTGAATTTCCGTCTTTATGAATATTTGTCAAATTCTTTATCTTAAGGCGTTGCTCCTTTTTTTCATCAACGTCTTTATATACACATTCAATAAAACCTAAAAGCGCATTAAAATCAGGAATTCTTGTAGTGGCTTCATCATACATACTTTCTAAATCAAAAGCAAAGCCCCTTCCCTCTTTCCACTCGGCAATATCATCTGTTGTTGTTCCTATCGGATTATCCAATAGTAAATAATCGAAAAATACAGATGAATAATCTGTAAGCAGTGCACTCGATTTTGCCAGAAGTTCATATAATTGCAATCCTTTTTCCGCCAACAGCTTATCATTTATTACCAGAAAATTTGACAATGACTGTGCTTTTAATGTTGAAATATCTTGCACAGGATGCGCTTTAAACAATATATACATATTTCTTTGTTTCAGATATTCATTGAGTTCTTTTAACTCATCAACATTATATATTATCGGCATACCAAATTGAGAATAGTTAGACTTGGCATCATCAATACCGCGATTAACATTTCTCCTGAATGTAGGCAACCAGACGATATATTTACTGCCGTTTTCAAATCCAAATAATTCACTGATGTTTTTATCGCAATTCACAAAATAATCGCATCTTGGATACCCACAATAAGCTAATTGCTCATCTTTTAAATTATATTCATACTTTATTACATCGTCAAAAAAATGGGATTGAACCATAACATAATCAGCAGCATTTCCTATCTCACAAATCCCCCTGGTTACCTTGGTTTTACTACCATGTGACAGAAAAACAGAAACTTGATCACTAAATACCTTTGGAAGTATACGGTTGCAAGAAACAAAACATTTTGCGGCACTAGTATAATAAAGTCTGCGAATAAAATCAATTTTACTACCATCAAACGGGATACATACAATTGACTTGTCACAATTTATCTTTTTCCTTGTAAACCAAACTAATTTGTAATCCTTAAATAAATTATTATTTTTTATTTTCTCATAAACCGGAAATGTATTGCACGAAAAATCCGGATTACTTTCAAATACTATGTACTTCCTTTTTGAAAGTTTGTGAAAAAAGATTTCCAATAATTTTATTAAGCCTTCTTTTTCCATAGTCAATACCTGCCATTTAACTAAATATTTTTAAATATTCATTAGTTTATGAATCAAACTCTAATTCTTACTTTTATCTCCTATTTTGTAAAATATATCATCAAGCTTGGCGATTGCCATTTTAAATGCCACTGCAAACAATAATGTGGTACTTAAGCAAGCAAAGAATAATAAGTATTTATTTTCTATATACTTTGCAAATACAATCATATTAGAAAGATTATATCCACTATAATTCTCCTCTATTTCATTCAATCTCGCTTAAGAATTTTTATATATTCATTAATGTATTCTTCTGCTTTTTTATTCATATCATATGATTTGGCAGATTCTATGCAGTCCTCTTCTAAAAATATATTTCCCTCACAAATTCTGATTATTTCTTTTTCCATCGAGTCAGTATCATTGTATTTAACAACCACCCCTGATTTTTTAGATATGGTTTCAGGGCTGCCCCCTGTATTAAAAGTCAAAACGGGAGTGCCGCAAGCGTTTGCTTCTACATTTACAAGACCGAATACCTCTTGTCTTGTGGGATTTACAAACAGGTCAGCAGCTGTATATATTTTTGCTAACTCCATTTGATTGCTTGTCCTGTGAATTGAAATAATACTGCGCGGAAGAATTTTGTCAACATTTTCATCAGTTCCGACCAAAACTATTTGATATTTGTCAGAATTAAGTCTTTTATGGAGTTCAATAAAGACATCTAAACCTTTTCCATAGCTCCATCCAAAGGAAACGCCAAGCAATATAATTTTACCACTGCCGATATTCATCTTTTCTCTGAAATCACTCTCATATGGCTTAAAAACCGATAAATTAATTCCGTTTAGTATGGTTTTCACATTATAATCTTTTAAATATGATTGTTTTACTAAATCTGCCAGCCAATTTGACGGTGTGATTATGGTCATATCTTTTACATTAGTGAAATTTTTCTTTTTGTGTTTCCACATAAGTTTTGACATATCAATGAAACTGGCAGGGTACTCATTACATGTTTTACAGTGACTGCATCCGGTCTTCCATTTATAGCATTTTGCAATTTCAAAGTGAGCACATCGCCCTGTAAAACTCCAACAATCGTGCAGAGTCCATACAACCTTAACATTAGTCTTTTTTATGTATTTAAATAGCAGCCCCAGATTAATATACTCCGAATGCAAATTATGCAAATGGATAATATCCGGTTTGATACCGTCTATCTGTTTTAAAAGCTTTCGGGTGGCAAAATATGCAAAGTGTCCGCTTAATCCTGTATAGTATCCCAATTCAACCGATAACCTTCTTGAAATAATGTTTCCTATGAAATTATGACTTGCAATTCCTTTTTTCATATCATTTCCGCAAGAGGAAAATGTATAGACTTCTATCCCCTTTTCCCTTGCTTTTTCTGCAATCAGCAACATTATATTACCTGTACTGCCGTAATTGACAGAATTAATTTCAACAATTTTCATATTTTTCCTTTACTTTCTCTAATAATTTGCGAGTTTGTATAACATTATTCTTTTTTGTAATAACATATTCTCTTGCTCTTTTTCCAAATTCAAAAAGCTCGTCACAGTCTTTTTTTAATATCCCAGTTATTCCTCCAGTCAGTCCCTGAATTGAATCAGAATTGAAAAAAAACAAAAAATCATTATAATCTTGTGGTATTCCAGGCAGTTTTGTTGTTACTACGGGACGGCCTGACACCATATATTCTATTGTTTTCGAAGGAAATGAATACTTAGTATATTCATCGCCTACAGGTCTGGGATTTACCAGACAATATGCCTTCTTTTGTACTTCAATCATTTGCTCATTAGGAATTACGCCAAAATATTTAATTTTTCTATCTTTTTTCGAAATTTCTTTTATCTCTTCAACATAATCTCCGCTCCCATACAAGTGAAGCTCAAATTCCGCTGTATCAGCTTTTATGAAGGCAGATACTAAATTATCAATCCCAAATTGTTTTGACAAAGCGCCCGAGTATATAAAACAGTTATCAATTTCAATGTCTTCAACATCTTCATCTGCGCAGGGGTCAATATCACATAGACCCTCAATAATAATCGCATTATTCCTAACTGGTAATTTCTTTTTCATTTCGTCTGTTAGTAACACAAAAAGAGAAGTATATTTAAACTGCTTATAAAATGATTTGGTTAACAAATAATCGAAAAACTTTTGTTTAATATTACTGCATTTATTATCGAGTAAATCACGGAAATCTGTTATAATAGAAACCACTTTTACATTATTTTTTTTTGCAATTTTTGATAAATCTAAAGCAGCGGGCTTAAGGGAGTCAATAACGACAATCCGCTCTTGACCTTTTTTATTCCATTTTGAAAATACTTCATTTACATAATGTTTTCTTATCAACAGTCTTTTTATTAAGTTTCCCTCAAGCCTGCAGCAGTGGAATATAATTTTTCGGTTATGATACATTTCACATTCGCTTAACTTGTTATCACCTGTATAAAACAAAATAACATCTACCTTACAACCATTATCAATAAATCCTTTAACAAAAAGTTTATCAAATTTTTGTGCCGCTTGAGATATTATCTTCCCTGATTTTATCATCTGATTAAAATCGCTATCTGCATAACAAGATAAGAAAAGAATATTCATATTATCAACCTCAATTCGTCATTTCCCCTTTATAACACCAGCTAAACTGCACACGCCTTCATCAAAAAGCGTACTCAGGCAAGATATGTCACTATTATATAGTTTTACTAATCTCTCTGCTGCCACCTTATGATTCCAGTTATTTTTTATATTCTCATATGCATTTATCCCGTAAGTTTTTCTTAACCCGTCATCTTCTAAAAGTTTTTTAACCTTTAAATACAATTCATCAACATTTCCGCTTTCAAATACCGCTCCGTTAACATTATCGTCTATTAAAAACGGTACTGCGCCTATCATATTGCTTGCAACCACTGCACAACCTGAATTCATCGCTTCATTTAATACAGCGCCCCAGCCCTCCATTTTATTGGAGGTAAATAAAAATATTTCGCTGTTTTCCATAAATCTGCGGACTTTTTGAGTATCCTGCCCGCCCATTAATCGGACGCTGTTTTGCAAGTTGTATTTGTTTATTAGTTTTTCAATGTCATCAAAACATTCTCCGTCGCCAATCATAGTCAGCTCAAATTCTATATTTGAGCTCTTTAGTTTTCTGGCTAATAGAATGGCATATTCAGGGTGTTTCAACCGTAAAAACCTGCCTGCCCACAGTATCGAATTCTTTTTCTTTTTAGAAATAACTTCTTCTATATTTTCATATTCAACAAATCTCGGAAAATATCCCCACTTAAATATCTTTGAAACAGGAAACCCCAAAAGCGACAGCTCATATGGCAGGTACGCGCTTGCAGAAAGTAAATAAAAATTGTCATAATCCTTATATTTAAGTACTTTGTCATATATTTTTTTCCTCGTAGTAGGAATAAATCTTCTCCACAATCCCTTTTTAAAAAAGCGTTCGGAATACAGGAAGGTTGATTTTTTTGTATCAGCTCTCAGTTTAATCAATTCATCAGGACATGCGCCCATAACAGCAATATCGGCATCTAAAATTTCTTTTATTGCGATTTCGCGCTCCCTGTCTAAATCGTAATGAACAACATATTCTTTTTCCGTATTTCTTTGAAATCCTTGATTTGCGCTACTTTCTGTTGCAATAAAATAGAATTCGTCAGACAGACGGATATATTCTTCGCATATCGGAATTTGATGATGATTTAAAAAGTTTGAGACAAAAACAATTTTCATTGTTAAATCCCTCCCGCAAAGAATCTAAACGGTATCAAGTTACTGGTTCTTAACCTATACATAAACAGTAATACACAAAGTGCATATACTATCATTTCTACTACTATTTTGTCTTTTTCGTCTATCTTTCCGTTTTCAAGTGTATTAGGCAATAATATCAATTGAGAGAAAGTGAAGTAAAAGCTGATACGCTCAGACGCTCTGACGCCTATATACCGTTCTGCATAACTTACAAATCCGATTAACAAAACATAAAGCATCATACTATCAATATTTTCTTTTAACGGATATTTAGATGCAATCATACAAAATGCGAATATTAAGATATATATAGATAATGCCACATATCCGCCTGATAAGGCCTTTTCGGTATATTCCTTGCCCCAAAAATTGTTTGCAAGCCCCATTAAATACTGTGAGAAATATACAAATACAAATATTCCTATAATTACTGCAAATACGTGTAACGGCTTTAACTTTATAAAAGAAAGCAGGTACACCACAGAAAATAATATAGCAGTCTTATGTATGAGGGTAGCTACAATAATAAGTGCCGCAAATGGAAGTAACTTTTTCTTTTCTGCAAACACATATGCAAATAAACATATGCTCATAGCAATTGACTGTCTCATTCCCTGCATATTAAACATCATAATTTCCAGACAAATATACATTGTAATTGATAAGCGTACATTGTCTGAATATCTGTAGCAAAAAATAAACATTGAAGAAACGTAAATAGCAGTGGAAATAAATATTATCCATTGAGGGTGATGAAACACTCTTGATAATAGGAAGACGAAAAACTGAAAACCGATTTCTACTCCGTCCTCATCATAATAGTCCTTCCAGCCAGATGCCTTAATTGCACTGTCCATCATATTATAATAATTTTGAGTATCGGTGCTCCCTAAATATTTGCTTCTTAAGCCTAATACAAGAATAAGAAACGCTCCGCAAATGATACAGTAGGGGCGCTTTTTGTCACCGTTAACATTGCCGTCGCGAAACATCAGCGATATAACCATCGGCATTATCGAAAGTAATAAATATATTCCCATATCCCACCAACTATAAAATAATTTCCTCAAATAATTCTAAATATTTTTTGACATTCTGCTCCAAATTAAAATTCTTATTGACAAATTCAACACATTCTTTGGATATTGCAGTTTTCCCTATCAATTCTTCCCTTTCAAAAATAACGGAAACTGCTTTTTTTATATCCTCTTTATTTTGCATAATATATCCAGTATTCCCCTCAACAAACTCAGGACAGGCAGTACGGTTATATACAGCTATCGGGGTTCCGCATGCTAATGCCTCGCCTGATGTCAATCCAAAAGTCTCCTGAACTGACGGATTAAAAAACACATCTGCTATACTGTATAACTCTGCCAATTCTTCTTTGCTGTCTGTGAAAGGAATTTGAATAACATTACTGGGATATTCCGCTTTTATTGCCTGACTTCCTACTAAAACAACGCTTGCGTTCGGAAATTCCCTTGCTATGCTAATCATTTCATTCTGTCCTTTATCAGGCGACCAATTTGTTGCCACCCCTAAAATTATCTTTTCGCCTGTTATTTTATACTTTTTTCTGATATTTTCATTTTCTCTTGGATAGAAAACTTCAGTATCTATCCAGTTATATATCATATGGATATCGCTTCTGCCTCCAAGCAATGACTTTCTTGCTTCCCTTTCAATCCATTTTGAAGTAGCAACAATTACAGGCCTTACATAATCAAATGTTTCGCAATTGATTTGATATTTTTTCTGTGCCGCACGTCCTAGAACCTTGCAATCCTTACACCCGCTCAGCCAGCCGCTGCAGCCCCTATCGGTATAATGATAACAGCCGCCCGTAAAGTGCCAGCAATCATGTAAAGCCAGTACAACCTTTATGTCCATATCCTTTAATTTTTTCAACAGGTACGGAACATCTAAATAATTAGAGTGCAGGTTATGTGTTAATACAACATCGGGACTGATTTTTTTTATCCTTTTTAGCAAGAATATCGTTGCAAGCCTTGAATGGGACCCTTGCATTTTGTCTAATCGGTAAGCGGCAGCGTGCAATTTGTGGTCTAAAACATTACCTATCTTAAAAATGTTTTTATCAGGTACAATTGATGTATTTTCTGTCGCATATGCAACATAACTCTCATTTCCCAATTCTTTGAACTTTTTATGCAACTCCATTACAATCCGACCTGTGCTTTTTGTTTTATATACTGCATTTACCTGTAATATCCGCATATTATTCCCCTGATTTCCGTTTTATAATTCTTTACCGTTTTAACAGAGTAATGACTTTATGGAACCATCTACAACTTCCAAGACTTTACCTTCTGAGTGGTTTTTTTGACCGCATAAATATGCATTATAAGCCATTTCCTCCACAATATCCAAATCTTCTGCCACCATTTTTAATGTTTTTTCTATATCGTATGTACTTTGGGCAAGCAATGCTGCATTATTTTCTTTAAAATACTGCATTGGTGCTGTTTCCATATTCCCAACAGCCAAAATACATCTTGACGCCGATAAATAATCTACAATTTTTGTTGAAAAGGATAATCTTGCAGTCAGCGCATCGTCACCGTCAACATCTTCCAAAAACAAAAGAATATCTGCATTTTGTTGTAAATCAGCAATATATTTTTGTTCCACGGCGGTATGTATGTTTAAATAGCTGTATTGTAATTCGCTTGAAAGCTTTTCCGAAATCGGTGTATTTGTATATACATCTATGTAAAATTTAATGCTGTCCTTATTGATATTTTTTAGTGCCTCACAAAGTTTTTTTAAGGACCTGTCTCTTCCTATAATCAACTTCCCTGTATATAACATTCTGACGGGAAACTTTATTTCGCGTTTTTTATAGTTGACTTCATCGCTAATGGGTTTTGTTACTATCTTGCAATCAATGCCGAATTCTTTATCTGCCTCTTTTTTTGTCATGTGAGTAATCGCCCAAAATGCGTCTGTGTCTGAAACCAACTTGTGCAATGATTTTCTTTGGAAATAGCGTAAGATTTTAAATCCTATTTTTCCGCTTTGCTTGTATGTAAAAGTATCATCAACAAAAAAACCTATTGATTTTGCACCTGTCCGCTTTGTTATATACCTGCATATTTTGTTAAAATAAATGTATCCGTCCATAAAGTACAATACCACGTCAGGATTAAAATCATCAATAAATCTGTTCAATTCATTTGATTTCCATTTTCCGAATTTCCAAATAATCTCACGTATCATTCGTTTGATATAGACATTTTTTTGTCTATTTTTATATAATTGATTATAAAACTCGGTATTACAAATATTGTCCTCAATGTATTCTTTGGAATCCACTCTGTACCCTGTTTTTATATGCCTTTTAAAAACGCTTTTAATTATTTTCCTCTCAGAGATTACAAAATAATTGCTGCACGCGTTATTATCAGGATATTCATCTCTAAACGAAATATTGGCTATATCATTTGGATTGTAGTTTTTTAATAATTTCGGCCATGTATCTGAACCTACTAAAGTATTCCACGACACCATCGAGACAACCATCAACTTCATATAGGGTTCCTCCTTAAATGCCAAGTAACTTATTCATATCTTCAAGAATATTATTAAGCATTATCGGCCTGTCAAAATACTTTTCTGCTCTTTCTCTGCCGTTTTGTGCCAAGCTGTTTCTTAAATCGCCGTCCAAATATAGTTCTTCCATTTTTTCTACAAGACCTTCAGCATCTTTTGGTTTAACTAAAATCCCAGAAATTTTATCTTCTATTACTTCTGACGGCCCTGGAATGTCGGTGGTAATAATAGGCAACCTCATACCCATAGCTTCCTGCAAAACTTTTCCAAACCCTTCTCGGTATGTAGGGTGAACAAGAATATCAAACATAGACATATGCTTATAAACCATTTCTACGCTAATGTCTCCTGTCAGCACAATGTGCGGATTTTTATTAGCAATATCCATATTTTCGCGGGAAATAGGATTTAATCTGTCCATCATACCTATCAAGACAAGATAGGTATGATTGTACTTCTTTTCTATTTCAGAAAAAGCTTTAATCAGTTCATTTATTCCCTTATCAGCGTTAATTCGCCCAACATATCCGAATACAAACGCATCTTTAGGAATATTATATTTATTTTTCAGCTCTGCTCTTATTTCCTGAATGTTGAAACTGTCACACAAGGAAAGGTCAACACCTATTGTACCGCCAATGCCCACAACAGAAATTTTGTTTTCCTCGCAAAGACCTTCTGATATTGCATATTCTCTGTTCTTTGGGCTTACCGCTCGTATTGTTGTAGAAAGACGGCATGTTACCTTTTCAATAATTTTAAAGATATTTCGTTTTATTCCTGTAAGGGAGACATACCTTAACCCTGTTTGACTGTAAATTCTATGCTTTATTCCAACAAACTTTGCTGCTACTGAAGCATAAAATGATGCATTGGGCGACATATAATACACCACATCATAATTGCCTTCTCTAAATATTTTTACAAGTTTAAAAGGTATTTTTATCAAATCGCCAATACTTGCGCCTCTATTCATTTGTAATGGGATACATTTTGCATAGTCACTATTTTTACAAACAAATTCTTTGTCCATATCGCAAACTAATGTAATTTCATATCCGTTTTCCGAAAGATTTCTCATCGAATCAACAACAAATAATTCCATTGTTTGTGAAATAGTTGTCAATGCACATATTTTAACCTTATTTTCCATCATCTTCCCCTTATAATGCTTTTTCATTTATTCTCCGCAATATTTTTACCCCAACGAAGATATTTGGTGCATAACTTCTACTAATTCCTGTAAATAACATCTTTGCCTTGTTCTTCAGTATCCATACCGCCCTCGACAACACCGTCATGTTTTAAAACAGATGCTATTGTCAAAAAGAAGCATCTCAAATCAAACAAAAAGCTCTCCTTTTCGACATATTCGCCGTCAAGCTTTGCTTTTACACCAATGGGCAGTTCATCTCTGCCATTTATCTGCGCCCATCCTGTAAGCCCGGGCTTTATATCATTTGC
>JAIKVQ010000076.1 GCA_024685565.1 Bacillota bacterium
GAAAACGGATATTTTGTAAAAGTCATCGGCGAATGTTTCGGAATTGAATTCGTGGAACTTGTCGGATTGCGCAGAGAGAAGACATATTGCTCGATTGGCGGCAAGGCAAGAAAAATGAAGAAAATACACGGCTGGAAAACCCTGAAGGGTGCAGAAAAGTACATCGAATCCGAAAAGCTGATGGATGAGCTGATGGAGCTGAATCGCGAATACGAAATCGTGCAATTCTGAGATATAATTAATATAGACCCTAAGAAGGCAGTTTAAACTGCCTTCTTTTTATTTAAAGAGGTGGTATATGGGCGGCGGACGAGATTTTACTGGACAGACAATATATAAAAGAGTAAACGGAAGATACATAAGACAAGTACCGTACAAAAAGGATATATTACAAATATCCAGTCTTGAAATCACAGACTCTTATAAAGTTGATACGTCAAAAAAACAAATTACCATAAACAATATTTCAAAAACAAAAAATTTTAGTCAATTGGAATCAGAATTGGAAAAAACTTTTGGTTACGTTGAAATAACACAACAATTAAGAAAATATGGTAATTTTGAGCTTGTAAAAAGCGGGATGGTTGCTGTCGAGCGAATGACAAAGCTGTTCCCTATGTTAAAAAACAGTGGGTTAATAATGCGGATGGATGGTGGTTCTCGCGAGGCTATCAGCGGAATAGATTTTGATAATAACCTGCATTTTTACTATAATTTTTTTAAAAAAGATAATCCTGAGTCGATTTTTGGTAATGGAAAATATCATCCTAAAAATTTTTCTTATGAGCAGGTTATTGCGCATGAACTGGGACATAAACTGGAATTAATATTTCTACAAAAAGTTTACCCAAAAGTAACAGACAGACAGTTGAAGGCATTGTTTCAAACCCATGAGGGGTTTACGTATATATCGAAGGTGATGTATCAGAAATTATATAATAAAGGATATAGAGGACACGCAACGGAAATGATGAAAGCTGTTTCTGGCTACGCAAAAAAAAATTGGGCTGAATTTGGGGCTGAAGCTATAGGCGATGTTTATTCAAATGGAAGCAAGGCATCCTCTGTTAGTCAATTGTTTGTTTTAACGTTGCTTGAAGAATTTGATAAATTAAATAACTAAAATTGATTTATAATAGAATTACGGACCCTAAGAAGGCACATTTGACAGTGTGCCTTCTTTTTTGTTTAAGGTGGTGCAATATGGGTGGAAGTAAAAAAACGGAAAGAGTAGTTTATACACAGGATGAAAACGGGCAAAGGGTACCGCTTCGTGACGCAAACGGGAAAATCGTAAAGGTTGGCGTAAGACAATACACCAAAAAAGAAAAGAAAATCCTCAGACAGGCACAGGGAAAAACACCGACAAAACTCCCGAAGAGACAAGAGGCTACACCAGAGCCGAGAATCCGTACATTAGTCGGTCATCGTCCGACAAGCGATTTCAACAGACAGGTTGAACGGATGCGCAGCGACAGGTACGCAGGTATTATCGAGCAGACAAGGGAAACGCAATCTGCTTTTGCAGATAGGCTTAGAAACGCAAAGCCGATAACTGAACGTCCGAAAAACATGAAGATGCAGGAATGGTTGACTCAGAATCCAGACCTTGACAAGGGGTTACGGTTAATCAAACGCGAACTGAATGTACTGAGAAAACGGACAGGTAGACGGGCTGAAGAAAGCATTATTCATATGCCGAAGCCTGTGAACTACGACAGGAAAACACAGCGGATTACTTACAAGACTGAAAACCGTGAAGCAGTGGAACAGGCGATACAGACTATCGAAAAGGAACTGAAGCTTGACTTAGGATTCGCACTTGACAGGATGGACTGGGTCGATTAGCGAGGTGGTAATATGGGTGGCGGACGTGATAATGGAGGCGCTGCAATTTACAAGCGTGTAAACGGAAGGTATATCCGTGTTGGCGCGTATAAAGATAAGGAGCGCGAAGCAAACAAATTAATAAAAGACTTCGTTTCGAATTATCGCAATGAAGATGTCATTAAAGATTATTTAGATGCAATAAACAAAAGAGACAGAAAAGCTGTGATAGGCTTAGATAAGTATCATCTCAGGAGTAGTGATTATGATTCGGCTACAGAAAAAGCCAATAAAGAAAAATTGAGAAAAGTAAGAAAAACGCTCCTCGAAATCGCTAAAGATTCGCCTGAACAAATTACAAAAATCAAGGAAAATACAGAAAAAAAGCTTCAGCAGAGAGTGGAAGATAACCGGAAAAAAATTAATAGTCTTCCGCCGGATGTATTAGCAAAGATAGAGCACGATATTGGAAACATGAATATCGGTCATTATGTGATTGGGTATTATGCCGATACTTTGCGGACATTGGCTAATACATTAGGAATCAGCATATCAGGACGGTATTTGGATGATGTTAACGGCGAACTTGAAATCGCTTTGGGGCGAAGATTATGGCGTGGTAAATTCTCGCCGGGAAAATTCAAATAAGGTGAATCTATGAATTATCAGGTTGTAATTGACTACATAAATCGAAAATACGGCAAGGACGTGAAAAAATCCGTCATGTACGACCGTATTGCCGAATGGAGACACTGGTTGGAAGGCAACGTCAAAGGGTTCCATGAATTCCATAAGAAA
>JAIKVQ010000066.1 GCA_024685565.1 Bacillota bacterium
TGGACACGCGGACAAGGCTGGGCAATTTACGGCTTTATCCAAAGCTACCAATGGACAAAAGAACAAAGATACTTAGAAACAGCAAAAAAAGTAGCAGATTACTTTATAGCAGAGGCAAAAAAGAATGACTATAAAATTAAGTGCGATTTTTGCCAGCCTGAAAATGATAATTTGTATGATTCAAGTGCTGCATCAATTGCCGCTTGCGGTATGATTGAAATATACAAGGAAACAGGCGAAAAAAAGTATTTAAAAGAGGCTGAAAATCTGATTTTGGTAACATCTGAAAATTTCTGCCCGTGGGACAATGAAAAAGATATGGCACTTGTTAATTTCGGCAGCGAGAGCTTTGAAAAGCATGAGCATTTGGCACTCATTTATGGAGATTATTATTTCTTCCGTGCAGTTTGTGAGCTTTGTGAAATTCTAAAATAAAGAGGATGTGGTTTTACGATTGAAGTTTCAATAATTAGCAAGGACGGAAAAGCCTTGCTTGACCAAAAGGGCATAGATGTTGATATTACATATGAAAATGAATATCAGGAGGGCGATAAAATCGTTATACGCAAGAAAGATACCGAACATATCGCTTTAAAACTTGACGACTGTCTTGCTGAAAGTACTGTATTTTCAGAGTCGAGTTCTTTGGAGTTTGAAATCCCGTTTGGAAACTTAAAAAGAGGCTATGATGAGAATGCGTTTTTGGGAGACAGTCATCATATAAGGGTATATGAGCCGAGCGATGATGTCAAATACGGATATAGAAATATTGCACTGAATAGCTGTGACAGAAGGGGGCAAAAGAGATATTTCCCACACGCATATGCAAATCTTGTAACAAGGGAAGATGTGTGCTTTTTTGAAAGGAATGCAATAGACGGAGTTTGCGAAAACAAAGGTCACGGCGATTATCCGTATCATTCCTGGGCAGGCGGTGCAAGAGAGGATTTGGAGTACTATATCGATTTCGGCACGAATGTCGAAATTGAAAAAGTAGTATTTTTCCTTCGTGCAGATTTTCCGCATGATACATATTGGAAAGCAGTTGATGTGGAATTTGATGACGGAACACGCGAAACTGCAAACTTTATAGAAACTGATAAGGGACAAGAACTTATTTTGTCTGAGAAGAAAATAACAAGAAAAATACATTTAACAAACTTTAAACAAGCTGTATACCCATTCTCTTGGGCGGCGCTCTCGCAGATAGAGGTATATGGAAGATATATAAAGGAGGACTTATCTAAAATGGAAATCAGGTGTGCATCAAATCCAAAAGATGTAAAGCATTACACAACAGAAAGGTTAAGAGAGGAATTTCATATTTCCAAGCTTTTCACAAAGGACAATATCAGAATGGTGTATAGCCATATCGACAGAATTATTACGGCAGGTCTAATGCCTGTTTATCAGGAATTAAAACTTGAGGGCGGAAAAGAGCTTGCAAGTGATTATTTCTTAGAGCGACGCGAGATGGGCTGTATCAATATTGGCGGAAAAGGTATTATTACAGTTGACGGTATAGAGTATGAAATGAACCCAAGAGACGGCATATACATAGGCAGGGGCAATAAGGAAGTTACATTTAAGTGTGTGGATACCGAAAATCCTCCTAAATTCTATGTTTCCTCCTGTCCTGCACATAAAGAATATCCAATTGTTAAGATTGATATTACAAAGGCTAAAAAAGTGCCTTGCGGAAGTGTAGAGGATTGTAATAAGAGAGTGATAAATCAGTATATTCACCCTGAGGTTATGCAGTCCTGCCAGCTTTCAATGGGACTTACCCAGCTTGAAGTCGGTTCAAACTGGAATACAATGCCTTCACATACCCACGATAGAAGAATGGAAGTATATCTCTATCTTGATATGGGCGAGAATGACGCAGTATTCCATATGATGGGCGAGCCCACAGAAACACGCCATATCATTATGCATAATGAAGAGGCGGTAATTTCTCCAAGCTGGTCAATCCATTCGGGAGTAGGTACCAAAAACTACTCATTCATATGGGCAATGTGCGGCGAAAATCAGGAATTTGACGATATGGACCATATTGAAACCAAAGATTTGAGATAAGGGGGGAATAAGTATGTCGCAGTTTGATTTAACAGGAAAAATCGCACTTATAACAGGTGCATCATACGGTATCGGCTTTGCTATTGCAAAAGGATATGCAAAAGCAGGCGCAACTATCGTTTTTAACGATATTAAGCAGGAATTGGTAGATAAAGGTCTTAAAGCCTATGAAGAAGAGGGTATTAAGGCTCACGGCTATGTTTGTGATGTAACAGACGAAAATGCCGTAAATGAAATGGTAGCAAAAATAGAAAAAGAAGTCGGCGTTATTGACATTTTGGTAAATAACGCAGGTATTATTAAGAGAATACCTATGACAGAAATGACAGCCGCGGAGTTCAGACAGGTAATTGATGTTGACCTAAATGCACCGTTTATCGTATCAAAGGCAGTAATTCCTTCTATGATTAAAAAAGGTCACGGAAAGATTATAAATATCTGCTCAATGATGTCAGAACTCGGAAGAGAAACAGTTTCAGCTTACGCTGCGGCAAAGGGCGGACTTAAAATGTTAACCAAAAATATTGCATCAGAGTACGGCGAGTACAATATCCAATGTAACGGTATAGGCCCCGGATATATTGCAACACCGCAGACGGCGCCTCTTCGTGAAATTCAGCCTGACGGCGAAAGACACCCGTTTGATAAGTTCATTATTGCTAAAACTCCGGCTGCCCGTTGGGGAAATCCTGAGGATTTGGAAGGCCCTGCAATATTCCTTGCAAGCGATGCGTCAAACTTTGTAAATGGTCATATTTTATATGTTGACGGCGGTATCTTAGCATATATTGGAAAACAGCCTAAATAATGGAAATAAAGAATAAAATTAAATTTTGAAAAAAGTATGCATGTTTCTGAAATAAGACAAAGCTTAAAAGATATTGATATAATACTCTTTACTGTGTAAGGAAGGCAT
>JAIKVQ010000208.1 GCA_024685565.1 Bacillota bacterium
GCGGAGAAACAGGATCAGCAAAACGTCTGAAAGAAAAGGATATGTTAGCGATTTATACGGCTTGTAGATAAGAAGGCTTGAAAATGAACCAAACATTAAAAGTTTTGGAAACAAGAAAAAGCTGTAGAAACTTTAACAAAGAAAAACAGGTCAGTTAATTCAAAAAACAGGAAATACCGTTGATATTTCCTGTTTTGTTGTATAAGAAAAAACCAAGCAATAGTTATATGAATCTCAAAAAGTGTCTAATTTTTTTATGTGCATATCATGTGCGGGTGAATTTTTACTGCTTTTATGAGATTCTGTTTTCAAGACGCTTTCCGGGCATCAATATAAAGGTCAATGTCCTCTATAATGTAGTTTGTGCCTGTGGTATGCAATGCCTCAAAGCAGCTCATAATGTATTCGGATACTCTGTACCTCTGAAATAAATCTATAACCTGCTTTCCGGTCAGGTTTTTTGCAAATTTATATTCTTCAATACAGAAAATCAGGAAAGTGCCTTCTTTGCTCATATTTATGCCTCCTCCGGAAAAATCAAATTTCCCGTTTTGTGTTCTTCATCAAATATGTTAAAAAGGGTAAGAGGGCTTAAATGCCATAGCTTTGTGTCCTCATCTTCAAGCTTTTCATAGGTTTTGGAACTATAAAGCATATCTGATGCGGTTAATTCATCAACAGAATAGTTTTCTACAATAAGCTTGACTATATCGGGTACGATAAGTATAAGCATTGACTCAAATTTCTTATTATCCATTATAATTCCTCCTCCGGAACTGTTCCGATAAATTTCAAATATGACAAGGCTTTTTCAGACGCAAATACCATCTGATTATACAATTTCTTTATTTTAAGTGCTTCAAGAGTTTGTGCTTTTGTAAGTGTTCCCGCTTGGTACAGAGTAAAGGTGGTATAAACATCATCATTTGCAACGGGTCCGTAGATAACATCATAACATTCACCGTCGTAATTGCCGGAGCGGTTTTGTGAAACAAAATCAAGCCATTTCTCATCTGGGAGATCAAAGAGCAAGGAGAAACATTCTGAAAAAAGCGTTTCCTCATTCACCTCATAAATGCTGACCTGTTTTTTGCCCTCTTTTTTCCGCCTATATACCTTTTCAGCAAAACTGGTTGCCTGAATCTTATTTGTTGTTGTGTAAAATCCAAATCCAAAGTCAAGAAATCTGTTTTGTGATATTAGTCTGGGTTTATCAATTATCAAATTACTTCCGTGATATAGTATCATACATTTCCCTCCAATGCCTTATTTGCGATTTTTAGTTCCGCTTCAAGCGATTTAATCATAGCATTTGCATGCCGTCTCCGTTCAATTTGGCTTTTAAGCTCATTGACATTTGTTCCGACATATTTTGAAACAACCTTGCCGCCTTCACGATACTTTAAGTAATAGTATGTATGACCGCATCTTTTAATGCCGGATAGTGTCCCTTTAGGGAGTGTTGCTATCATTTCGCGGTATTTTTCAAGCTGATATTCTATTCTGTTTTTCTCTTTTGCTATTGTTTCCAAAATCAAATTCATATATTTCACCCAACTCCATTATACACAACATATACAACAATGTCAATAATTGTTGTTCAAAAAAATTTTTTAAAAATGACCGTTAATTTTAACTCCACGTATTGAGGAAAATAAAACAATAAAGTAAAATAAAGCCGTAAAAATGGTAAGTAGTTATTATGGTAAGTAGTTTTAACGGTTTAAAGGAGATTGTTCAAAGGGACAGGTATGCCTAAAAACCGTTCTTTTCATTTTTACAGGTAATAAATCAAACAGGGACATTAAAACACATGAATTAAGTCTTTATGGCTTTTTCGTGTGTTTTTTTGTAAAAAGCAAAAAGGAGGAGAAAGAAAAAAATGGGAGAATTTCGTTTAAGTGAGAGGCAAAGGGTATTTGCTGAGGAAAATCATAGTGTTTTGGTGGATTTCCTTGATTTTATGGGACTGCCTTTAGATGAATACTATGATGTGGTGATTTTCGGTTTCTTGAATGCCGTAAGAAAGTATGATGAGCGCGAGGATTTAAAGCAATACAAATTTGAGAGTATTGCAAGAAATCAAATGCGCACAGCACTTGACAGGCATTTTCAGAAGCTGCGGAAAAGAGATGAGTTTGTGCATATTCTCAGTCTGGATTATGAGATAAGTCCGAATTTAACATTCGGCGATACCATAGCATCAGACATTGATGTATGCGAGTATGTGTGCGAAAAACTCAGCCGAGCCGAAGAAGGTTCCGAGCTTTTACATACAACCCCAAAACGAGCAACATTTGATTTGAGGGAGGTGGTAGCTGTGTAGGAACAGTCCGGCGGAGAAAACGAAATTAAAAGAAGAAAAAAAGGAGTAAAAATTATGACAGACAATGAAAACAATGTATTTAGCAATGAATTTGATTTAGGCAGTGATTTTGGTGATTTTACTGTTGCGGACGGGAAAAATCCGTTTGACGATGACGAATCGGGCGTTGAGGCTGCGCCTGTGACTATAGAAACGGTTGCGGAAACAGTGGATATTCCGTCAGTGCAACCGGAAGCTGCACCTGAAATCGAAGAAAGCGAAACAAAAGCAGAGGAGAAAAGCAATGAAGGAGAAACCGCAATTTTATCACAAGCCGAGACTGCGGAGCAAAAAGCTCCCACAGAGAATAAAGAACCAAAGGGCGAACAGCAAGGACTGTTCGATGCCATCATATCTGAAGCGGAAGATAAACAGGTCAATACGACAAAAGGCAATTTAGCCGATAAGCTGCCTGTATTTTCTTACGCAAAGGCTGAAGAAGAAATTGCAGATCCTTCAAAAACCTTTGACCAGCTCCGTAATGAAAAATCGGAGGATTTTCCTGAACTTGATGACGGAACATCGGTTACTTGGAGGGTAACATACGCAGGCGTAACAGCTAATGTTTCCGATCCAAAAAAGACGACTATTGCAAGTGTCAAGAAAAAAATTGAAGAGTCAAAGGATTTTGCTGCAAAACTCAAAAAAATGAAAACGGATAAAGAACGCTCCGAGGTTGTGTGTAAGATTACGCCGTCAGTTGTAGCAAAAAAAAAGGGTATAGTTAGCACTGCATATAAGGGAATATATGCAAGTGTTGAGGATGCTATTGCAAGCCAGAAAGCAATAGCATATGTGCCATCAGGCGACGGTTTAATATATCAGGTACGGTCAAACAAAATAGGAACCTTTATTGCACCTGCACATAAGGTAAGTATTTTGGGTAAGGTAAGAGCCGGGTTCAACTCGGCTCTGCCAAAAATTCCGTATAAGATTCTTGCAGATGTTATATCATTTTTCCGAGCGTTTGTAAATGAAAAGTATGAGTATGAGGCAATGTGCTATATTTGTTGGGATTTTGTGGAACAAAAGTATTTTGTTTATGTTCCGAAACAGATGGTATCAAAAGCAAGTGTTACAGCTCTTACACCTGAATTTGATGAAGAAAAAGCAGTTGTAGTAATGGAAATACATTCTCACAACACGATGAAAGCATTTTTTTCTTCTATTGACGATTCGGATGAAAAAGCAACGGGCTTGTATGCAGTTATAGGGAAAATCAAAAACTTCTTTCCCGAAATCCGTGTACGGGCATCTGTTGGAGGCAGCTTTATTCCGCTTTCGGCGGGCGATGTGTTTGAAGGAATACAAGACGATTATCCTGAAGAATGGAGTAATAATGTAAACATCGAAAAAGACGAAGAAAGCAGAGGTAAAAGTGATGAAGCTTGCGACATACAGACCTGTTAAAATTGTTATTTTAGGTCTTGGGGGAACAGGCGGATATATTCTGCCGCATCTTTACAGGATAGCTTATGCCTCTCATAGAAACTGCAGGATTATTGTTGCTGATGGAGATGTTGTAGAAGAAAAGAATCTGATACGCCAGAACTTTGCAGAATGTGATATTGGCGAAAACAAGGCTGAGGTTATGGCAAAAAGATACGCTGATGTGTTCGGTATTGAAACTGAGTATATACCGCACTTTATTGAAAGCGAAGATGAGCTTATAAGGTTACTAAGTCGAGATATGAATAGTAATTATGTAACACCGATAAGCATCCTTATAGGTGCTGTTGACAATAACCGTTCAAGGATCATGTGTAATAATGTATTCAATAAAATGAACGACTTAATATACATTGATTCGGGCAACGGCGAGTTTACAGGACAGGTAGTGTGCGGAATGAAACAAAGCGGCAGGGTTATGTCAAAACCTGTCGCAAGTATTTATCCGGACATATTAAAGGATGCGGAACGGTTTCCGTCTGAGCTTTCCTGTGCAGAGCGTGCAGTATCTTCACCTCAGACAATCGCGGCGAATATTTTTGCCTCAACAGCGGTATCGTCCATGCTTTACAACTTACTCATAGAGGGTGAATTAAAGAATAATAGGCTAACGTTTTCATCACGGCGCCTTATTATGAAAAATGTTGCGTGAAGGGAGAATGTATGGATAAAGAATTTATACTTACTCAAACCAAAACAGTAACTATGATGCGGGATAAAACAATAACAAAAACCGATGAAATTCTTGAAACTATTGACCTTTCAGGAAAACGGGAAATCGTTTTAACGAACAAAAAAAGTTTTGTAAAGTACCATACTGACAATTTCAGGAGGGCGGTATGATGGCAGAATCGTATTATGTTCTTGAACGGTTTTCTGAATGCGAAAGGATGATTGCAGAACAGATAGAGGTAATGCCGACAAAAAGAAGAGCCATAGAAATCCATAAGGAGCGAAATAATACGCATCAGGCAAAGGATACATATTCTGAGCTGAAGCTCATTAAAGAAAAGCTTGAAGATACTATACGGCAACTTGGACTCTTGTTCGGAGAAGTTGAAATGGTTGAAGAAAGTGTTTTCTGTACTAAGCTTTATGCTTCTTTTAAGGAATTTAACCTTATGACGCCTGACTATACCAAGTTGATTGGAGTTCTGAAAGTATTAAAGAATAAAATACCACAAAATGAAACAATTACGAATAAGGTTATAGGGCGGTTAATGAACAATGTTAAAATGGGTTATTTCCCTACAGATTTGGAGCATGTAAAGATAATCAAGTCAGCATTAGTTTTTCCTGATTGTACGGTAAATGTTCTTGATCCCTGCTGTGGCTGCGGACTGGCTCTTGAAATGCTTTGTATGGGCGAAAATGCTACTACATTTGGTATTGAGCTTGATGAATCAAGAGGCAAGGAAGCAGAAAGCAGAATTAACCGTGTAGGCTTTGGCAGCTTCTTTCATTCAGGAATATCCGCAAGAGCATTTCATGCTTTATTTCTCAATCCGCCATATTTATCGGTAATGACGGAAAACGGGAGAGCAAGAAACGAAAAGCGGTTTTTGGTAGATTCTATGCACCAGCTTATGAAGGATGGAGTGCTAATCTATATAATACCGTATTATCGGCTCACTTATGATATTTGCAGGGTAATATGCGATAACTTTCAAAACATATCTATTTATAGGTTTTCAGATAGTGAATTCTCAAAATTTAAGCAGGTCGTGATTTTCGGGACTAAAAAGAATAAGGGAGATGGTAAGAAAGCAGCAGAAAAGCTTTCTGAATACGCCTTACAGCCCGAAAGAATACCAATGATAAGCGCATTGAAGGAAAAAAGCTATTCATTGCCGGAAACACCTATGACTGTTCGTGATTTCAGAGGTGCAGTCTTTAATCTTGGAGAATTGAAAAGACAAATGGCAAAATCAAAATCAACCGAAATGTTTTTTGAAAAAAGCCGTGTCGATTCTATGGAAAAAAGACCTCTTCTTCCTCTGAATTTGGGTCAGATTGGCTTGATCGGCGGGAGCGGACTGATAAACGGATATGTTGGCTGTGATAAACCGCACATAATAAAAGGACGGGTGATAAAGGAAATAAAAAGACGGGAAAACCAAGACGAAGGTACGCTGACCGAAACAAGAGTAAACAGAATGCTGTTTAATATTCTTACACCGGACGGCGTAAAAAGATTGGCATGAGGTGCGATATGTTAACTGTTGATGTGGACAGATTGCGTGATAATCTTATAAAGTGTGAGGAAGTTGAGGAAGGATTTTATGCAACAGAGGGAGAGCAGTATTTAAGAGAAACAATACTTCCTAAATGTATGTATGGAATTTTCCTTCCCGTAGGTGATATTGATTTTGATGCTTTCAGCGAAGATGACATAGTTGACCTTATCGACTGTGGATGTGAACAAATGGAAGAAAATAAATATATTACTGCGGACATTATAGAAAACTTTAAAAAAAGCAAAGCGCAATCATCAAAAATTAAAAAGTTTTTTTAAGGAGATGTTATGGAATTTGATGAAGGATATAAAGATCATTTATTGATTATTTGCATGCTTAAACTTTTTCATGATGCAGGGAATGACTATTTTGAAAGAGCATATAGAGACGAAGGTGTGAATGACGAGGACTATTACTATGAGTACATTGTTGAAGCAATAGATTGTCTTGCACCTATTGTAGAAAGTCCTGATAAGCTATACGATAAATACAGACTGGACGAAGGCGAGGACAATATTTTTTCGTACAGCAGTAAAGAAATGCAGAAGTATTTCAAAATTGCAAGGAAGCTATATAGAATAAACGGCTGCAAAGAGAAGCAAAATCCATATATTGAGAGGATATATAGGAAGGTAGAGGAAATCAGAAATTTTGAATCCTACTGCTTTGACTATCATTTTGGCAGCCTTAAAAAGCATCCACAGCTTGAAGTTATGTGGAACTATGAGTTTACTTGTGAAATCTATATGTGCTTGTGGATACTGCGGGTAATAGAGATTTTCAAGGTAGAGCTTCCCATACTGATTGAAGAATACAAGCGTGCAAAAAGATTAA
>JAIKVQ010000075.1 GCA_024685565.1 Bacillota bacterium
ACAGCGGAGATACCGTTGGTAGAGGGCAGTAACACGATAAAATTTACCGTCACAAGTAAGAAAAATAATGGTGCAGGTAGTAATGCATTATTTTACCTCGACTATATACAGCTTGAGCGCAAGGACTCTGCCGAATACAAAAACTCAAAATTTGAGGGTGAAGATGCTACAGGCTCCGGCAGGGTAATAAGCGGAACAGACGGAGATGGATTTAGCGGCGGTGCATGGCGCCAAAATTACGGAACGGCGACAACAACATTTGATACCGCAGCAGGAGAATATGAGTTGTATTTAACATTGGGAGCATCTATTGATACTACACAGAGACCTAACGGAAAATACCTGGGTAGAGCGGCTATTTCGATAGACGGAGGCGCAGATATAGCCCTTGACGGAACAAATATGACGATTGTAAAAGGACTGACCGGTTTGTCAGCTCAGTGTACAAATTCGGCAATGTGGAAATATAACCCTGTTTTAACTTTAACTGAAGGCGAGCATACCCTTGCGGTAAAATATGCGGGAATAGGCGAAAACGGAAATAACAATGAATATATAATATATGACTGTTTTGAGCTTGTTCCGCAGGATGCGGAAATAGATGGTGCAAACATTTCTATAGTATCATCTAAAATAGCTTGCGGGAATACTGCACAAGCAAACGCATTTCTTTATTACACAAACAAGCATATATGTCCGGATTCTGTTATAAAGAGCACAGTCTATAGTTCATCTAACACAGCGATAGCGTCTGTTGATGAAAACGGGCTTATAACAGCATTAAATCCTGGTATTGCCAATATTTCCGTCACATTTACCGATAATGAAGATCAAACATATACTGCAAGTAAGCAGGTATTCGTATATGATGAGAGCGGAATAATACTTGTTTCATCAAATTATGATGAAACAACGCATAAGGCAACAATTAAACTTACAAGAGTTACTGACGGAACGGATACTGCAGTTGTAGTTATCGGCGCATTTGGCAAAGTGGGTGATAAGTTAACATCATTTACATCATCACCTGAGATTATAAATTCTGTTAATCCTGAAAAGGGCGGAGTTATTAAAATAGAGAAAACTATAGAAGGAGATGCTATCCGCGGATTTGTTTGGAATAATTTAACAGAAATGAAACCTGCAACAGATTCCGTCGTGTTAAAATAATATGACAAAACAGGCTATTGATAACGGGGGGCGGCATAGCGGTCGTTTCTACAAAAACGGAGGCGATAATTTAATATGAAAAAGTTTATGTATACACTCGTTCTTTTGCTTATTTTTACCGTAGCAAAGGCAAGCGCGGAAGAGATAAAGATTGAAGGCGAGAACTATAGTTCAGCAAATTTTGCCCCTACAATAGAAAGCGGATTTAAAGAATTTTCGGGTTCCTCCTTTGTTCATACTTTTGTACCTATGGAAAAGGACAGAACTTATGATATAAAATTTAAAGTTAACGCTGAAAAAGCAGGCGGTTACGAATTAAAGGCAATAACAACAAGATTAAATAAGGGTTACACTACCGATTATACGGTTATCGTAAACGGAAAAGAAACCATAAACGCAGCTACTTATGCAAAAACTTTGTCTAACATATCGTCATCGGATTGGAGAGATTTGTTTACACATTATGATTTAGGTTTAGTGCATCTTGAAGAGGGTGAGAATACAATCGTCTTCCGTGCGGTAAACACCGATATGCGTTCAGACGGACTGCTTGTAATGTGGATAGATTGTTTTACATTGGAGTCTATGCCGTTTGGTATTTATGATTTGGTGCCATACGAGGATTTAGGCGTTTTTGAAAGAAAGAATAAAGTTGAATACACTGTGCAGTTAGTCAGCAAAAGTGAAAGTGATCTTGTTTTACCTTTTGAAGTTAAAAATTTTTGGCACAAGACGGTTTTAAAAGGAAAGCTCAGCGTTATGAAAGGGACGGAGAAAGCGTATCTCAATCTGGGCAAGCTGGACGTCGGCTGGTATACAATTGATGTAAAGTACGGCAGCGAGGTTGAAAATGCATCCTTTGTTGTTTCATATAATGAAGATGAATATACCAAGGAAGACACTCCTTTTGCTATGGACTTTGCGGGAAGTCAGAACCTTATAAATCCTAATGTTGATATGCCGAAGTTTTTGCGTGCTGCAAAACTTTGCGGAATAAGGTGGCTCAGAGACCGTTTTGATTACCCGAGCTTTAATACGGCAAAGGACGAATATAATCATAATGCCCGCGCGACGTTAAGAGAAGACGGTATAATACATAAAGAAGGCTTTAATGTGACTGTCGGTTTTACCGCCAGCCCTCAATGGACTGTCCAAAGAGGGTATTACCCTGCTGATTTTATGAATGTGTATACTGCTTTTTATGAGGCTGCAAAGGCATACGGAAAAGGTATAAATATGTGGGAATGCTGGAATGAGGAAGATACTGCATTTGCTTCCGAGCCTGCAGATGAATATTCGGCATTTATGAAAACCTTTGCAATAGCAATAGCTGATGCTGATGTAGGAACTACAAGCTGTATAGGCGGATTTGCTATGGCTGCAAATGAAACCACATTTATGGATTTGTGCCTCCAAAACGGACTTTTGGATTATACATCAGCGTATAATTGTCACGTATACGGCGTAAAAACTATGCAAGATATATTGCCTCATACAACGTTTGAAGAAGAAGATTCACATCTTGATTTAGTTTATACGTACGGAGATAAATACGATACGCCGCTATGGATTACTGAAGGCGGAATGAGCAGGACTATAGAACCGGGCAAAACGGGTATGTCGTGGAAATCGTTAAAGGAGGTTGCGCAAGCATCGGTAATAAACGTAACCCAGTCTCTTTCGCAAGGAACGGCTAAACATTTTTGGTTCCTTTGGATCCCGTATTCAGAAACAACAAATGATTACGGAGTATTTAATAAAGAAAATGAACCGCGTCCTGTTTTTTCGGCATATTCAAATATGATATACCAGCTGAGGACGGGAGAATACAAAGGAAAGCTTAATAATCTTCCTGACGGTGCAGAAGGACATTTGTTCTACAATGGTAAAGATTATGTTGAGGTTATTTGGTCAACAACTGCTACAGCGTTTAAACCTAAACAGACAGCAGGAATAAAGGTGTATGACTTGATGGGAAATGAGTGTAAGGTAAAAGAGGGAGAAAATATTTACCTTTCAAATTATCCTATATATATACACTACAATAACGAGGCGGATTGTGATGAATATTTGCCTGTAAAACATAATATACGCAAGATTGAGCCTTTAAAGTTTACAGATGCTCAAAAAGTAGTTATGTGCCAAAGATTTTATGACAGAAACTATGATACACCGAGAACAGATGGATACACAATCTACAGCAACGGCGAAGATAATATATGCAAGTTAGAAGTTTATAACTATAATGATAGAGAAATAACAGCAGTTATAACAGGAACGCCGGAAACTGATGGTTTTGTATTTGATAAGGCGACACAAAGCGTTACAGTTCCTGCGAAAAGCAAGGGCATTGTTGAGTTTAATCTTAAAACTACCGACACTGTTAAGTATGATGTGACACAATTCCTGCGTTTTGAAGGAACGATTGACGGCGAGAAAATGTCCCCGAGCGTTTCAAGAATTATTGCAAGATCCCCGATGCGAACCGAGCCTGATGCTATATTTAAGAACTCGCGCGATGTGAAGAATTGGGATCTTACGAACATATCCGCAGGGAATACGGTATTAGGTAATAATGTTACCGAAGGCGGTATAAACTTCAGGATACAATTTTTCCAGGGTGATAAATGGGCATATCCTCGCTTTAAAGTAGACGATGCAAGTGTTTTAAAGGGAACATCCGGACTTTGCTTTGATGTTATAAGAGAGGCAGAGTTTACAGGCTTCGGTATGAATGTTTTTCTTGACCTTAAAGACGGACGCAGATATTTCTTGGGTAATGACAATATGATGGATGTTATAACTCAGCAATATGTAGTTCCTTGGACGAAATTTATAATGTTCTCAAGTCCTTATGGTGTTAAGGTAGATACAAGAACGTTTGACCCAACGCTTATTGAGCAGATTGAAATTGGCGGAAACAGAAGAGGCGGTTCGGGAGGAGATCCGCAGTATATTGTAAAAAATGTAGGCTATTATACTGCTGATTTTGATTTATCATCAACCGATTCTGTAAAAATTAAAATAAGCGGTGTTGAAGACGGCGCAAAATATAAAGAAGGCGAAGTGCCTATGGCTTATGCAACTTGGAATGAAGGTCTCGAGTATGCAAAGATAGGAGTTAAATTGGGCAGTGCTGAGTATGAAAACTTCACAGTGAACGGAAATAATATGGATATTGACTTTTCCGAGCTTAAAAAAGGACGATACAGAATGATGGTTTATGCCATGTCCGATATGGGCTATGTGTATAAAAGTATGTTATATTTTGAGGTTGAATAATGAGGAGATTAGGTATGAAAAAGTTTTTAGTGGCTGTATTTGCGATATTTACGATATGGCTTTGTGCTTTGTCCGCAAATGCTGCAGAATTTACAGCGATGGAATATACCGGCGCAGTATCCAATGGAAGCACTATTTCCGTTAACAGCGATGATGCAACTATTGTTTATGAATGGAACAACAGAGTAAAGGGCAATTATTCTGTAGAATTAAAGAATGCTTCCTGCACCGATTGCACCATTTCGGTTGTAATAAATGACGGATATGAAATAAAAATTTCCGATATAGGAAATTTACCTACAATGGGATTTAATTCAGGAATTAATAATCTGAAATTAAATATAAAAAAGAATAGCAACGCATCCGCTTTTTCAGTCGGTAAACTTGAACTGACATATGTGAGTGAGGTTTCTGCAAACAATGCGTTTATTGAATGTAATAACCCGATATATAAAGACGCCTATGTCACTTTTATTGATAATGCAGGCTCTTATATGTCCCAAAGCGATTTATCGAAATATGAGCAGGCAGGAAGACAGGCTGTGGCAGAATTCACTGTATATGCGCCTTGTGGCGGTGAGTATGAGGCGGAAATCGTTATGTCCGAGGTAGGAAAGACATACACATCTGATGTAAAAATGAGTATTAACGGTACAGAATATGTGCTTAATAGCGGTACGGTAAAAAAGCTTGCCAATCTCGCATATAGCGCGGACAGCGGATTGATGAAAAAATATAAGGTTTGTAATACCGTTACGCTTAAAGAGGGCATAAATGATGTCAAATTTACCGCAATCGAGGGGCGTGATTCGGACGGAAGATATTTGTTCTATTTAGATTATGTCAGATTTGACTTTGTAAATGAGGTTATAGAAATAACGCCAAACGCAAATGCGGCAGGCAATTACCCGTGCGATGTTATTGCACATCCAAATGCGGACTATCAAGTGGTTATAAGCGTTATTACAAAGGATACAGGAAATTTATATGACATTGCACCTTGTTCTTTTTCGGCAGACAATACTAATTATACAACCTTGAGCAAGGGTACAGCAGGCAATAATTTCGCTGACAAAACGGTTGATGTCGTTTCTGAATATGTTGAGGACGGAAATTTGTACGGTCAGTACAAGCTTTTACAGCCTGTAACATTAGGAGCTTCGGTTTGGGTTAATATTTCAGGCTCATCGTGCGAAATTGACAAGATTACCTTTGTTCCGGTTATCAGCGGAATAGATGAATTATACATAAATCCGGACAAAAAGTTTTTAAATCCGGGTGATACAGCTACTCTTTCCGTTTTTGCAAAGGACAATGGCGGATGTGCATTAAATCTTGCGCTTCTGCAAAAAAACGGAGCAATAACATTTAAGACATCTGACAGAAATACTATTGCAGTAGATTCTTACGGTAGCATTAAGGCACTTCAGCCCGGCTCTGCAACGGTTACGGTTTCTGTTTGGGACGGTGAAGACGAAGTTTCTGAAGATATAGAGCTTTATGTTTATAATGAAAGCTTTGGTTTTGTAATATTTGACGCAAAAAAGGCGGATGGAGAAGTAAAGGTGAAACTGCTTTCGCCGTTTGGTACAAGAAACTATAATCATGCTATGATTATTGCCGAATATTCAGCGGACAAGAATGAAAACATATATACCTATGAAATTGAAGGTATGAATGAGGGAGAGATTATGCAGTATAAGGTACACTCAAGTAATAATTTGTTTAAAATCTTGTCGTGGAACGGAATTAACGGAATGGAACCGGTTTATGATTCAATTACAATTGAGTAGTAGGGGGGGAATGTTATTATGTTAAAGAGAATAATGCTTCTAATGTGTCTTTTCGCTCTTTTTGCTGTTCCTGCATATGCGGCGGATGTCACAGTTCAAGGCGAAACCTATACAAGGTATTCGCAGGACACAAATATGCAGATTAATATTTTACCTGCAGGAAACAGTAATCCGGTTTTGGTAATATCTCAATGGAAGAACCCAGAGCAGGAGTACACTATTGAATATGACATTACCGCACCTCAAAAAGGCGGATATGAACTTCAGGCAGTGACGGCTGAAATAGATTCAATGTATACAAGTAACTTTTCTTTCAGTATAAATGGCGGAGAACCTATTTATTCAGGCGATGTATTTAAAAAAATCAGCAATGCGCAAACAAGCTATGCTTCCGGTAATATGTATTTATATTCACTCGGAACGGTAGAGCTTAATGCGGGAACAAATACTGTTAAATTTATAATTAAAGAGTTAAAAGAAACAGAAAACATGGTCTTATTCTACTTGGATTATTTCACGCTGACAAAAAATACTGAGTTTAAATTAGATTCGGTCACTCCCACAAAGCCGGTATCGGTTTTTACAGATGATGACATAGTCGGATTCAAATTAGGCTACTCTATGTATCCTGCATCAAGCAAAAACTATACCGCGATTATTGAAGATTATTATCACAACAGAATCAAATCAACAAGCTTCACTCTGGGTACATCCGAGCTAAAAAAGAGCCTTGATTTTGGTAAATTATCTGCCGGCTGGTATCGTCTGATAA
>JAIKVQ010000215.1 GCA_024685565.1 Bacillota bacterium
TAAGAAAGATTTTTTCTTACAAATAAAATTTTAAGGAGGAAAACGGAATATGGAAAAAGATTTAAAACCAAAGTTCGGGAAAAGCTACTTTAAGTCATTAACGGGAGGATGTCTTTACAAGCCTGAAAGCGTAAAAGACTATGAGTTTTCTGCATTTTTATCAGGAAAATCACAGAGCGAAGTCGATTTCCCTGATGCATACTATACTCTTTGGACTCCCGAAGTTAAAAATCAGCAGGTCAAGGAAACTTGCGTTGCTCACGCTTTAGCATCTGCTTCTGAGATTTTGGAAAGATATTATAACGGTGGGAAAAACCAAAAGTATTCGACAGCATTTATCTATGCAAACCGCCACGAGGGGCAGTATGATGGCGAGGGTATGTATATTTCGCAGGCTCTTGCTAACTTAAAAGAGGACGGAGTCCCAAAAGAAGAAACAGGCTATACGTTTAATCTTGATTATCCTGATGCAAAGGCATTTTTAAGTCAAAACGGAAAAGCTCTTTATGATGAAGCTGCAAAGCATAAAATAGCAGGCTATGCAAGAGTCAGGTCAGAGTATGAGATCAAAGACGCGCTTTGCAATCAAAAGACGCCTGTTATCGTTGGAATGACGATTTATGAATCATTTTATGACGTTGACGCAACAGGAATTGTATCTATTCCAAACAACAATGAAAAAAGTTATGGCGGGCACTGTATGCTAATTACAGGCTATACAAAAATGGATGGCGTCGATTATTGGATAGTTCTAAATTCTTGGGGAGAATATTTTGGCGATAGAGGATTTTGTTATGTTCCAATGTCAGCTGATAACCTTTTCTACGAGAAATGGGCAATAGTTCCTAAAAAGTTTGCCGGTCGGGAATTTTCAGATGTTGAAAACATAAGGTGGAGCAAGGCCTACATAGACAAGGCTGTTAAAAGGGGTTTGATTGAAGGATTTCCCGACGGAACATTTAAGCCTGACGGACCGCTCACAAGAGAACAGCTTTGCGTTGTATTGTCAAAGCTTTTGAATAAATTGGAGGGAGAAGAATAATGGAACGTGATAAAAATGGGCAAGTGCCGGAGGAAAACTCAAGATACGCATTTGGGTATGAGTCTCCCGGCGGGAATTATTGTGTTAATTGCGGACAGGAAATAGCTGACGGAAGTCTTGTTTGCAAAAAATGTGCAAACGGCGAGAAACCTTCCGAGAACAAAACCTACGAGGGAGTCCTAACGAGAATGTTTGATTTTGCGCACCTTGATATGATTCGTCTTGCAAGAAGAACGCTTCGTCACGAAATAGCGCAAAGTGTTGTAGATAGCTTGTCTGGGGTTTTTGACAGGATTGAAACAAGGCATGAGAACGCAGACTTTAAAGTATCTATTTGTCAAGACGTTCCCGGAATTTGTAAGGTCAGAGTTCAGTTTAAGGTTATAAAAGCTGACGGAGAGCATGATATAACAAAAGAGATAGAAATTCCCGAAGATATTATAAGAAGGGGTGGATTTGATCCCGAAGAGCTTGCAGGACAGATAGGTTTAGAGGATACAAAATGATAGTAGATAACGGCGCGGCAGCGTGCATAATAGTTCTGTTTGTATGCGGAGTATGTATAGGAATAATCGGGACTGTGCTTTGTACCGTTGTTTGGAAGGAGGTGTAAAGGAATGAAAGAAAAATACAAAATTCAAATAGGCGATATCCTTTATGAAAACAGCAAATCATATAACAAAATATTTGAGTGGGAAGTGCTTGATATATGGCTTGAAGATCATATCAGCGGAAACAAAACTATCGTTAAATGTTCAAACGGCACTTGGACAAAAGAGTTTTTTGTTGCCGATATTCTTGCTATGTATAGAAACAAAGAAGAAGCAGAAAAGGTGTTGGAGGAATTGGAAAAATGAGTAAAGCAGTATTAGTACCTACAAAGCCTGAATATTGTCACCTTATTGCAAGGGGTAGAAAGACACTTGAACTGCGTACAAGGATACCAAAGCAAAATCCCCCGTATAAGTGCTATATTTATTGCACGAGTTCAGATGTGCACAAGTGCCTTATGCAGAACGAAAGCGGAATAGACTTAATTCGGTGCATCAATTATAAAACAGCCATTTCCTGTGGAGGTTATATTGTAAACGGCAAAGTGATAGGCGAATATATATGCGACAATATTTTACGGCACTGTGAGAGTTCAAATGCTGATATAGCAGAACAACAAGGTTGCGTTAAAAGAGAATGGATATTTGAATATTCAAAGGGTGAAGAAGTTAAAGGTATGCACATATCAGACCTTATAATCTACGACAAGCCGAAAGAGTTGAATGCGTTTTACAGAAAGTGCGAAAAAATGCCTTGTGAAGGGTGTGAACATCTTAAATATCAGCGTGTAAATTCTAATGAGTATGATTTTGACTGTGAATATTTTGGATATAAGATACCAATTACAAGACCGCCTCAAAGTTGGTGTTATGTGGAGGAATTTAAATGAATAAATACATATTTCCTATAACGCTTATACTCCTTGACTTTGGAGCGGGGATAGTTTACGGGGGAATGGCGATATAAAGAAAATGATTTATTGGTTTGCGGCAGCGGTTTTAAATATTACTGTTACATTTTGAGGTAGAGAAGATGTATAAAGGGTACAAGCTCATAGAGGACGAAAGATTTTACACTATATATGATGAACAGGGTAAGGTCTGCGGAAAAGGCACAATAAGTTATCTTAAATCAAATGGTAAAAAAACCATAATTGATGAGCTTATAAAGCATCGCATTCCTCAAAAACCGAATAAGAGGTTAGAAACGGAAGTTACCGAAAACCGATTAAATGTAAAAGTACTGTGTTTCTGTCCTTATTGCGGGTGGGAGCTGGGCGAAATAGACGATGAATGGAAATATCATCACTGTGCGAACTGCGGACAGGTTATAGACTGGGGCGAACTGTAAACACATCAATTTTAGGTCAAAGTATTTCATTGAAATCTTTGTTTTGGGGTTTGGGGAAATGTCCCAGGCAAGCAAAAATGAAAATTTTCCGCCCTGGCGAAATTTATATTTTTTTGCCTTTTGTATATACAAAGGCATTGCTTGTGAAAGAGTGTAAATAAAAGATAAAGGAGGATATTTATGGCAGATATTAAAGAAAAAATTGATATGCCTTATAGAAAGTGTATCGTAAATGGAGAAAAAGCCCTATTTCATAAATGGATAGAACAGAACAAAATGATTATTCAGGCAA
>JAIKVQ010000003.1 GCA_024685565.1 Bacillota bacterium
CTTTCAATTCGCTGAATAGCATTTTTATCAACATCAATACCTTTTATTTGTAACTTTTCAGCAAGTATCCGTTGCGACATTTTTGGAGATTGACTTTTCCTTAATTCGTAAATGTTTTTGCCACAAATGTTGTTTCTTCCATTTTTAGCCTTATTTTTAAACATAAAACCACTCTCCAATTGACATTTAGTGCTTGACAAAAACATAGTAGCATATTATACTTTTATTATTGACATTTACAAAGTGTCAAAGTGTATACGAGGTGGTATTATGGAAATAAAGCAAAACGCTTTTGGGGATTATTTAATATGCAAAGACGGTGTGAACAAGGGATACACTTTAAAAATTATGGGTGTGTATAAGGTTTTCAATAAAAACGTATTGATAGGGCATATTTTAAAGAGGGAAAATGAGTACATCTCATATGATGTTATGGGAAACGCAATAGAAAGAAGAGATTTTAAAACGTTGATTAACAATTTTTTCAAACAAAAAAAGGGCTGAAATTCAGCCCTTTTAAATTTTAGCCAAGCTCTGCAAAGTACTTGATTGTTCTTACCATCTGGCTTGTGTATGAGTTTTCGTTATCATACCAGGAAACAACCTGTACTTCATACAAATCGTCAGCGATTTTAGCAACCATTGTCTGTGTTGCGTCAAAGAGTGAACCGTATCTCATTCCGATAACGTCGGAAGAAACGATTTGGTCTTCGTTATAACCAAAGCTCTCGCTTGCCTGTGCTTTCATAGCTGCGTTGATAGCGTCTGCTGTAACATCCTTACCCTTAACAACAGCTGTCAGGATTGTTGTTGAGCCTGTAGGAACAGGAACTCTCTGCGCTGCACCGATAAGTTTTCCGTTAAGTTCAGGAATAACAAGACCGATTGCCTTTGCTGCGCCTGTTGAGTTAGGAACGATATTTGCAGCAGCGGCTCTTGCACGGCGAAGATCGCCCTTTCTGTGAGGACCGTCCAAAACCATCTGGTCGCCGGTGTAAGCATGAATTGTAGCCATAATACCTGACTGGATAGGTGCATAATCGTTAAGTGCCTTAGCCATAGGAGCAAGACAGTTTGTTGTGCATGATGCAGCAGATATAATCTTGTCGTCCTTAGTAAGAGTCTTTTCGTTTACGCTGTAAACGATAGTCTTGAGGTCTGATCCTGCAGGAGCAGAAATAACAACCTTTTTAGCGCCTGCATCAATGTGAGCCTGTGATTTTTCCTTTGAGCAGTAGAAACCTGTACATTCCAGAACAACATCTACGCCGAGCTTGCCCCAAGGTAAATCCTTTGCGTCCTTTTCAGCATAAATTGTGATAACCTTACCGTCAACAGTAATTGAGCCTTCGCCTGCCTCAACTGTGTGTAAGCCCTCGCCTATTCTTCCGCAGTAACCGCCTTGAGCTGTGTCATACTTTAAAAGGTTTGCGAGCATTTTCGGGTCTGTCAAATCATTGATAGCAACGATTTCATACCCGTCTGCACCGAACATCTGACGGAAAGCCAAACGGCCTATACGGCCAAATCCGTTAATTGCAACTTTAACTGCCATTTTGAATTCCTCCAATATAAAAGATATAAAACAGGAAAAATTTTTCCTTGTCAAGATATATTTTACAACAAAAGGATAAAATATACAAGGTTATTTTGTTATTTTTTTGTCATTTTCTTAAAATTTGCTGATTTTGCATAAAAAACGCAATAATTTAAAAGAAAAAACTGTAAATAAAAATCCTCCGCTTAAAGCGGAGGACTTAAAGTTATCGCCAGCCTTGTGAGCGTTCATATTCCAAAAGGAAGTTGACGTTATATTTTTCGGTTTCATTAAGACGGAGTTTTGCCGATGGATTGGGATTATACCAAGCCTGCGAATTAAAATAACTCTTATAAGGCTCGTCCTTAAAAACATAGCCCTTTCTTGCATAAATTTCATTCCGTATAAGCCCTGTATCAAACTGCGAGAGTCCGTTTACATCGCTTTCGGTCAGATACTGCGAATCGCTTGGGAAAAGATAATTGTTCCGCGTGATATTACGGACAGGCTTTTGAGCAGGCTCAGGCTCTTTGGGAGTTTCCGAAACGGGCTCGGTCTGCTCTGGCTCAGGCTCTTGCTCCTGCGGGACTTCCTCTTCTTCTGCAGGGATTTCCAAAGGCTCCTCTAGAGGCTCTTCCGTTTCTTCGGTAAGCTCTTCCTGT
>JAIKVQ010000028.1 GCA_024685565.1 Bacillota bacterium
GGGGATTTTTGTGGAGGAAAACATAAAGGCGAAGCTTTCCAAAGTATTATCGGGAATTGGGGGAGTAAAAGGAAAAACATCGCAGATTTCGGATTTTATTAATTCAGAAAAGGGGAAGGAGCTTTTAAATTCGCTTTCTGATGCGGACAAAAAAGCGATTATGCAAAAGTTTTTGAGTATGGACGCAAATCAAATAGGTGAAAAATTGAAAAATTTTGATCAATCAGCGATCGGTAATATAACTGCTGATGATATTAGAAAAAAGCTGAGGTGATTAAAAAATGGCGGATATGATGAGTACATTAAAAGGCATTTTGGGAGATGATGCGGACGGAAAAATCCAAAATGCAATGAATATACTTAAAAACAGCGGACTTATAGACCAAAATCAGAATAGTTCAAAGGGTGCGGACTTGTCGAAGGTAGCAGAGGAAATAGAAAGTGAAATAAAAACTTCTCCGTCTGCACAGCAGGGTGGTAGCGCAAATTCACAAATGGCACTTTCTCCCGAGGGTTTGGAATTTATAGGTCAGATCAGGTCAATGGTAAACAGAATGTCAAACACAAACGACACAAGAAGCGACCTTTTGCGCTCACTAAGACCTTTTATGCGGGCAGAGAGACAGCAGGCAATAGACAAAGCGATAAGGATTATGAATATTGGCAGATTTGCAGGACTTTTAGGTAAAAAGTAAGGAGACAGGATATGTATAGGAGGTATTACAGCTATAACGATATGCCGCAGATAATCACGCACAGTGATGAGGAACGCAAAAAGCCTGAAAAAAAACAGGAGCCCAAAAAGGAAGAGGCGTGCAAGCCTTCTCAAAATAACAAGATTTTTGGTAATTTTGAGCTTGACGACATAATTTTGGGTATTGTAATCTTGGCACTCTTAATAGATGACGGCGACGACAGTGTGCTTTTACTTGCACTTGCGGTAATATTTTTAACGGGAATGAATTAACAAAGTGCCACACTATGTGTGGCACTTCATGTTTTTTAAATATGCAAAAGTGCTGTTGCTATATTAAAGTAGATAAAAAGTGACATTGCATCAACGATTGTCGTAATGAACGGACTTGCCATAACGGCTGGGTCAAAGCCTATTTTTTTGGCAAAAAGGGGCAGGGTACAGCCGACAAGTTTTGCAAAAAATACTGTACATACAAGCGTTATACATACGACAGCGGCTATCGGCAGCGCTGCCTCCTTCAAAATCATCATTTTTGCAAAATTTGCGCTGGCAAGCACAACGCCGCACAAAAGGGATACCCTGATTTCTTTCCAAATAGTCTTGAAAATGTCCGAAAAATCAATTTCATCAAGCGAAATACCGCGGATTATGGTAACAGACGCCTGACTTCCGGAATTTCCGCCTGTATCCATAAGCATAGGTATAAAGGTAGAAAGAACAAGCGAGCTTTGGAGCGCTGTTTCAAAGTGTGCAATTATTCTCGCCGTAAATGTTGCGGAAATCATAAGGAGCAGGAGCCATGGGATTCTTTGCAAAAATGTGTCCCAGACGCCTGTTTTTAAGTATGGCTTTTCCGACGGCGTAATAGCAGCCATCTTTTCAATATCCTCTGTTGCCTCTTCTTCAATGACGTCGATAGCGTCATCGACGGTTACGATGCCGACAAGACGGTATTCGTTATCAACAACGGGAAGAGAGAGAAAGTCATATTTAGAGAGCGCACGCGCAACATCCTCTTTATCGTCCATTGTATTAACGCTTATGGGATTTTTCTCCATTATATCGGCTATAACGCAGTCTTCTTCTGAAAGGAGCAAATCTTTTGCCGAAACAAGACCTTTCAAAACTCTGTTTCTGTCGGTTACATAACAGGTATAAATTGTTTCCTTATCGACGCCTGTTCTGCGGATTTTGGTAAAAGCGTCACGTACCGTCATATCCTCTTTTAAGTCGATAAACTCTATTGTCATAATAGAGCCTGCGCTGTCCTTCGGATACTTTAATATTTCATTTATACTGTGGCGCATCTCTGGTGCCGTGTGCTGTATAATACGTTTTACAACATTTGACGGCATTTCCTCAATAATATCAACCGCGTCGTCTAAGTAAAGTTCATCTAAGACATCCTTAAGCTCAGTATCGGAAAATCCGCGAATAAGCATTTCCTGCGTATCCGAATCAAGCTCGACAAAGACTTCTGCGGCGCTTTCCTTTGGCAAAAGTCTGTATAAAAGAGGCATATACCGCTCGGGCAAATCATCAAACAGTTGAGCTATGTCCACAGGTTCCATATCGGAAAGGATAGCTTTTAATTTGGTGTACTGCTTTTGGGTTATTAGTTCAATGATGTCATTTATCATAGCATAAGCCTCCTTTTTGCTTTTTAATCTAAGGTGATAACATCTCCGCTGTTTGGTTTTGATGGCGTTTCTGCAGGAGCAGGCGTTGTTTCTGCCTTTGGCGGAGTACCTGCAGATGTGTGTCCGCCGTCAATATTTATCGCACCGTTATTTTCAGACTCGCTGGGAGCTGAGGTTTCGTTTTCTGTATTAGTTTCCGTATTCAATTCGGTAGTTTTGCTTTCCGAATCTCTGTAATTACCGCTTGAATTGTTACAGTACTTTGACGGAACAGTACCTTTCACAAAGTATTCCTTGTGCGCGTACTGACAGCCGGGGGAAGCAAGCTTTCCTGTGCGTTGGCATATTGAAACGGCTGTGACGTTGCTTGGCACAGGAATTTCTTTGGGTTCAAGGTTTTCGTGGACTTTTGTCATGACCTTTTTCCATATTGAAACCGACGCATTTGTTGAAACACCTTGCGGTTTATTGTCATATCCGTACCAGACAGCACCGACATAGTAGGGGGTAAAGCCTACAAACCATTTATCGTGATTGCTGTTTGTTGTTCCCGTCTTGCCGTATGAGGGCATATTTGCAAGGCGTGCAGCACGTCCTGTACCGGCACTTCCGTTTACAACCTCATACAAAAAGCTTGTCATAATGAATGCGTTTGCTTCACTCAAAACACGGTTTGATTTCGGGTTAAATTCAAGTAAAACCTTGCCGCTGCTGTCCATAACCTTTGTATAGGTATGCGGCGTAATGTAGATACCTTTATTGACAAATACCGAATACGCCGCAGCCATTTCCTTTACCGAGACACCTTTTGTAAGACCGCCGAGGCTCAAAGGACTGTAATTCTTGTCGTCGGGAATGATTGATGAGAAGTTATACTTTTTCGTCATAAAATTATAACTCGTATCAAGTCCTACCGATTGTAGCGTTTTAACAGCAGGAATATTTGCCGATATTTCAATGGCTTTTCTGACGGTTATATCACCTTTAAAGCCCTTATAGGAGTTTTTAGGTGTCCATTCGCCTATTGTAACTTGTGAATCGTTTATTATCGACGCTGCGGTAATTTTGCCTGTTTCCAAAGCTGGTGAATACACCGACAGTGGTTTTATCGAAGAACCCGGCTGGCGGGTGGATTGTGTTGCACGGTTAAGACCGCGGCTTTCCGTTTTCTTACCGATTCCCCCGACCATACCCTTAATTTCACCGGTATATGGGTCAATAATAACCATTGCTGACTGTGTTCCGCCGGAGGCACCGGGGAAATTTGCGGTATTTGTATAAACACTTTCCATAGCAGATTGAATATCATAATTCATAGTTGTATAAATTTTGAGTCCGCCGCCCAAAATTTGCTGTGTAGCAAATTCTTTTGAGTATCCCTTTTGCTCCTGAAGCGCTGCTGTTACATCATTTATAACCTGATCGGCAAAATAGCTGTAAACCGACGAAGAAGGAGAAACATACCTGCTGTTTACACCTAAACTGGTTGCGGAATAGGTGTTATATTCCTCTTCGGTAATTTTACCGAGCTTATACATCTTTTTAAGAACAGTGTTCCGCTTTTTTAGGGTTTCCTCAGGCTTTTTAAACGGGTTATACCGTGACGGTGCCTGTGTGATTCCAACAATCATTGCCGCCTGAGGAACGGTCAAGTCGAGTGCGCTTTTGGAAAAATATACTTTTGATGCCGATTCTATCCCATAACATTGGTTTCCAAAATAGACTATGTTAAGGTACACTGTTAAAATCTCATCTTTTGTAAAGCGCTTTTCCAAAGCGACAGCACGCATCATTTCCTTAATTTTTCGCGTAGCAGTTTTATCTTTTTCGTTGGTTATATTTTTTATGACCTGCTGAGTTATGGTACTTCCGCCGTATCCGGGCGATTTCCTTGTAATTTTTGACCATACAAAGCCCAAGGTGGCTCCAAAGGTGCGCTTTAAGTCAATACCGTTGTGCTTGTAAAAACGTTCATCCTCAATAGAGGTTGCGGCAATTTTTGCTATTTCGGGTATTTTGTCCGAGTCTATCCATTCTCGGTTTCCGTCACTGTGCAGATGCGCTATTTCATGAGAATTTCCATTACTGTCGTTAGCAAACAGGGTAGAAGAAAAGTTGTATGCAACGCTGTCAAAATCCATCGCGTCAATTTCTTTTGAGATAGCAGCGTACATTCCTGAACCTATACCCAGCGTAACAACGATGCTTATGAACAAAAGAATAACGATGGCGACTCTGAGTCTTGCCAAATGGTAGTTTTTTCTCTTTTTATCCTTTTTGGTATGCAAATCACTTGAAGATTTTGCAGCACGGGGAGAAACCTTACGTGTTGAAGTTTCAAGTTTTTTTGTGGTTTTTCGGCTGTTCGACGAAAAACTGCTCTTGCTGCCGCGTGCGTGTTTCACAGTAACACCTCCGTAAATTACATATTTAACCAATTATATTATAGTACAAAAAAAATGTTTATGCAATATAAAAACAGTAAAAAATAAAAATGAATAAAATGCAAAAAAATGGAAAAAATAGCAAAAAACTTGAAAAGAGGCGCATTTATAGTGAAATATAAAAAAATGCTGATACCGCTTTTGGTAATATCGGCGGTTTTGCTTTCGGGTTGCGGCAGAAAAAAGGAAACACAGCAAAGCCGTGAACCTGTACCTAAGGAGGTTATGCAGCCGCAGATTGAGGTGGAGGATAATACGGAGGAGACCTCTCCGCCTGTAATCAAATATATTGTTAAGCTTTCGGGGAAAACCTTGTCATTATACGAGATAAACGGCGAAATTCAAAAACTTATAACATCAATGGAAATAAATCCTGAACTTTATCCTAAGGAAGATACCCAAAGACTTGAGGCCGGCATTGAGACTTATTGCAAAGAAGATGGATATGCAATCCTTGAAAATTTTGCAAATTAAAGCATTATTGCAAAAATGTCTAAAATTTAAAGAATTTCAGGGATATATGCAAATAATCAAAAAATGCGAGAATTGAAAACCCGTGTAAATGGAATATAATAGTAATGTTAGCAGTCTAAGGGAAAGAGTGCTAATACTAAAAAGGAGGCGATATTATGAGCATTAAACCATTAGCAGACAGAGTCGTTATAAAGATGCTGGAGGCTGAAGAAACAACAAAAGGCGGAATTATACTGGCGAATGCCTCGAAAGAGAAACCGCAGGTTGCAGAAATTGTCGCGGCAGGTCCCGGCGGAGTTGTAGACGGCAAAGAGATAAAAATGGAAGTCAAGGTTGGAGATAAGGTACTTATCGCAAAATATTCCGGAACAGAAGTAAAACTTGACGGAGAAGAATATACAATAGTAAGACAGTCTGATATTTTGGCTATTGTTGAGTAGTATTGGAGGGGTTTTATATGGCAAAACAGATATTGTACGGAGAAGAGGCAAGACACGCATTAGAGCGCGGTATTGACCAACTTGCGGACACCGTTAAGATAACACTCGGTCCAAAGGGCAGAAATGTCGTTTTGGATAAGAAATTCGGAGCACCGATAATAACAAATGACGGCGTTACGATAGCAAAAGAAATTGAGCTTGAGGACGCTTTTGAGAATATGGGTGCGCAACTCGTTAAGGAAGTTGCAACCAAAACGAATGATGTTGCAGGTGACGGAACAACGACGGCAACACTTCTTGCACAGGCTCTTGTAAGAGAGGGTATTAAAAACGTAACTGCAGGCGCAAATCCTATGATTGTTAAAAAGGGAATTGCAAAGGCTGTTAAAGTTGCGGTTGAAAATCTTTTAAAGAATGCAAAGGCAGTAAACGGAAAAGCTGATATTGCAAGAGTTGCGGCAGTTTCCGCAGCAAATGACGAAATAGGTGAGCTTATTGCCGAGGCTATGGAAAAGGTAACAGCAGACGGTGTAATTACCGTTGAGGAATCAAAAACGGCAGAAACATATTCGGAAATTGTTGAAGGTATGCAGTTTGACAGAGGCTATATTTCGCCTTATATGGTAACAGATACCGATAAAATGGAGGCTGTATTAGACGACGCCTATATACTTATAACCGACAAAAAGATTTCAAATATTCAGGAAATTCTTCCGCTTTTGGAACAGATTGTCCAGATGGGCAAAAAGCTTATGATTATAGCGGAGGACGTTGAGGGAGAGGCTTTAACAACACTTATTCTCAATAAGTTGAGAGGCACTTTTGTATGCGTTCCTGTAAAAGCGCCCGGTTTTGGCGACAGAAGAAAGGCAATGCTTCAGGATATTGCAATTTTGACGGGCGGTCAGGTTATTTCCGAGGAACTTGGTTTAGAGCTTAAGGATACGCAGATTGACCAGCTGGGACGTGCAAAGCAGGTTAAAATCCAGAAGGAAAATACCATAATTGTTGACGGTATGGGCGACAAAGACGCCATAAAGGATAGAGTAAACCAAATCAGGAAAGAGATTGAAAATACAACCTCCGAATTTGATAAGGAAAAGTTGCAGGAAAGACTTGCAAAGCTTGCCGGCGGAGTTGCGGTAATCAAAGTAGGTGCAGCAACTGAAACCGAAATGAAAGAAATGAAGTACAGGATTGAGGACGCTTTGGCGGCTACAAAGGCGGCTGTTGAAGAGGGTATTATTGCAGGCGGCGGAACAAGTTATGTAAATGTTATGCCCGAGGTTGAGAAACTATTGGAAACGGCAGAGGGCGACGAAAAGACGGGTATAAATATCGTTTTGAAAGCACTCGAGGAGCCTGTACGTCAAATTGCAAAAAATGCAGGACTTGAGGGCAGCGTGATTGTCGATAAGGTTAAGGCTTGTAAAAAGGGAGAGGGCTTTAATGCACTTACAGAGGAATACACCGATATGCTAAAGGCAGGAATTGTTGACCCTGTAAAGGTTACAAGATCAGCGCTTGAGAATGCGTCATCTGTTGCGGCAATGGTTCTGACAACTGAAAGTCTTGTTGCAGATAAACCAGAGAAAAATCCTCCTGCTGCACCGGCTATGGACCCATCAATGGGTGGAATGTATTAAGAATAATAAAAAACCGACTTGATTCAGTCGGTTTTTTTATGCTAAAACTTGAAAATGCCCACATTATATGATAAAATGCAGAAAAATTAGGAAAAAGAGGTAATCACTTTGGATATATCAGAAAAATCACTCGAATTACATAAGGAATTAAACGGGAAAATTGAAGTTGTATCACGGGTAAAGGTCAGAAACAGCGAAGATTTGTCACTTGCTTACACTCCCGGTGTTGCAACGCCATGCCTTGAAATACAAAAGGACATAGATAAATCCTATGAATTGACAAGGCGCAGTAATTTGGTTGCGGTAATCACCGACGGAACAGCTGTTTTGGGGTTGGGCGATATAGGTCCGGAGGCAGGTATGCCTGTTATGGAGGGAAAATGCGTTCTTTTTAAGGAATTTGCAGATGTCGACGCGTTTCCAATATGCGTCAAAACGAAAGATACAGATGAATTTGTAAAAACTGTATATAATATTTCCGGTAGCTTTGGCGGGATTAATCTTGAAGATATTGCAGCGCCGAGATGTTTTGAGATTGAACAGAAATTAAAGAAAATATGCGATATTCCCGTATTCCACGATGACCAGCACGGAACAGCAATAGTTGCGGGAGCAGCTGTAATTAACGCGCTGAAACTTGTAAAAAAGGATATTTCCTCGGTTAAATGTGTAATCAGCGGCGCGGGAGCGGCAGGAACTTCCATAGCAAGGCATTTTATAAAAATAGGAATGAAAAATGTCATTTCCTGCGACAAGATAGGCATAATCTGTGATGGTATGGAGGGACTTACACCTCCTCAAAAAGAGCTTGCGAAAATAACAAATCCTGAAAAAATCGCGGGTACACTTGCCGATGCAATGCGGGGAGCTGATATTTTTGTAGGAGTGTCCGCACCGAAAATAGTAACGGAAGATATGATAAAATCAATGAATAAAGGCGCAATTGTTTTCCCGATGGCAAACCCGACTCCTGAAATTTTTCCTGAGGAAGCACTCTCGGCAGGCGCTGAAATAGTGGGAACAGGGAGGAGTGATTTCCCTAATCAAATAAATAATGTGCTTGCATTCCCTGGGATTTTCAAGGGTGCGCTCTCTGTAAGGGCAAGTGATATAAATGAAGAAATGGAACTTGCGGCGTCCTTTGCGATAGCAGACCTTGTAGGGGAAGATGAGCTTGCGGTTGACTACATAATCCCTAAGGCTTTTGACAAGCGGGTGGCAGACGCTGTAGCTAAGGCTGTGGCGGAGGCTGCCGTAAGGTCCGGCGTTGCAAGGATATAAATTAAAAATAGTTTTAAGATAAAATAAGCAGTGGTTTTTGTATGTGCAAAATATACAAAAATCCACTGCTTTATTTTTAAAATTTCGTTAAAAATTTTTTATGTAAAAATTCGCCAAACTATTGCAAATTTTCCTTATATATTATATAATTATTCCGTTGTGACACTTGACAAACGATGAAGCGGGAGGTTGCAAGGAAATCCTTGGTTTTTCCGTGGAGAATGTCCGATTCTTGAAACCGGGCGACAGGTCACGCCATAATAGCATTACTGCTTGCAAAACATTCATTTTGCGCAGGTTAGAGTTGCGTGTTTTTATGGCTGGAACTCCCCGAATTTTCACTAAAAGGTGTTATTCGGGTTTTATTTAGGGTGTTTTAGGAAACACCCGGCGATGTTGTTTTTTATCGCCGCTGTCGTGCAAGTGTCGGGCAAGTAAAATGCCCGCAGACCAAAAAAATATAGGAGGGAAAAACATGGCAGCAACAAAAAAAATCAGAATCAAGTTAAAGGCTTATGACCACGCAGTTCTTGACCAGTCGGCTGAGAAGATAGTCGAAATTGCCAAAAGAACAGGCGCAAAGGTATCGGGACCTATTCCGTTACCTACAGACAAGGAGATTATAACAATCCTCCGTGCTGTTCATAAGTACAAGGATTCTCGTGAGCAATTTGAAAGAAGAACTCACAAAAGACTTATTGATATCGTTGTTCCTGGCGCTAAGACCATGGAGGCGTTATTCAAGATTGATTTGCCTGCAGGCGTTGAATTTGACGTAATACAGAAGTAAATCAAGACCTAAAATGCAGTAGCCAAAGGCTATGATGCAGGTCATGTTCCCATTATTGCTTTTAAGGGAACCAATAACTGAAAGAAAGGATTGAGGAAAATGAAAAAAGCAATTATTGGCACAAAGCTGGGTATGACTCAGATTTTTGCTGAGGACGGAAAAGTAATTCCCGTAACAGTTGTTAAAGCAGGTCCCTGCACAGTCATTCAGACTAAAACTGTTGAGACGGACGGTTACAATTCTGTTGTGGTTGGTTTCGGTGATGTAAAGGAAAAATCACTCAATAAACCGCAAAAGGGCATATTTGCAAAGGCAAATGTTGCCGCTATGAAGTATTTAAGAGAGTTAAGACTTGAAGAGTCCAGCTTTTCCGTAGGCGACGAAATCAAGGCTGACACCTTTGAAGCAGGCGAAAAGATTGATGTTTCGGGCATTTCAAAGGGAAAAGGCTTTGCAGGTCCGATGAAGAGATGGGGACTTCACAGAGGTCCTATGGCTCACGGTTCCGGTTATCACAGAGGTTCAGGTTCTATGGGAGCTTGTTCCGCACCGGGAAGAGTTATGAAGGGTAAGAAACTTCCGGGACATATGGGCGTAGCAAAGGTTACAATTCAGAATCTTGAAGTAGTTAAGGTTGATAGCGAAAACGATTTGATTTTGATTAAGGGTGCCGTTCCCGGAAACAAGGGTGGACTCGTTACTATCAGAAACAGCGTGAAAGCGTAAGGGGTTATCGGAAAGGAGGAATAAAATATGGCTACAGTTGCTGTATATAATATGGACGGCGTAAAGACAGGCTCTATGGAAGTTTCCGATAGCATCTTTGCCGCTGAAGTTAATAAATCGGTATTGCATACAGTAGTTACCAACTATCTTGCAAACCAAAGACAGGGTACGCAAAGCACAAAAACCCGTACCGAAGTAAGAGGCGGAGGAATTAAGCCTTGGAGACAAAAGGGTACAGGCCGTGCAAGACAGGGAAGCATACGCGCTCCGCAATGGACAGGCGGCGGTGTTGCTTTAGGACCTAAGCCCCGTGATTACAGATACAATATAAATAAGAAGTTAAAGAGGATTGCATTAAAATCCGCTTTATCAGCTAAATATGAAGCATATGAAGTTTTTGTGATTGACGGTCTTAAGATGGACGAAATCAAGACTGCAACAATCGCTAAGCTTTTGAAAGGGTTGGAAATAAACCAAAAGGCATTGATTGTAACGGCTGATTGTGATGAAAATGTTTACAAGTCTGCAAGAAATATCAAGGGTGTCACACCTACTTATGTAGATGTATTGAACGCTTATGAAGTTCTAAAGCACGACAAGTTCATTATTGCAAAGGACGCCGTTTCCAAGATTGAGGAGGTGCTTGCATAATGAAATTCGCACACGATATTATCAGAAAGCCAATCATCTCTGAGCGCAGTATGGAGGTAAGCTTTGATAAAGAGGGAAACGAAATCAAAAAGTACTCTTTCAAGGTTCCGAAGGACGCTAATAAATTAGAGATCAAGAAAGCCGTTGAAGAGGTTTTCGGTGTTAAGGTTGCCGATGTAAACACTATGAACGTAACAGGCAAGCTTAAGAGAATGGGTAAATACGAAGGCAGAAGGGCTTCTTATAAGAAAGCTATCGTAACCCTCGCAAAGGGTTCAAAGACAATAGAATTCTTTGATATGTAATTAAATAATAGGAGGAAATTGAAATGGCTATCAGAAAGTTTAAGCCTACCTCTCCTGCAAGAAGATTTATGACCGTTTCCGACTTTTCAGAAATAACGAAGTTCGAGCCGGAACGCTCATTGTTGGCTTCTAAGAAAAAGAACGCAGGCAGAAATTCATACGGTAGAATTACCGTTCGTCACAGAGGCGGCGGAAATAAACAAAAATACAGAATTATTGATTTCAAAAGACAAAAGGACGGCGTAGTAGCTACGGTTATCGGTATTGAATACGATCCTAACCGCAGTGCAAATATCGCGCTTATCCAGTATGAAGACGGCGAAAAGGCATATATCATCGCTCCTTTGGGACTTACCGACGGCGATAAGGTCGTATCGGGCGAGGGCGCAGATATTAAGCCGGGAAATGCTTTGTTCTTAAAGGATATTCCTGTTGGTACTCTTATCCACAATATTGAGCTTTACCCAGGAAACGGCGCACAGCTCGTGCGTTCAGCGGGTTCATCTGCTCAGCTTATGGCAAAAGAGGGTAAGTATGCTCAGGTAAGACTTCCTTCGGGCGAAGTTAGAATGGTTCGTCTTGACTGTAAGGCAACAATCGGTATCATAGGCAACCAGCAGCACGAAAACATTTCTATCGGTAAAGCTGGCAGAAAGCGTCATATGGGTTGGAGACCTACCGTCCGCGGTGTTGTAATGAATCCTAACGACCACCCGCACGGCGGCGGTGAAGGTAAATCTCCTATCGGTCGTCCTGCTCCTGTAACACCTTGGGGCAAACCTGCTTTGGGACTCAAGACAAGGAAGCATAAGAACAGAACCGATAAGTTTATCGTTAAGAGAAGAAACGC
>JAIKVQ010000046.1 GCA_024685565.1 Bacillota bacterium
GGCTGGCACACGGAATCAAGGCAGTCAATTATAGATTTTTCCAATGAGTCCGTATCGGCATTGCGTAAATATGGATTTGCTGTTGTCAGTATTGATTATAGGGTGACAGAGGACGGCACTACAAATATGTATGATATATTAGAGGATTGCTTTGATGCGCTTTCGTATGTGTGCAAAAATTCACAAAAGCTTGGAATTGATACGGATAATGTAATTCTTTCGGGACATTCGGCAGGTGCACATCTTGCACTTATGTTAGGGTATTGTAATCCTGAACAGTTTTCAAAAAACAAAAAAAACTACAAGGTGCAAGGTGTTGCGGCAATGTCTGCACCAACTGTGTTATATGATAATGGCACACACAGATTGTCAAATCTTGCAGCGGCATTTAGAAATCATGACTACAAAAAGGCCGCAAAAGAGACAAGTCCGATAGAGTATGTAGATGAGGATTGTCCACCCACGCTTTTGTGTGCAGGGACAAGTGACTATCTTGTTTTTGCAAATTCATCGGAAATGTTACATAAAAAACTTGTGAAGAAAAATGTGGAAACAGACATTATTCTGTCAATATGCGGCGGGCATAGTTTTGAAAAGGTGCATAGTTGTATAGAGCCAAGCATTTCAATGAATGATATTCAATCAAAAATTATAGAATTTGCGTTAAGTCATATCGACAAAAAGAGTATAAGGAGAACAAAAAATGAGTGATGTAGTAGTTGCAGGGCATATTTGCCTTGATGTAATTCCGGCATTCTTTAATCAGAATAAGACTATGGAGGAACTTTTTGTGCCGGGCAAGCTTATCAATATGGATAAGGTCAAAATCTCAACAGGCGGACCTGTATCAAATACAGGTATTGCAATGAGCATTCTGGGCGCAGATGTAGCTTTAATGGGCAAAATCGGTGACGATATGTTCGGTACGGTAATGCTCAAAGAGCTTGAAAAAACAGCGCACGATAAGGGGATGATTGTGGCAAAGGGCGAAAATACATCATATACCGTTGTAATCGTACCGCCCGGCTATGACAGGATATTCCTGCACCATACGGGCGCAAATGATACCTTTTGTGCTGATGATATAAACTATGACTTGGTAAAAAATGCAAAGCTGTTCCATTTCGGCTATCCTCCGCTTATGAAGAAGATGTATGAAGATGATGGAAAAGAGCTTATTGAGATATTTAAGCGTGTAAAGGCTTTGGGAGTTACCACAAGCCTTGATATGAGCCTTCCCGACAGCAATTCCGAAAGCGGGAAAGCCGATTGGGAAAAAATACTTAAAAATCTTCTCCCGTATGTCGATATATATCTTCCGAGTGTTGAAGAAACGATGTATATGATAGACCGAAAGGAATTTAACGCACTTAACGAAAACCCTGACGGAAACGATATTCTGTTAAAGCTTGATATAAATAAGCTGCAAGGGTTAGGCGAAAAGCTGATTTCCTTTGGCGCAAAAATCGCAGTAATAAAATGCGGCGTAAGAGGCTTTTATATCCGCACAAATGAGCTTGACGGTATGGGTAAGGCAAAGCCCGCAGATATTGAAAATTGGACAAAAAGAGAGCTTTTTGAAGAAAGCTTCCATGTTCCGAAGGTTGCTGCTGCAACAGGCAGTGGCGACAGCTCGATAGCAGGATTTTTGACAGCTTTCTTAAACGGTAAAAGCATAGAAGAAACAATCAAAATTGCCTGTGCGGTAGGCGGTCAGAATGTTCAGACTTATGATGCTTTGTCGGGCATAAAAACATGGCAGGAAACACTTGATATGCTTCCAAAATGGGACAAGAATAAGGAAAATATAAACGGCGGATATTGGAATTACGACGCTGAAAAAATAGTATGGAAAGGTACCAATGACAGATAGGAGACAGAGAAAATGAAAAGAGAAACATATAACAAGGTGGCAAATTTAGCAAGAGATTATTACAAAAAAGCAGGAATTATCGTAAGAGATGATGAAGAAATAGAGGTTGCAGATTTCGGTCTTGATATGGTTGAAAAGGTTGGCTTGCAGCTTTGCGTATATATAAATACACAAAGGGTTTGCGCTAAAGAAATGGTGCTTTTGCCCTATCAGACCTGCCCTGAACATAAGCATGTCAAAACAAATGGCAATGAAGGTAAGGAAGAAACCTTCAGATGCAGATACGGAAAAGTTTATCTTTATGTGTCGGGCGACGGCAAAAAAGAGGATATTCATGGAAAACTCCCCGAAACAGATACAACAGTATATCACGAAATAATTTTAAATCCAGGCGAGCAATATACAATTATGCCCGAAACACTCCATTGGTTTCAAGCGGGTGAGGACGGCGCAATAGTTTCCGAATTTTCAACAAGAAGCACCGATGAAACAGATGTGTTCACAGATAAAAGAATAGAAAGAGAAACGAAGATAGAGGGATAAGGCTATGTTAGTGAACTTAAACGCCGTCCTAAAGGACGCACAGAAGAATAAATATGGTGTAGGTCTTTTTAATACAACCGATACCGATATGTTAGAGGCGGTAATTTCTGCTGCCGAGGAAACAAAATCTCCCGTAATAATCGGTACGGCAGAGGTTTTACTGCCTTATGGCGATTTTGATATTATTGCACCATCAATAGTTGAGAGGGCAAAAAGGGCGGCTGTTCCTGTTGTGGTACACTATGACCACGGACTTACCTTTGACAGATGTATGGAGGCCATAAAATACGGATTTTCAAGCATAATGTTTGATGGCTCGGCTAATCCCTATGACGAAAACATAAAGCAAACTCAGGAAATCGTAAAAATCGCACATTCTCTGGGGCTTACCGTTGAGGGCGAAATCGGTCATGTGGGACAGGCTGACAGCGAGGATAACGACAAGACCGATATGTATACAACTGTCAAGGAAGCAACAGAGTATTTAAGTGCCACAGGCGTTGACGCGCTTGCAATCGCAATCGGCACGGCGCACGGTGCTTATAAAAGCAAACCAAAGCTTGATATAGAAAGACTAAAAGAGATAAGAAGAGCCGTAGATGTGCCGCTTGTATTGCATGGCGGTTCAGGACTTTCAAATGATGATTTCAAAAACTGCATAAATGCAGGTATTGCAAAAGTTAATATTTTTACCGACCTTTGCAAAGCAGGAGAGCGGGCTATGAAATACTGCACCGAAAACAGTATTGATTATCTTGAAGCAAGAAATAAAAAGGTTGAGTACATAAAGGCTGAAACCATTAAGAAAATGGCGTTATTCGGATCAGTAAACAAAATATAGCTTATACAAAATACAATTTACTATAAATCTATTTTTAGAAGCAATATTCATCGTGTGGGAGAAATAGTAAATGAAAAGAATAAATGAAAGTGATTATTTTAAAATTTTTAGAGAAGGTGTTATAGATATAAAAACACCATTAGATGAAAAAATAGACATTATTTCATTTTCTGACAAAAAACTTTGCTATGTAAAAAGCGGTATGGAATATCCTGCAATTTATCCTATGTACGAAACACATTTTGAGCCGAAGGCCGAGGCGATCTTGATGGATTTGGATGGTACAAGTGTTCATTCCGAAAACTTTTGGATGTGGGTGATAGAACAAACCACTGCACGACTTTTGCAAAATCCAAATTTCACACGCGAGGCGGAGGATGAGTCCTTTATTTCAGGTCACAGCGTATCCGAACATTTGCAGTATATGATTGATAAGTATGCAAAAGGATCAAGCTTAGAGCTTGCAAGAGAGTATTACTTTGAAATCATAAATTATGAAATGGACGAAATTCTAAAGGGCAGAGGAAAGCAGGACGCATTTACGCCCGCACCAAACCTTAAAGAATTTCTCTAGACAGTGAAAAAAGAGGGCATAAAAATTGGACTTGTTACAAGCGGACTTTATGAAAAGGCAATGCCTGAAATATTTTCTGCATTTAAACAGCTTGATATGGGTAATCCTGTTGATTTTTATGACAGTATAATAACAGCAGGACAAGCCCTTAGAAAAGGACAGACAGGGACATTGGGTGAGCTTGCCCCAAAACCTCACCCTTGGCTTTATGCCGAAACTTGCCGAGTAGGACTTGGGATACCATTTGAAAGACGGCATAAGGTATTAGGAATTGAGGATAGCTCCGCAGGAGTTGTGTCAATCAAGCTTGCAGGTTTTTCCTGTTGCGGAATATCTAGTGGGAATATTGAACAAGCCGGTGTAGGTGATCTTTGTGATTACAAGATTGATAATCTTATGCAAATACTTGATATAGTCTTATATGTCTAAAAGGTAGGTGTTATGGTTCATGGATAGTGAAATAGATCTTACATATAAATGTATAGGCGAAAGAGAATTAACTTTCACATTTTTACCGCCTGAGGAAACGATATACAAATTAGCTCCGTTATATTTCATTATTCCGGGTGGTGGCTGGCACACGGAATCAAGGCAGTCAATTATAGATTTTTCCAATGAGTCCGTATCGGCATTGCGTAAATATGGATTTGCTGTTGTCAGTATTGATTATAGGGTGACAGAGGACGGCACTACAAATATGTATGATATATTA
>JAIKVQ010000107.1 GCA_024685565.1 Bacillota bacterium
GGCAAAAATCCAAATGAGGTCAGGAGATAAGATTATGAGTAAAGAAGTAAAAATCCAAAATAGCAGTTTAGCTGTTACAATTTCATCAATTGGCGCGGAAATTACAAGCGTTAAAAAGGGCGAAAAGGAGCTTATATGGCAGGCAGACCCAACGGTTTGGAAAGGTCATGCACCGCTTTTGTTCCCGATATGCGGTGGATTGAAAGACGACAAATTCATTTATGACGGAAAAGAATATATAATAGCAAAGCACGGATTTGCAAGAAACAGCGAATTTGAAGTTGAAACGGCATCGAAAGACAACGCGACATTCCTGTTAAAATCAAATGATGAAACAAAAAAGTGTTATCCCTTTGACTTTGAGCTAAGAGTAATATATTCCCTCAAAGAAAATGAACTAACCGTCACCTATGATATTAAAAATACCACAGACGGCGATATGTATTTTTCAATCGGCTCACATGAGGCATATTCCTGTCCCGGCGGAATAAACGAGTGGAGTGTCATTTTTGATAAAGAGGAAGATTTGATTGCTACTCCTGTTGACGGTCCGCTTCTGACCTATGATGAAAATGTGCTTGCAAAGAACACCCGCATTTTACCACTAAAAGATGGGTATTTTGAGATTGACGCACTTGTATTTTTGAACCTTAAATCAAGGAAGCTGACGCTTAAAAATGACAAAACAGGCGATGAAATCAAGCTTGATTTTGACGGGTTTCCCTACCTTCTGATCTGGACAAAGCCGAATGCAAAATATATCTGCTTGGAGCCTTGGTGCGGTATTCCCGATTTTGTAGACAGCGATTTTGATATAACAAAAAAGAATGGTATTATCCACCAAAAAAAAGGCGAGGGTACTAACAGGACACATAAGATTTTGTTTTAAATTAAAAAGCAGAAACTTACTATAAAAGTAAATTTCTGCTTTTTAATTTAATCGTTAGATATTCTCTCCAATATCTCCCATAAAGCATCTTCACATTGTTTCATTGTGTAGCCTTTTGGAAAATATGACTTTAATTTGTCGAAATCAAGATAAAAGCGTTCTTGTTTTGGTTTTTCTTCTTCGAAAATGGTTTTTAAAGTTTCTTTTGACAAAGTTTGCTCGACAAAGCTCCTATGAATCATTTTTGCCTGCTTGATAGAAATCCCGCAATCTTCCATTTCTATGTAATCACACAGCTCTGCCTGATGCTTTACATCAAGAAATGAAATTTCCGCTCCTGCGGTTGGGGTAATAATCCCCTCATCCACTTTATCAAGCAAGGTATAAATCAATTCAGTAAGCCGTATATATCGCTGAACCTGCCTTCCGCTTTCGCCAAATGCAAGTCCCACTTCGTCTGCGCTTTTGTACTTGTCGACATTTTGTCGACAGCTTTTCTTCCCCTGATGCTTTATAGCTTCAAGCTTCAATTTGTACGCAAAAGCTCGCTCACTTGGCAAAAGTCTCTCCCTGTGTAAATTTGAATCGACCAGTAGTATTGCCGCCTCATCATCGCTCAAATCCTTGATTTGCGCGGGGATAGTATCAATTCCCGCAATTTCACAGGCTCTTTTTCTGCGATGTCCCGATATGATCTCAAACTTACCGTTTTCTATCTCTCTGACGATTATAGGAACAAGCACACCAACCATTTTTATGCTTTCAACAAGCTCTGCCATTGATTCATCATCGATAACCTTGAACGGCTGTTCTGAAAATTCTTCCAAATCACTTATTTTCAGTCGTACAACATCATACATCGCATTCACCGCCCAACACTTCATCTTACCGCTAACTACTGACATATTAGCTCTTACCATATGCAATAGCAAGTATTATTCCCTTTATTATAAGACAATCTTTCCGGCTTGAAATTGGTTATGTGTCACAAGGTTTTCCTAACAAAAAACAGGCCAATTCGTACCAGAATCAACCCGTTTAACTATATTTATGCAAGTATTATTTCAACAATTTCTCTTTTAATACTTTAAGACTTGTATCATATTGCTCCTTGGATATCGCATTACGTTCCAGAAAATTATCAAGAGTTTGTTTTTGTCTCTCAAACAGCATCTCTTTGGTTTGTTTTTCTTGCATTTCTTCTCTGTTCAAAAACACGAATAACATCTCCTTTTGCAAATCAATTAAAAAGCCTTCATCTTTAACTTCTATCGGCAACTTGATGATATTTTTGTAGTCTTTTACATGCAACAAAACAACAGAAAAGTCAGCAAATACGCCATGTCCGGCACATATGCTGACTTTCATTGGTGCGGATGACAGGATTTGAACCTGCACATCGTAGACACTAGATCCTAAGTCTAGCGCGTCTGCCAATTCCGCCACATCCGCATTTCGTTTTTTTCTGTTTATTTTTTTGTTTTTCGTGCATTACTACGCTGTATCGTTAAATTACCTGCACGGACTTGAACCTGCACATCGTAGACACTAGATCCTAAGTCTAGCGCGTCTGCCAATTCCGCCACATCCGCATATTGTACCCAAAAGGCACTTTGTTATTATATCAATACATCACCGTTTTGTCAAGTAATTTTGCTAATAAACTGACTTTTTTAATTTAACCTGAGACAAGATCGTTCCCAAAAACATAAGTACACAGCCTGTATATCCTTTAAGCGTCATTTTTTCACTAAGGATAACCGCTCCTGCAAGAGCCGCATATACACCCTCGCTTGCAAGCACGATTGATGCAAAGTTCGGATTTGCGTCCCTTTGTCCTAAAATCTGAAAAGTATAGCCAAGTCCTGTTGACAGCACGCCTGTATATAATATTGGAAGCCAATTCACACAAAGCCCCGATACCGAAAAATCCTCACAGAATGTCGCAAATATACCGTTAAGCACTGCACATGTCAAAAACTGCACACATGAGTATTTAACAGGACTAACCCTATCAACAAAATTATCTATTGCCAAAATATGTGCCGCCCAGAAAAATGCGCTTACAAATACCATAAAATCGCCCGCGCTTACGTTACTAAACCCTTCAGACACGCTCAACAGAAAAAGTCCCGTAGTTGCTACAATTGCAGCCGCCCACTCCTTTAAAAGAACTTTTCTTTTATATATCAAAAGGTTTAAAAATGGCACTATAACCATATAAAGCCCTGTTAAAAATCCGCTTTTCCCCGAACTTTTATTGATACTTATTCCGTACATCTGAAATTCTGACGCAACAAACAGTATTATGCCCGTTATTATACCATAAATTATGGTTTTTCTAAATTTTTGCGGTTCATATTCCTCCTTTTCAAAGAAGAATATAATAGGCAAAAGCGACAACGCACCGAGCAAATAGCGCACCGCATTAAAGGTCAGTGTTCCAACAGCAACCGTATCTACCATACATTGCATAACAAATGCAACTCCCCATATCATAGGTGCGGTAAAAAGAAAAATACTTGATCTTATCTTTCTATTCATTAGTTTATTCCTACCGTTATCTTCGTTTTATCTTCATTCATTTCATCTTTCTTTCCCTTCGGATAAACAAAAGGATAGGCTATGACTCCTAAAATCAGAGCAAGAATAATATCGACTGCAGAGTGCTGTTTTACGAACAGCGTTGACAAGGATATTAAAATTGTAATAATTAAGAATATCATTTTCCAAACACGCGTTCCAAAAGCTCTGCTTTTTGCCGCCGCAAAATATACAGCCATTGAGCCAAGTACATGTATCGAAGGACATACATTTGTACTTGTATCCACACTATACGCAAATTTCACAATGTTTATAAAAAAATTACTATGCGCGAAGATTTGTGGCCGCAAATCCTGTGCCGTAGGGTAAACCGCATATATAAAAAGCGTTACAGTATAAGTTATTGCCGTAAATTTCATATAGTTTTTAAGAGCAGGCAAATCCCAGAAAAAGCCGTAAACTACCATTCCAATCAAAAAAACAAACCAAAAATAGTATGGGACTATAAAATACTCGCAAAAAGGAATTAAATCGTCCAAAAAACAATGGACTGTATGATATTCCTTAACTCCCACCAATTCCATATAGTAAAACACTATGCCAAAAGCAGGCCAAAAGAGTAACAATCTTATTTTTTCAGGTACTTTATTTAACAGTTCTTTAATCATAATACAAGTCCATGTCCTTAAATAAAAAGTCAAAAAAATTATATCACAGCATTATGGGAAATACAATATTTTTCCAAAAAAAGAGGCACGGATTTCTCCGCGCCGTATGCTGATTGATTTTAGCAACAGCAGTTGTTGTCACAGCAGTCATCGCAGCAATTGTTCTGTCCGCCCAAAAGATTTCCGTCTTGCAAACACAAAACCAAAACCACGATAATTAATATCCAAATCCAACCGCCGTCATTATTTCCGCAGTTATTTCCGCCGAATAAACCCATACTAAAATTCCTCCTTTCAGCTTTATACTATTACATTACGCCGAAAGAAGAAATTTGTGCATAATTTAGTTTTCCTTTTCCCAGAAAGCAAATGTCCCACCGTCCGTTTTAGTCATATAAACCACAATTTTACGATTACCGTCGGTTACAATGCACGACCAGCCGTCATCTGCTTCAACTATATCCGAGTAAAACGCATTGGGGTGGTGAGTTTCAAGATAATGACAAAGTGCATCATGCTGCTGTTTATATCTTAGCTTATTAAAAATTCCCTTTCCTTTATAAAAGCGGTATGCTTCCCACGCCGCAACACCCAACAGAACGGGCAGTTTCCTGTTTTTTCTACTCATCTTCCCTTGCCTCGTCTACATATATATCGTAAAGCTCCCTGAGTGCCTTCCCTGAAAGAGGGCTCCACTCTATGCCCATAAGATAACCTACTGAAATGCCGAAAAAGTGAGATATCATAGTAAGTACCTCAAAGCTCGGGATTATGCTCCCATTTTCATAACTATAAACTGTGCTCTGGGATTTTCCTATTATTTCGCCAAATTGAGCCTGGGTAAGTCCGTTTTTCTTCCTTACACGCATTATATTTTCGCCTATCACATTTATCCCCTTCATATTTCGTTCTCCCTCTGTTTTCTGAGCATAGACCCCACTTTTACAGCTTCCTTAAGTTTTATTCTTACAACCATTTCTGCATTTTTCGCAACATCTATTTCCTCTCCCTTTTCATTTTCCATATATTCAATTTTTTGCGTGAAAAATGGTTTATCGGGACAAAGTACCTCAACTTCATCGCCCCTGAAAAATCTGTTACGCTGTGAAACTGTTGCAATTCCCGTTTTCTCATCAAAATCGGTTACAATACCTATCAAATCATAATCACGTATATAAGAACTTGAGCCGTAAACCTGCGCATTTTCATCGGGTTTGCTGAAATAAAATCCTGTAGAGTAAGGTCTGTGGCTTACTTTTAAAAGTTCGTCCAAACTTTTCGGGTTAAATTTATACCCCTTTGGATTTTCCAAGAACCTGTCAATCTCATCTCTATACGCCTTTACCACCGTTGCGACATAGTATGCTGTTTTTACCCTGCCCTCAAGCTTAAGGCTTGTTATTCCGCTCTCAATTATTTCAGGAATATGCTCTATCATACATAAATCTTTGGAATTAAATATGAAACTGCCCCGCTCGTTCTCATAAACAGGCATATATTCGCCGGGTCTTGTTTCCTCAACCAATGCATAATTCCATCTGCAAGGGTGTGCGCACGCTCCCTGATTTGCATCGCGTGCCGTCATATAATTAGAAAGCAGGCATCTCCCTGAATAAGACATACACATAGCTCCGTGAACAAACGCTTCGAGTTCAAGTTCCGGCGGAGTTTTTTCGCGTATTTCCTTTATTTCTGCCATACTCATTTCTCTTGCAAGAACAACGCGTTTTGCACCCTGCTTGTACCAAAAAGACGCGCTTTTATAGTTGACATTATTAGCCTGTGTGCTTATATGTATGGGAAGATTTGGAGCAATTTCCCGTGTAATTTCAAACATTCCGGGGTCGGATATAAGCACCGCGTCAAAGCCAAGCGGTGCAATTTCCTGTATATATTTCTTAAAATCCTCAATATCCTTATTATGAGGGATTATATTCGCAGTAAGATAAACCTTTTTGCCCCTTTTATGGGCAAATTCCAGTCCCTCTTTCATATCCTCGGGCGAGAAATTCTCAGCCGCTGTACGCAAGCTGAATGCCTCGCCGCCTATATAGACTGCATCCGCACCGTAAAGTATTGCGGTTTTCAGCTTTTCAAGACTGCCGCCAGGTGCTAAAAGCTCAGGTTTTTTCATAATTACATCACTTTCTGTATGATTTATTTTTTCACTGAAACTGTCACGCCGTCGCCGAGCGGAAGTATCACCGTTTCAAGTTCTGTGCGCTGCATTTGTGCCGAAATAAATCTTCTCAGCCGCTTGACAATAGTTATTTTACGTCTTATGACATGCCCATCGTCCGCCGTCATTCCTTTATACAAAACATTATCGGAAATCAGCATTCCGCCCTTTTTCAAAAGCCTTATACAGTCATTAAGCATATAGATATAATGCGCCTTAGGCCCGTCCAAAAAGATAATGTCATACTCTCCCGTAAGATTTTTAATTACTTCCTTTGCATCATTCTGTATTACGGTTATACAATGCGAAAGTCCTGCTTTTTCGATGTTATGCCGTGCAATTTCCACCATATCGGCGTCCCATTCAAGCGTTGTAATGCTGCCATTTTCACTGAGATACTGCGCCATTAAAATTGCCGAATAGCCTATAGCACAGCCGACCTCCAGAACGCGATGAGGTCTTTTTATACAGGCAAGCGTTTCTAAAAGTTTTGCGGTTTCAGGCTGCACTATCGGAATAGCATTCTTCTCTGCATATTCCTCAAGCTCCCCCAAAATGCCCTGCCTCTTAGGTATTTCACCGCGTATATAAGATGTTATGTACGGATAAACTATCGCGTCCTTATCATATTCAATCATTTAAAACTCCTGAAACGGCTTCTATAATCTCGGCCTTAACCTGTTCAATTGTCTTCCCTGTAACCTTTGCCCCCGCGGCTTTTACATGACCTCCGCCGCCAAATTTCTGAGCAATTTGCGAAACCGATATTTCTCCGTTTGAACGGAAACTTATTTTGATTTTTCCATCTGTTTCCCGACAAGACACCGCTATTTCACAGCCCGATACAGTCCTTGCAATATTGACTATATCTCCCGAATCGCGCTCGGTTATTCCGTATTTTTCAAAAAGTGCGTCCGTTGCCGTAACTAATGTCAGCTTACCCCCAAAGTATTCCTCTATATTCTGCATAATTTCCGCCTTGCACTTTATCACATCAATAGTGTCTGTATCGTGTAAAAGGCGCGCAATTTCTGCGTGGTTAATACCTTTTGAAATAAGCTCTGCCGCAATATGCATAGTCTTGTCCGTCACATTACTGTACTTGAAACTTCCCGTGTCCGCGCTCATTGCCGCATAGAGATTTTTTGCAATACCTCCGTCTATTTCAATTCCCATTTCTAAAAATAGTCCGTACAGGATTTCGGCAGTCGCCGAGGCCTTAGCATCTACAAAATTCACATCTGCAAACCTCGTATTTGTTTCATGATGGTCGATTGACAGGGTATTTTTGGCGCTCTCAAGTATTTTTATACGCTTTCCCAGTCTTTTTATATCGCCACAGTCAAGGCAAATACACAAATCTGACGGATATTCGGCATTTTCGCAGAATACCTCATATTCATCACCCATAAATGCAATATGATTTTCCAAAGGCGCACTAAAACAGCATTTTGCGTCCTTTCCCAGCCGCAAAAGTGCCAGTCTCATCGCAAAACAGCTGCCAACAGAGTCCGCATCCTCGTCCTCGTGAGCAATTATCCACACTTTTTCTGCTTTTAATATAAGTTCTTTAACGTCATTCATCATTATGCTGACCTTTCATTATATCATTAAGCATTTTATTGATATATGCACCGTGCTCTATAGAGTCATCCAACTCAAACAAAAACTCAGGTATAACACGCAAATCAACGCGTCTGCCCATTTCGCGCCTTATATAGCCTGATGCTGATTTAAGTCCCTCTATCGCTTTCTTTTTGGTTTCTTCATCGCCCATAACGCTTATATAGCATTTGGCGTAACTCAAATCATTTGTCACGTTTACCGCCACAACGCTTGTCATCAGCGGTATTCTCGTGTCTTTCAGTTCCCTCAAAACTGCCGCAAGTTCGCGCCGCACCTCTTCATTGATTTTATTTATCCTGTTTTTTGCCATTTTAACGCTGCCTTTCCGTTATCTCTCAATTTCCTCCATAACAAAGCACTCTACCGTATCGCCCTCTTTGATGTCGTTATAATTTTCAATACTGAGACCGCATTCAAATCCGTCTGCAACTTCCTTTGCATCGTCTTTAAAGCGTTTTAAACTTCCGATTTTGCCCTGATATACGACTATGCCGTCACGGACAAGTCTTATTTCTGCATTTCTTGTTATCTTTCCGTCAGTTACATACGCACCTGCAATCGTTCCGACGCCGGAAACCTTAAATGTCTGACGGATTTCGGCGTGACCTATGATGCTTTCCTTAAATTTCGGGTCAAGCATACCTTTCATCGCCGATTCTATTTCCTCTATTGCCTGATAAATTATGCTGTAAAGACGGATATCTACCTCCTGCGATGCCGCAGCCGCCAAAGCACCTGAATCGGGACGCACGTTAAATCCGACAATAATTGCATTTGATGCATTTGCAAGCATAACGTCCGACTCATTTATTGCACCCACGCCGCCGTGGATTGCACGAACTCTTACCTCATCATTGGATAATTTTTCAAGTGATTGACGCACAGCCTCAACAGAGCCCTGAACATCTGCCTTTATGATGATACTAAGCTCCTTCATATTGCCTTCGTCAATTTGGTCGAACAGATTGTCAAGCGAAACCTTTTTAATTTGGCTGAATCTCGTTTCTTTCTGCTCATTTTTCCTCGACTCGGCAACTTCACGAGCAAGTTTTTCGTCCTTAACCGCGAAAATACGCTCGCCGCCCATAGGCGCTTCGGAAAGTCCTTGAATTTCAACAGGTGTTGACGGAGGTGCAATTTTGATTCTTCTACCCTTATCGTTTGTCATAGCACGCACACGGCCTACCGCCGTTCCTGCTATGACAATGTCTCCGACATTCAATGTTCCCTCCTGAACAAGAACGGTCGCAACAGGTCCCATTCCCTTGTCAACGCGTGACTCTATAACAGTGCCCTTTGCAGGTTTATCAGGATTTGCTTTAAGTTCTTTCATATCAGCAACTAAAAGCACCATTTCCAAAAGTCCGTCTATATTTGTTTTATTCTTCGCAGAAACTTCAACGCACACGGTATCTCCGCCCCATTCTTCAGGCACAAGCTCGTGTTCCATAAGCATCTGCTTTACTCGTTCGACATTTGCGTTTTCCTTATCAATCTTGTTTATTGCAACAACTATCGTAACTCCCGCAGCCTTTGCGTGATTTATTGCCTCAATAGTCTGGGGCATAATTCCGTCGTCAGCTGCAACCACAAGTATTGCAACGTCTGTTACCTGCGCACCGCGTGCACGCATAGTCGTAAACGCCTCGTGTCCGGGCGTATCCAAAAAGGTTATATCTCGGTCGCCGAGTCTTACGCTGTACGCACCTATGTGCTGAGTTATGCCTCCTGCCTCGGTATCGGTAACAGAGGTATGACGGATTGCGTCCAAAAGCGAGGTCTTACCGTGGTCAACGTGACCCATAACAACTACAACAGGCGGACGCGGTTTCAAATCCTCTTCCTTATCTTCCTCTTCCTTAAAAAGTATATCCTCTTTTGTTATAATTATTTCAGGCTTTGCATCAACTCCAAAATCTGATGCAATTAGAGCCGCCGTATCATAGTCAATGGACTGGGTTACCGTCGCCATAACGCCCAGCATCATAAGTTTTTTGACAATTTCTGCAGCACCCTTTCCGAGCATTGAAGAAAGCTCGCCTACCGTAATGCTTTCAGGGATTTCTATTTCCTTAGGAAGCTGCTTTTCCTTCTTTTTAGGAGCCTCCTTATGCTTTATTTCCTTTTCCTTTTGCTGCTGTTTCTTGCCAAACTGCTGCTTTTTACCGCCACGCTCAAGCTTTGTGACATCTGCATCTGTGACCATATGCTCAAGCCGCTCTCTTGATGCAATCTTGTCAAGCTCAACCGTTGATGTCCTTGTATCAACATAGCGCACCTTTTTGGCATCATCTGCCGTTATGACATATTCTTTCTTGTTGTCCTGCGGTATTTCTACAACTTTTTCGCCTATTTTTCTACTCTTCTGAAGGGTCTTTTGCTGAGGCTTTCTTCTATCCTGCTTTTTAGGCTCAGGTTTCTTTTCCGCTACCGCCGCAGGAGCCTCCTCTGCTTTTGTCGCAGGCTCTTCTTTTGGCTCCTCCTTTTCCGGAATTTCCTCAAGCGGAGGCTTTTCGATAGGTGTATCTCCCAAATCATATAAAGTTGTATAAATATCGAAAATAAGCCCGAGCTGTTCCTCAGTAAGAGGGTTAGCTGCCTTTACCGTTACGCCAAAGGCAGCAAGTCTTTCCGTTATATCTTTGCTTGTCACCTTTAAGTCCTTTGCAATCTGGCTTATTTTAATACCGTTATCTGCCATACTGTTCATCAATCCTTTCTATCTTGGACAAAATTGCATTTTTGAAATTATCATCATTTACCGAAACAATCATTCTGCTTTCTGCGCCTATAGCTCTTCCAAGCTCTGACGAAGACGAAAATTCTATATATTCTACGCCGTAATGATTGCAGGTGTTAACAGCTGATTTTTTTGCATTTTCAGAAATATCCGACGCAATTATAATGAGCTTGGACTGTCCGTTTTTTATTGCCTTTTCGCATAAAAACTCGCCTGATGTGACTTTTCCCGCACGCTTTGCAAGCCCTATTACGCCCAAAACTTTATTCATCTGCTGCCACCGCCTTCGCGGCATCATATATTTTATCATCAACCGCCGTTTTAAAGTGCTTGGAAAGTGCTCTGCGCTTTTTTGCAGTGCTTATGCATTCCTCATTCCTGCAGATATATGCTCCTCTACCGCTGAGCTTCTGATGTATGTCCAAAGCTATCTCATCGCCGTTTTTTACAATTTTTATAAGCTCTTTCTTCGGTTTCATCTGCCGACAGGCGATACACATCCTCTTCGGTATATGCATATATTATTCCTTTCCCGCTGAAATGTCGATTTTCCAGCCTGTAAGCCTTGCCGCCAAACGAACATTCTGTCCCGATTTTCCGATTGCAAGCGAAAGCTGATGTTCAGGTACAGTAACCTTTGCGGTTTTTTCCTTCTCGTCAATCTCTACAGACAACACCTCTGACGGGCTTAAAGACGCCGAAATGTACTCTTCGGGATTCTCGCTCCATTTTACGATATCAATCTTTTCATAATTAAGTTCTTCCGAAACTGCCTGCACTCTTGAGCCCCTCGGGCCAATGCATGAGCCTTGGGCATCAATATCCGGATTTTCCGAATAAACCGCAATTTTTGTTCTTGAACCCGGTTCGCGGGACACCGACTTGATTTCCACAAGTCCGTCCTGAATTTCAGGCACTTCCTGGAAAAACAGCCTTTTAACAAGTCCGGGGTGCGTTCTTGAAAGAACAATCTGTGCGCCTCTTGGGCCGTTTTTAACCTCACTTACGTAGCATTTTATCGGTCTTCCGACTTCATAATACTCGGTATCAACCTGCTCCTTTTCAGGAAGAATAGCCTCTACCTTCCCGATATCAACAAATATATTTCCGCGTTCCATACGGTCTATTTTGCCAGTTAAAACATCATTTTCCTTTTGTGTATATTCACTGAAAATATTTCCTCTTTCTGCCTCTCTTATTCTCTGCGTTACAACCTGCTTTGCCGTCATCGCTGCAATTCTTCCGAAATTGGCAGGTGTTACTTCAATATTCACAACATCCCCGATTTCATACTTTTTACTGATTTTGCTTGCCTCGGCAAGAGATATTTCAAGCTGTGCGTCTGTTACCTCTTCAGCTACGACTTTTTGTGCATAAACGCTTATCTTTCCTGTTTCACGGTCAACACTTGCGCACACATTCTGCGCAGAGGCAAAGTTTTTCTTATACGCCGCAATCAGCGCAGCCTCTAAAGCCTGCAGGATAACCTCTTTGTCTATGCCCTTTTCCTTACACAAGTCGGAAAGAGCGCTCAAAAGTTCTTCATTCATTTTTTTACCAACCTTTCTAAAATTCAAAATGCAGCTTTATATATGCCGCTTCTTTTACATCTACCGAAATAATACCGCCGCCGTACTCAATTTGAGCGGCTTTTCCGTCAAAACCAAGGAGTATTCCGCTAAATTCCTTTAAACCGTTTCTTTCTGAAAACAGCTTTACATCTACTTCTCTTCCTTTGAAATAATCAAACTCACGTTTTGTTTTTAATTTCCGTTCAAGTCCGGGAGATGACACCTCAAGTATATACTCGGTTTTTATCGGGTCAAGTTCGTCAAATTTCTCCTCAAACGCCCTTGAAAACGCCTCACAGTCATCAATTCCCGCTCCGCCGTCTTTATCGATAAAAATTCTTAAATACTGCTTGCCCGCTTCCTTTTTGAATTCAGCATCAATAACGCTTACACCAACACTTTCCGAAATAGCGTCACCAATACTTAATGCCCTTTGGGCAATCTCATTCGCCAAAAAAA
>JAIKVQ010000112.1 GCA_024685565.1 Bacillota bacterium
CCCAGGTCAGGACTGCTTTAACCGCTTCGGTGGCATAGCCTTGACATTGGTGTTCTTCCAAAATACCGTATCCAATTTCGGCAACACCGTTTTCATCAAGCCCTTTGAAACACAATTCGCCGATATGTGTTCCATTGTTCATTTCAATCATCCAAATTGCATACCATTCCCATCTATTGGGATGTTTCAGACAGTTTTCTAACATTTCTGAATAAGCCGCCCTAAGTGTGCCATTTGTCTGAGTAACAATAAAATCTTCCATTTGATTCTGCGTTGCAGGATATATTCTTAAGCGTTTTGTTTCTATCATAATAAACTCCTAATTCCGATTTACCGTATGCAATCAATAACAAATTTCATAGGTACATCCATACGCTTAGCCACTTGTTCCGGCGTCATACCGCTTTCCAGAAAACGCCTGCACACCATTTTTATATTTTCTCCGACCTCAACAATATGCTTGTCTGGGTCGTAGAAGCGGACAACTCGCTGTCCCCATGAATGTTCTGCAACAGGGTGTACATATTCAACATCGCATTCCTTCAGATTATCTGTAAACTTATCAAAATCATCTTCTTCAAAGTAGATTTCAAAACTGTTACCGCCGAAAGAAATATCACTTGTTCCGATAAATTCTTTGTATGTTTCGGCTGTTTGCAATACCAATCCGCCGGTCAGTGTTTTATTAGCTCCGAAATCCATAATTACATGAAGACCGAGAACCTTTTTGTAAAACTCAACCGATTTATCTATATCCGTTACTACCAGCATAGGATTTTTTAATTTCATTTTTGTTGCCTCCACAAACTTCAACATATGATGTGAAACAAATTAGAATTTATCTATATTCTTTTTATTGGATGCCTAATAACTGTTTTCCACTTTTTGGGTGCGACCTTTCTTGCATCTGACATATAAATTTCATGGTGCAATCTTGTTTTAGTTATGTCATTAACATATCCGTTTTTAGCCAGATATTCATCCATTAAAGCAACTGTAGCAGGCTCATCATCAAATGAACCCAAGTGCATTATTTGAACACACAACCCCTCATCAATTGTCATAAACTCTGCCGATGAACAATCTAACTTTTTCTTTTTAGTTGCTGTTTCAACTGCCCATTCAAAGTCCTTTTGAGATATAAAATCAGGCAAACGAATTACAGAAATCCAGTTAAATGCAGCTTTATCAGTATAATCTATACCGTCTATGTTATCCTGCCACCAGAAGCCCTCAAGCGGCGGAACTACATATTCAAAAAAACCCTCAATTTTATAATCCGTTTTATAACTCATTTTTAGTGTGTACGCAACAGCATATAACACACTAATTGCTTGCTGATATGATCCGCCTTCTTCGTTTGGATTGCCTTTTCCTCTGACTGCAATATAATTTGCTTTAGGCACATTTACAATCTCCGGTTTATTTTTCGGCATATAAAATTCTTTATATTCTTTCTTAAAATCAAAAGCCATAATTCCCTCCACAAATCCCGATTTGTCTTAGATTATCATTTTAATATTTTGTCAAAGAAATTTATCGCCCTTTGGATATCATTATTGTTTGGATGCCCTTTTGCGATTCCGCCTATCAGCTTGAAAGGTCCGTATGTGTCAAACCCCTTACAGAAATATGTTCCCAAGCACTCACAGCTTTTTGAATCGGCAACAGCCTTTACTGCGGCATTGTGATTCTCTCTCGGCGAACCAGCCGTGTGAAGAAAGAACACCTTTTTATTTTCCGGCAGATTTCCCTCCACGAACTTAATCATCTGAGGATAGTATTTTCCGTAAGCGATTCCCGATGCTATTCCTATACAGTCATACTCTTCAAGATTTATTCTCTCTTTTGACAAAACATCAAAAACATCCACATCGTTTTTTGAAGCTATCGCTTCTATTACTTTTTTTGTGTTTCCGTGGTGTACGGAAACATAAATAATTACCGTTTTCATTTTATTACCATTAACTCCTTTCACAGTTTCCGTTCCATTGGTGTAAACCGTATTCCGTTTATCGTCTTTTCCTCATCGGTTGCCACGAAGCCAATCGCTTTATAAAATGACAAGCCGTAAGGTGAGGAATTGAGTGTAATCGTTTCATTTTTATAATCTTTTATCAAATATTTGAACATTCTTGTCCCGATACCCAAGCGGTGATAATTACCGTCAACAAAGAAAAAGCAGATGTGTTTTTTACTCGGTCTGATCCCTATTTCTCCAATCAGCTTTTTGCCGTCAAAGGCTCCGTAGTACTCAATTCTCGAGAGATATTGTTCGCTTTCAAGACATCTGCGGAATTCCTGTGTTCCTTCGGCGGAATAAACAGGGGATTCATATTCGGAAAACACCTTCCAAGCAAGATCTAATGCCTTTTTAATTTCGTTTTCCGATAATTTGCGTATTGCAAAACTATTTTTCCAATCATCCCTTAAAAGCCTCGTAATATGTTCAGTGCGAATGTCATCCATCAACTTCCAAAAAATGTCCTTATTTGTGTGATGATAGACAAATCCGCATCTTTCCTGCACACGCTTTGACCTTTCGTTACCATCGAAATAGCCGCACCAAAGTGTTTCAAGCTGTAAATCCACAAATGCATGTCGGATTATTTCCCTTGTTGCTTCGGAAATCAGACCCTGTCCCCAGAATGGCACGCCGATCCAATATCCGATTTCCCCTTGTGTATCGGACAACCCGATATTGCTTTTTTCTCCAACCATAAGACCTATACTGCCGATTGCTTTGTTGTCTTCTTTCAGGCATACAGCGTATGTTTCGGGTGCCGATAAAACCGTTTTAATAATCTCCCGACTGTTTTCCACGCTCGTGTGCGGCGGCCACCCTGCAATCGGGCCCACTTGGGGATTGCTTGCATATTTATATAAAGTTTCTGAATCACTTTCTTCCCAAGGGCGTAAAATGAGGTGTTCAGTCTTTAATATCATTATTTTCTTTACCTTTCTTGACGAGTTCTTTAAAAATTGCATCTTTATCAAACTTACCGCAAGACAAGCCGGGGATTTCCTTATATGCCTTGCAAATCGAAAGACTGAACTCCGTGAAGATCTCACTTATCTGCTCATCATCATACGGACATTCACCGATCGCGATCATCGTGGTAAAACCGTACGCAACCAGCCACAAATCGCGGAAATATTTATCGGCGGTGTCTGCGTCCATATTATAAATTCTCATCAGCGATTCACGCGCCAACTCCTGCGATAGTTTAAGTCCTTCGGCAACTCCGCCACGCACAACATCAGGCGGCGTCAAAAACAAGTATTTATAAAGATTTGGCTCGTCTTTTGCAAAACGAAGATACTGTTGTCCCACGCCTAAAAACGGTATTTCCGCCTTTAAGCCGTTTTCAACATACTCTTTATATAGATTTTTAGCATAGAGATAGACCTCTCTTTTAAGCTCTTCAACCGTGTCAAAGTATGTAAAAAGTGGTCTGGAAGATACTCCCAATGTCGAGCCTACCTCTCTTGCAGTAACGGCATCTATCCCTTTTGTCCTCGTAATTTTGACGGCAGCTTCAATAATTTCGTTTGCAGTGAATTTTACTTTCGGTGGCATATAATCTTCCTTTCAACTTGCAACATATGTTACGCAACGCTCGTTGCATAACATAATTATACGTCCGAATTTTTATTTTGTCAATACTGTTTTTTAGAGTTTATTATGATTTTCAAAAAGAGAGATATAACTTTATTATATAATGCACGAATATAGTTTTATAATTTCGACCTTTTTGTTTCTCTACAGGGGAATAAATATATCATTTTTCACACTTATTTGAGGGTAAAAAGAAAGAGCATATCACTGTAAAAGTGATACGCTCTTTCTCTCCGCTCCTGTTTGACAGCCTGTCATAAACTATACTGTTTTATTGAGGGCTGCCTAAAGTGCCCTTTATATCTGCATTTGTTCTTTCAGCGTAGCAAGGCTTTTATCATACTGCTCCTTTGAAATAGCATTACGCTCTAAAAAGTTGTCAAGCGTCTGCTTTTGTCTTTCAAATAGCATTTGTGCTGTTTGCTTTCCATTCGAGCCTTCAAGCTGTTCCTTATTGAAAATCATAAGATATCCTGCTTTCATTTTTTATTGAGTGTATTATAGCAAAATTCGACAAGAAATTCAATACACAAAACAAAATTTACAGTTTTACATCTACAAAATCTTTAATTGACAGGATATCTGGTTCTACAAAACAGTTCAGACATTTTATATTAACTCCCTTTTTTGATGCTTTAACAAGAGCATCTGCAAATGTCGAATGTGTTTCCCTGTTCGGTGTAAAGTACAAACATTCTTCCATTTGCACTACAAAGAATATGTATGCTTCATATCCGTTTTTTACAGCATCGCAAAGCTCGTTAATATGTTTTACGCCTCTTTCGGTTGGTGCATCAGGAAATTTCACAATACCGTTTTCTTCGAGGGTAACACCTTTTATTTCTGCAAAAATCTTTCTGTTTTTTGTTTCAATATAAAAATCAAATCTCGAATTTTCATATTTGCATTCAGGCTTTATTAGTGTTATATCCTCAAAATAACCGCCGTTTTCAAGCCATTCGCCAAATACCTTATTCGGTGCTTGACTGTCCATATTTATGAGCTTGTCACCTTTTTCTACGGCTACAAGGTCATACTTGGTCTTTCTCTCAATGTTATTGCTCTTGTCAAGATATACAGTACAGCCGGGAATTAACAGCTCTTTGCATCTGCCGGTATTTTTTACATGGCAAATTTCCTTTTTCCCTTCAACATTTACTTCAGCAATAAAGCGATTTGGTCTTGAAATAAATGTCCCCTTTTTTATGTTACAATACTTCATTTTCTATATGCTCCAATAGTCCTCTGCAACCCTTTACGACATCATTCCAAGTAGCACCGAAATTACCCGTAAACCACGGATCTGATATATCACGGTCAAGTCCTGCATAGCTTAACAAAAGAGAAATCTTGCCATCTATATCACTTCCGACAATTTTTTCAATATTCCGTATGTTCCATCTATCCATTCCGATTATATAGTCATAGTAGTCATAATCGCCTTTGGTCATGCTCCGTGCAGTTTTGCCCTCACAGGAAATACCATGCTTTAACAGTTCCTCTCTGGCAGGTGGATAAACCGGATTTCCTATCTCCTCTGTACTTGTTGCGGCAGAGTTTATTTCAAACTGTTTTGATAGACCTTTTTTGCTAACCATATCCTTCATCGCAAATTCCGCCATCGGACTTCTGCATATGTTTCCGTGGCAGACAAACAGTATTTTTATCATAAGACATCACCTTTTACTTACTGACATAGTGAATAATTCTTTAACCAGATTCGTACTTTCCCATTTTATCATTTATTATGTATGAAATCAAGATGCAACCTCAAAGAAACAGTTAATAATGATAAATATATCATTCTGTGAAATCCTTTAAAATCGGCAGACATTCTTTTGATGTGAATCCCCATAAAATTGTGCTTAAAACTTCAATGGCTTTGCTTCGCTTATTATAATAAGTTTTCCATGATATAGGCTCTGTTTTTGCATTGATACTGTCTATTATATCCTCCACCCGTCTTGGCGGCTTTTCCGAGAGATATGTATAATACAATATCCAATAATAGAGTTCACCGTCAGCTTTCTTTTTTCTTAAAAGATCAACAGCCGCTTCAATAAGTTTTAGCATTTTTCTGTTTCGTTCCATCACCCTCATCTGTTCTTGTATGTCAGTTCCCGATAAATCAGCTCCCGCCTCGTAAGACATTTCCAAAAACTCCTCTATCTTGCAATCCATTTTCAGTTCAAAACTAATTTGCGTTTGAATTGCTGATACCTCTACACTCCATACTACATCTCTATATCTTTTTAATAAAAGCTCCGTATTGTGATAAAGATATTCTTCCCTTTCTGTCCGTTTTTGTTCTTGCTTTTTCATAATGTTCCTCCTCCTAAATCATAACTTGCTTCCGCTCTGTAATAGTGCCCGATTGTTGAAACCGAATTATATAGCATTGTCAAAAGATAGCTTTTAATATTCTTGACCTTTGTTGTATTGCTTTTTAGTGAGTCCATAACATACTCAATATGTTTAGCACGTACTCTTAACATTCGCTCCGTGACAAGAACCGTAGGCGTTTTCTCGCTTGAAATGACCAGATACGGCTTGTTGCTGCAGACAACATCAAGCATTATGTTTAAAAGACCGTCTATATCCTCTTTCTTATGAGTTTTAATCAAACTGTCATACTCAATATTTTTTTTGATTGTTGCCTCGTAGAGACTTCTATCCATCATATCCTGCATAGGATCAGATAAGATAAACTCTGTATCGTTAAAATCAGTATTATTTATCTCAGTATTATTAGAGTCGGAATTTCCGACCTCCTGAAGTCGGTTTTCCGAACCACCGGAGGTCTGTTTTTCCGACCTCTTGAAGTCGGTACTGTCCAGACCGCCAGAAGTCTGTTTTTCCGACTTCTTGAAGTCGGTACTGTGCAGACCACCAGAAGTCGGTTTTTCCGACTTCTTGAAGTCTTCCCTTTCTGCCTTGCTTTCAGTGGCTTCACATATAACAGAATTGAAGTTCATTACATATATGTAAGAAGGTTTTCCAAGTCCTTGCCTTTTTCTGAAAATCAATCCACACCCTTTTTCTGAATCCAATTCCGCAAAAAGCCTTACTGCCTTTTCTTTACAAATGTTCATATATTCCATAGCCTCAGATACCTTAAAATATATATAGACACGGTTTTCATCATCTATCCAGCCATTTCTTATTGACAGGGACATTCTATCTAAAAGAAGTCCATATAAAATCTTTGCTTCCGCCGACAGCTCACAAAATCTTTTATCGGTAAAAAGCTGCTTGGGTATTCTGTAAAAAGAAAACTGCTCTGCTTCGTTTTTATAATAATAGTTAAAATTCATATTTTCACTCCTTTATTTTTTATAAAAAAACAGACCATATAAAATATGATCTGAAAAACATTTGTTTTTACTTAAATTTGATTATTCCTACTTTGCCATACCTCCGTTTGTTTTATTATCTAATGCAACTATATCCCTTCTATGCTCGTTAGACTTTTTGCCAAGAAAATAATAGTCTCTGCTAATCAAAAATCCATATAAATCGTCCTTTGAAATTCTAAATTCTCGCTTTATAAGCGTACCTGTTATTTTCCCGCTTATAATCCATCTTCGGATTCTTTCTTTTCCGTAGCCAGTAATATTTCTCAAATCCTTTGCGCTTACACATTCAGGATAATCTTTTAGTTTGTTTTTATAGTACAACTCTATTAGTTCCCGCTTTGATTCATACTCATCATCTTCATCCATACTTGGTTTTGTGCAAGATGAAACCTTTTTAATTTCACTTAAAGGAATTTTATAGTAATGCAAAAGTCTGTCACAGCATTTCTCATATTTAATTTTGTTATTTTTTATCAATTTATATCCTGTTGACAATGAAATGCCTGCAATTTCACAAAATTCCTTCTTTGTAACACATTTTTCTGCAAAATTCGTCATTTTTTCACTCCAAATATTAAATATTACATTTGACAAGTGCATAACTTTGTTTTTTCCCAAAAATTTCCCAAAAATGTGCAAAAAATATATCAAAATCGGTTTTTTCTTAAAAACCGCAATATTATCCACTTCTTATACACTTTTCCCTTAAAAGTCCTTGTTTTTACTATATTTTTCCCTGTTATATATTAACTTAAATTGTCTTAATTTTACTCATCCTATCTCATAAGTTTATAACTCGAAATGCAGTAGGTCGGCTCAAACCGGCGCCAGAGTTCGAATCTCTGCATCTCCGCCAAAACCCAAATAAGCTCTATCCGCTATGCGTGATGGAGCTTATTTGTCTCAGTTTAATCTCATTATAAATTCTTTTATTCGCTTATAATTGTTGGCTTTTTGTCGGTATGCTCTTTCCTATGGAACTTTTTACCGCACTTTGAGCATTTATAGGTAACATCATAATAAATGCGTTCGCCCTCAACTAAAACTTCTTTTTCAATTACCTTTTGGGGTGCATTTACATATTTGTTTGTTGAAACCTTTGTCTGCCAATCAAAATACTGTTTCTTTTCCGAAGTGTTTTTGTACTCCTTTATTCTCTGTTTTTCCTTGAAATACATAGGCTCTCTTTTGATTTCTTCTTTTGAAACAACCTCTGCCTTTTTGCTTTTGCATTCGGGGCAGGTCGGAAGTTCCAAATAAACTGACAATGCCTTTAACAGAATCAGCCCAACAATTATTACAATTATCCAAGTCATCTTTTATCTCCTTTGCTTTGGTAAATTTTTATATATACTATTTTACCATTTGCAATAGGACAAAATGAGTGCATCTTATGTTGTATTATAAAAGTTTATAACAATGTTACTTCTTTTCGCTGTATTTTTTTGCGATTTCCTGTACCGATGAAATAATCTTTTCCCGAATATCTGTCGGTTCCAACACCTCGATATGCTCGCCGTACTGCATAGCCCAGCAGAAAAAGGCATTTTTGTTGACCGAAACGGTAACTATACATTCCTCGTCATTTTCGGGCATTATTTTTGCATCTTTTCCGTACCAATCAATCACTTGGTCGATTATGTAGTTTTTTGCCCTGAATTTTGCTCTTACGCTGTCGCCCGCAAACATATAAATATGCTCCGCCATATGCTTTGGAAGATTTATGCCTCCTTTCAGCGGTTTTACGGGAGTGTCAAGCATAGTTATTCCCGTTATCCTGTCGATGCGGTAATTTGACAAATCATCATACTTGTCATAGTTGCAGATAAGGTAGTACCTTCCGTTTGTTGCGACCATTTGATAGGGGTTGACAATATATCTTTCCTCACGCTTTGGGTGCAGTTTTTTATCCGCTCCATAGCTGTTGTATATGAAAGAAACCTGCTTTTTTTGCGAGATTGCATCATCTAAAACATCTATGGTATAGAAAAGCTCCTTATTTTCAGGCTGATTTTCGGGAAGATTGCAAATATGCTTGACCTTTTCGTCAAAATACACATTTGAAAGTCCCTTTAATTTTGAAATCAACTGTTTGCATTGTGAGTACGGAATGTGCTTTGAAAATAACAGGCTGTCAATCAAAAGGCGAAGCTCTGAATCGTCGAATTCACGCACCATATACCAATCGGTATAAATGGAACTTTCCTCGCCGCTTTTGTCCTTTTTGGGAATCTCGGTATACTCAATTCCGCAGTCAAGCTCCAAAAGATTCATAAGGTTTCGCTTTACTGTCTTTCGGTCAACATCCATATAGTATTCTTTATTCAGTTTTTCCATAATGTCCGCTTGCGTTAAGCGGTGATCCATATCGGAGTATTTTTTCAGTATCTCCAATATGTTTATAATAACCATTTTTTTCGGTGGGATTGTATACATTATATCTTTTTCACTTTCTTTTTGACTCTTTATATTCCAAGTACTTTCCGCGCTTTATCAAATTTATTCTTATCCCAAATAATGAAGCAATCATATTTTGCAGAAAAATATCCTCCATCGACTTCTACATCTGTTATTTCTTGTTTTCCTTCATCAAACCACTCTTTAAACCATTTTTTATTTTTAGAATGCTTTTTTTTCTCTTCATAACCATTATCTTTAAGCACAGCTATGATCTTTTTAGTTTTATCGTCTATATCATCATCTGAAAAATCATAATATCTTTCAAGGTTTGTTCTCATAAATTCTATGCTTTTATCTTCTGTGTTAATAAGTTTATTATATAGATCTTGTTTATCTATAATCTCTATATTTCCATTAGGGCAACCTTGTATGTTACCATTCCCAGAAAACAAATATATTTTTTCATATACATCTATGTCATTTTTATAATCTGAAATTTTAATGGCATCTGCATTTTGATTTTTGACTTGACAAGTAATGGGTTTTCGGTTGCTACATACAAAATTGAATTCATATTTCATACGAGAAACTTTGCATGACGATGGAAGAAGCATATAATTTTCTTTCTTATGCTTATCGTATATGTATGCACACACTAAATCTTCAAGTTCCATATAATTTAATGCACGGGTAAAGTTGGCTTTCGTCAACCTTACTTTTGGAACATCAACGATTTTTTCTGTACCATCTAAGTGTTCGTAGACAAAAATCATCAGTAATTTTATTTCACTATTAGCTATTAGTTCAATTGTCTGTTGTTGTCTTTGAGACAGCCGTCCACATATTGCCTGAGGAAGCTCATCCTGGTTTTCAATTTTATGCCATTTTTCTACTTCGCACATACAAGAAAGGCGCTCGCTTTGATTTTTATCTTTAAGTCCGCTTTCATAAAATGCCTGCTTTTTAACTTTTCCTATATATATGTGTCCATCTCTCAAACGCATTATCACAAGATCGCCTTTTTGAACCTTTTCCATATTATTTTTTGCTTTGTTGCTAACACCAGCAGAAAACCAACTTGCATCAGATTCTGACAGATAATGTCTGCCCTCTTTGGGTGCTTTATTTGTATCAAGCCAACCTATCCCGAAGACACCGCTTTTATAGTTGATACATCTTTGCTGAAAGTCCTTTATTACCTCATCACTATCACCTTGACCATAAGGCTTTAAATTTACAATCCAGCAGTTTATTCTACCAATGTCAATTGTTCTATATTCTTTCATATTTTTCACCTCATTAGTTTTTTACATCATACCATAGTTTTCTACATTTTACAACAGTATATGGGGAAATTTTGGTACATCATTTTTCTGACGGTATATATACCGCATCCATTAAAAGTCTGAACGGTATTCTTTCTATAATGTGCCTTTCTCCAAAAAGACCTTTATCACATTCAACAATCTCCATAATGTCATCTTTTTCGGGGTAATAGCAGTAATCCCGGTACAAAAACACAATTCTATCTGAATACTTATAAAGATAACCGCACATCTTTTTATATTTTATATCGGAATATTTCGGGCGTTTATCATTTCGCAGATCGCACTTTCGTGGAATATGCGTCTGAACGACAACCGCAACATCCAATTCCTGTGCAATAGTTTTTAGCATATACGCTGTATCTTCAATTTTATGATTTCGCATATACAGAAAAGAATCTATTATAACGACATCATACTCATTTTTAAGTATTGCACACATTATGTCTGAAATCGTTGATACATTTATAAAATCAAATTTGAATTCTGACGACTCAAATGGCAATTTGCTCTCGGTATAAACATACAAAACCTTTTTCGTTTCTGCCAAACTTACCGCTATATTTAGTCCCACCACCGTTTTTCCCATACAAGGTCTTCCTGCAATAGTTAAAACATTTTCTGCTTTAATTTTTTCTAAAATATTATTCATCCTTCTTTCCTCCATTTGTAAATTAAAATAGCCCATCGTCTGCAATAAATATATTACAAACGATGGGTTATTTTTGGTGCATATTAAATTTTGGCCTAATAATTATCTCCCTATGTTTCTTTTTATTATTTTACTTCAAATTTCTTAATCCATTTTAGTATGTCATCATACTTCATTTTACCTGATGCAACGGAAAGTCCAAGCTCAACTACATCATCATTACTGCAAGTCATTTTGATTCCGCCTGCCTCTAAAAATGTGAGCATTACATATACGCCTATACGCTTATTTCCATCGACAAATGCATGATTTGAAATAAGTGAAAGTCCTAATCTTGCAGCCTTTTCCTCTTTTGTCTTGTATAATTCTTCGCCATCAAATGTAGCATAAGCATTTTCCAATGCACTATCTAAAAGTCCTGCATCTCTTACTCCGACAGCGCCACCTGTTTCCTGTGCTATCAATTGATGCAATAAAAGCACCTTTTCTTTATCGAATTTGATCATTTTGCCAGCTCCTTAAATGCAGGTTTATATCTATTAAGAATTCTTTTTGCCGCTACATCAATCTTTTCATCATCAGTAATTTCAAAATAATCATTCGAATCAACATCAATTATCAAAAATTTAGGTTTATTATTTTTGAATATAACTGCTTGACCGTTACTTTCTGCAAGTTTTGCCACTTTTGAAAAATTTTGATTTGCCTCTGTCATAGTTGCTATCTTATTTGTATCTATAGTCATAATATCCCTCCAGTTACTTAACTATAAATATTATACGCAAATTATAGGATAAAGTCAACCTATTTTATAAACTTTTTTTGTTATAAATTTCTACCATTTTTTAAAAAATGCACATATTAAATTGCAAAATAAAGCACTATCATAAAAATGTTAAATCATTGCCTTTTAACAGACTTAATATTAAAAAAGTCCAAAATTATGCCGTTTTTTTAATTTTTATTATTGTCATTCAAAAAACATTGTTTTAATGACTGACTCGAAATCAGTTTGTCGGTATTCAATCTGGCACGTGGGTTCGAATCCCACCCTGTCCGCCAAACAAGGCTTTTGAGAAATCTCAAAAGTCTTGTTTTTCAAACACCGCACTACAAAATATTACATTTTTACAAAAACACTTGACATTACAAAAATTTATTGATATAATACTTTTTGAAAGGAGAGGTGACTATGAACAATTTGAAAAAGATCCGTGAAATCTATGGTGCAACGCAAGAACATGTAGCAAATGCCTTAGGGGTCAATAGGGTTACTATTGCAAATTGGGAAAACAGTTCTTCTATCGCATCTGAAACTAACCGGGAAAAATTATCAATTTTTTATGGCATAGGTCCAGAATTCTTTTATGAAAAAGATCTTGATGCTATAGCAGAGAGTTTAATCATAGGTACGGCAAAAAAAGAGAAGACCGTAACAGAAAAAAGTGGCGGCACAAGAAACAAGGCCGAAGACCTCAACAGACTTTTTTCAAAAACATCATTTGACGATGCAATTAGAAAATATATGTTTGCTATGAAGCTGCTACTGGCTACGGCGGATAACGGAGAATTAGAAGAGCTCGAAAGAGCCCAATTGATAAACACGAAGATGGATGAACGATTAAAGGCTATCATTGATGTCCGAAAAGAAGAAGAGAAGAAAAAGAATAGCTCTAATGAGCCTACCCTTCAAGAGCTACTTAACAGTTTCTCAGAAATTGAATAAACACTATATATTGTGTTTATTCAACAGATTTTCACAATATATAGTGTTTTACTCTTGACTTTTCTTATAAGGCATGATATAATTACCATATCTATAATGCAAAAGAACAAAACTCCGGCAATGTTGCAGCATTGCCGGAGTCCTGAAAGAATCAACCAAGTTAATGATTGATGGTCTAACCTTTAGCATTCTATCATTTTTGAACTTGTTTGTCAATGCTTTCAGTAAAATTTGCTGGAAAGGAGCTTAATATGATAAGCAAGTTTTTTGTATTATAGTTTACATATACAAATTTAAATTCAATTAACGAAAGGACATGATAGAATGTATAAACATTATTATGTAAATGACGACCAGACAAAAAATCCTGGACTTCACCACGAAGTCCACACAGAGGCTCACGCAATAGAGTTGAAAATCAGTAACAAGAGTTATGTTGGATACTTCAACAGTGAAATCGATGCTGTAGAGAAAGCAAAGGAAATATACGAAGATGCCGATGGGTGCGCCGTATGTTGCCCTGATGCGCATGAGGGGTGATTGTTATGGCAAGACAAACACATCATGTAGTTCATGACCCTAACGGTGGTTGGAATGTAAAACGCGGTGGTGCACAACGTGCAAGCGGACATTACGCCACAAAAGAAGAAGCCATAAAGGCAGGCCGCATAATCAGCCAAAATCAAGGGACAGAATTTCTAATCCATGGCTTAAATGGTCGAATTCAAAGTTCAGATAGTCATGGAAATGACCCCTACCCTCCAAAAGGATAATTAACTTATAGTTTCCTAACAGGTGTAATTACCATGCTCAGTAAGCAAGGTAGTTACACCTGTTTTTTATTTCCTCACACGCCCTTTAACAGCCTTTGCAACTCGGCCTCAAAATCGATTTTAAATGCTTTTTAGTACATTTACTACTTTTACGCCTTTTCTTCTTGCATAATCAACTGTATTTTTTGTCCCACTCTTTTGACCATTGAACACTGCAATCACAAGATTCGATCTGTCAACCATCCATTCATTCCTCACCTGATAGCAACCAGTAAAATAATGGTCATTGATTTCTTTTACAAGATCAGCATTTTTGATTATCTTATTAAACCTCATCTTTTCTATCATACTCCGCCTACTCTCAAAATTTGGGTGAGGCAAAGCACATATAAGATGTAAGTCCTTGTTTCTTTTATTTCTCTCCAATACAATCTCCGCTGCCCATATATCTGTCCCCATAGCCATCCCAGTAATAAAGTTTACATATCCATCCGAAATAGCATTATCTATTGCCTTTTCAAGTAGCGGTTTAATTTCTTTTTCTACAAGCTCCATTTTGTCTGGACGATGCCCTGTAAAACAACATCTGTGCGATCTTAATTCTTCACTCATGATAATTACCTCATAAAATTATTTTAGATATACAGTATATCTATTTATAACATTATAGCACATAAAGGCTGTAAAATAAATACATAATATATTTATTATGAGGTGATTTTATGGCTATCAAAAGTGTATCTATAAGAATTGAGGAAGAAATGCTCAATAAAATCGGTTATGTTGCCGACTACGAAGGTCGTAGCGTAAACAGTCATGTGTTAGTTCTGATTCGTGAAAACATCAAAAAGTTCGAAGAAGAACACGGTTCTATTGATGGCGACATCAACCCTGATGTCAACGTTAAACCGACTCGTAAATAAAAAATTGGTGCAACTGCTCGCATGGCGGTTGCACCAATTTTTTATTTTAGGTTCTTCGCCAGGTCATCATAGCATTCGAGTAGCATCCTGACACCTAATTTAAAGCCTATCTTGAAGACTTCGCATTCGTTAAGTTGTGTCAGTTCATCATAACAATCTCTGTATTTTTCGAATATCTCTTTGTTTTTCTCGTCTAATGACTTCATCAATGTTCCTTCGTGCCTTTTAATCAGGTCGCTGATTTTAATCATTTCTATGTTGCTATCACCATGCCTTTCGTTTGGATGTATGTTCCCATACCAGAATTCTTCAAGTATTTGCATTATTTCCCTCCTCATGCAAAGAGAGCGGCTCAAATTCCGGTATATCCGAAATCGAGTCGCCCTCTTCGATCATTTTCTTTGCTGTCAGCAGTGTGTGCTTAACATAAATCGTATTAAGTTGTTCTCGTATCATTTTGGCATCAACCTTTTGCTCCACCAACCTGAATACTTCCATAAATACATCGCTCTCGATGTTGTACTTCTCGCCACACATGATCTCTTCTAATGTGTATTTAGCCATTCGTGTCACCCCCTTTGGTAACACAAACAGTACCACAGGAAGTAACGGAAGTCAACGAAGGAATTTAGAAGAATTCAAATATCTTCTTATTGCGTTTGATTTACTCAAAAAGGGACTTGAAACTTTTCTCGAAATCTTCGTATACAGCTCCAGTTAATGGCATATTCCCATAATTCTTTCTTGACGTTAAAGTGAAGCTAAATCCAGTAGATGTAACAGAAACACTCGAGGGATCTTTACCATTTCTAAGAAAACATTCCGTTATCTCACGGAAAATTTCATCATAGTGATAATTTTTCGGCGAATCACTTACTATAACTTCTGGAATTATTGATTCGTCAGACCTTACTGAAATTCGATAATATGTAATGCTCGGATCAGAATCCCAACCTCGTGAATCTTTAAATTCAACATACACCTTATACTTATATGGACTGTCTAGAACTAATGGGAAATATTCCTTCATTCTTGGGAAATTTAATTCAACCATTTCTGCAAAAGAAAGTTGTTTTGCAAGAAAAAAATCCTTCAATCTTTCTATTACTCTTTCTTGAGAGTACTCTTCCCAAAGCCAACACCCACCTGTTCTCGTAATATCAGCAGTTGGCAAAGCAAGCATTTCGTGTGTCTTTCCACTATTATTCAAATAATTTGCCATTTGTTGCAACTCAAACATATCCACATTATTTACGGTTAATCCTGCCAACTCACCTTGTCTAGAGTCATACTCTTTTATTACATTATTCACAGAAGCATCAATCCACGTCGATACTTCTGAAATTGTTTTATTTTTCAACTCCTTTATTCTTCTTAAAGAATCATAAAACTTTTCGTATATTATTCTGTCATTTCCTAGAAACTTGTTTTTGTTAATCATTTCTTTTAATTGGCTATAAATTATATCTAGTGCAACTTTTCTGGCACTGTCACCAAGCATATTTGAATTGTCCAAATTAACACCATGAGTACTTATGGAACGACGCTCAGCTAATGCTCTACACTCAAAACCCTTATATTCGCTTATTATTTCGCTTTCATTTAGAATTTGAATAGTGCTATTTGATACATCCTGCCAATCAAACCAATACTATTGATGAAATAGGTTGCCAACGACAATTTATAATTGTTGATATCAGTTTGATTGTTTAGGTCATGTTTTCTATTGTTTTGATCTTCTTCTGGTTTATTTACAACAATCATTAATTCATCAATCTTATCGCTTATCCCTTCTATTTTTTCATTCATATGTGCAATCACTCTTCTTGCGGTCTGATCATCTGAATAATCATTAACAATATTGAATATAATTTGTGAAAGACTGTTCAATGTTTGAAAAACTTGACTTTTACAATGCACATAACCAAAATTTTCCTCAATAAATTTTTCTGTTAAATAAGTGTTATAATTGTTCAAAGAGTTAAAGTTTTGACCAATTGGAACAAAACAATAATTGATTATGTTTTTTGCAAAGTTTTCTCTTGTAAGAAAAGCATCCAATGAATTATAAAATATATCGTTTCCATGTTTACTCAAAATATTATTTTCTATTTTTTCAACTAATGTTTTCTTTATTTTAGTTGTCTTTAAAAAAACTGAAAGTTTTTTAAAGTAGTTTTTTTCACAACTAGATATAATACTTTTAACTATAGAAGAAATTAACCCATTTACCACTCTCTAATCCCTTTCCTTGTGTTTTTTCAACTTTTTCCCAACACAAAATGCCATGCCAACAATCTCACCAATCTTGCGATAAGTATGATGCACGGGATCATATGTAATTGGACTGAATTTATTTAAATCAATTTTACTGTTTTCATCAAGAATTCTTTCGTCCGCACAAACATTTACTATCTCACCTACGAGTCTGCAAGTTTCCTTGTCATAGCTTATAAAGTTGCATTCAAGTGCCATCGGTAACTCATCAAAAAGCGGAGCATTTACGAATTCACTCTTCGTAGTATGCCAACCTGCTTTTTCTATCTTATCGGGTTCTTTATTGCCTGAAACGATACCGACATAGTCGCAAGCAACAACATTTTCCATATCTGCAATGCTTACAGTAAATGCCCCTGTCTTAACAACATTCTTTGCAGTCTTGTGACCATCATCCACACAAATAGAAATCTGTGTTTCCTCACTAATTCCGCCCCAAGCAGCATTCATAGCATTAGGCGTTCCATTCTCGTCATACGTGCCTATAATTAATACAGGCATTGGATATAAAATGGCTTTCGCTCCAAAATTCTTTCTCATAGTTTTTCGCTCCATTCACTTTCTTTGAACCCAAGCAAAACAAAGTTTTCTCCTATTACAAGCGGTCTTTTTACTAACATTCCATCTGTTGCAAGCAGTTTTAGCTGTTCTTCTTCAGTCATAGTAGGAAGCTTATCCTTTAATGCCATTGACTTATACAAAAGCCCAGATGTGTTAAAAAATTTCTTTAACGGTAGCCCGCTCATTTTATACCAATCGGCTAATTCTTCAAAACTTGGATTATCTTCTTTAATATCACGGATATTATATTCTATTTTGTTGTCATCGAGCCATTTCTTTGCCTTTTGACAAGTAGTGCATTTAGTATAACATATAAATTCAATCATTGGTATTCTCCTTATAATTTTTGCAAACTTCCTTTAAACTGCTGCATTCATATTAATGTTTTCAATAACCTTGCGAATTTCTGTCCATACAGAAAGGTCTGTAAAGATTTCAACAACACTTCCTTTATCTGTGAACGGTGCATCCTGCAGTACAGATAAATCCTTCATCATTCCATTACGAACAATATATTCAACAATCTGATTAACAAAGTATATCTGTCTGCTATCAAGGTTTGCATTGCCTAAAAATTCAGCAAAGGCTTCTTTTGCGGCATTCATATCAAGACCTACAATTTCGCGAACAAATTCACCAAGTGGTTTTTCACCATACTCAGCTGTATATTCGTCTTTAGTGCCAACCTCATTCCACAGAATTTTCTCAAGTTCTGAGACGTCATCCTTGGTGAGTGGTACATTTCCTTTTAACTTAGCAATTACACGATTATCCTGATGTTGTCTTACATAGTACTCTGCTTTTGCTCTATAATTTTTAAGATCATCGCTTTCAAGTTCAGACTCCTTCCACTCTGTTGAAAGAATATCATCACCGAAATTGGTGTCATATCTTAAAACATTATGCGGAATGTACTTCATCAAATTACGGAGAGATTCACGAATGTGTTCAAATTCATTGATTCCACAATTATTAAGATAATCTGTATGAAGAATTTTATCTATAAGTTCAGATTTTGCCGATATCTCCGGAATATTTGCAACACTTGCAATACCGCTTACTTTTTTGAATAAATCACTTCTGTGTCTGCCATAACCTTTTCCTGCAAGATATGCAAGCTCGATACCATACATAAGTGCATCGAAACGCACAGCACTTGCCTCATCCTCGTCTGGAATAATTAGTGGCGCGAGTTCTTCTTTGATAATAAGCGTATCTTCATATGTAAGCGATACATAATTTTCTTCATTTGCATATAATTCAACATATTTGAGATGTTGCTTTACTGCAAAATTTTCTTTATTGAGTTCTCGAACCTTTGTTACCATTTCAGAAAGCAAACTTTTACGCAAAGCAATTAAATCTTCTGTTTGATAAGCAATATCCTGAAGTTTAAAGATAATTTGTGATTTCAGATTGAATATAGCTCCTTGAAGTGCCATCTGATTTGCAGTCGGTTTTCCTTGGTTCATTCTGAAAAATTCAAAGTTTCCACAAAAGTCAAAAATGTAGAATTTATTTTTATCTTCACCATCTAAAAGTCCGGGGCAAAGACGTGTACCTCTGCCAATCATTTGCCAGAATTTCGCCTTGCTCATAACCTTTTTGAAAAAGACAAGATTCAAAACCTCAGGCACATCAATACCTGTGTCGAGCATATCCACGGAAATAGCAATCTGCGGAAACTTTTTAGGATCTGAAAATTCATCAATCAAGCTCTGAGCATAATTGATTTTGTTGTCAATCACCTTTGCAAAACCGTTTAGGTGTGGATATTCAGAATTGAAAACCTCAAGTATTTTTTCAGCGTGAAGATGGTTTTTGGCAAATATAATTGTCTTACCGAGCTTTTCACCGTATTCAATTTTAATTCCGTCTGTCATAAGAACATTAAGCACCTGACGGATAGTATCACGGTTAAATATCCATTTATTCAAAGCTGATGAACTTATTCTTTCAGGGATTTCTCCATCTTCATCCTCAAACATATTCTCATATTCTTCTTTTTCTTCATCAGTCAGCTCTTCATAGGTAATGCCCTGCTCAATGAATTTAAGCTTTGATTCTACCGACATATAGTCAACCAAATATCCATCCTGAACTGCCTGAGACAACTCATATCCATAGGTAGGCACACCACTTTCAAGTTCAAAAATTTCATAAGTATTCTTGTCAATTTCGTCTTTAGGTGTAGCAGTAAGACCAACCAAAGGTGCATCAAAATAGTTAAAAATATCTCTGTATTTATTATAAATTGAGCGATGTGCTTCATCACAGATTAAAAGGTCAAAATGACCGCTTGTAAATAGTTTTCCCTCTTCGTCTTTTACATCATCTATGCAATTATACATAGTCTGATAAGTTGAAAAAACGCAATGCGCTGCAAAGTTGTCCATTTCTTCACAAAGGTTAGTAACAGATAAGTCCGGCAATAGATTTACAAAAGCTCGCTTTGCCTGCGTTACCAAAGATGTTCTGTCTGCCAAGAACAGAATGTTTTTAACCCAGCCGTGTTCTAAAAGCACCTTGCAAAGTGCAATAACTGTTCTTGTTTTACCGGAACCTGTCGCCATAACCAAAAGCGCTTTTCTACGGTTTTTATTGTCCAAAGCGTCACCAACTGCCTTGATTGCACCTTCCTGATAATAACGACCTGCAATATTTTTATCAACCATTACATTTTTAAGACTTGTTCTCATTCTGCGAAGGTTGAACATCTTTTCTAAATCACGCTTTGAATAAATAGTGGCAACTTTTCTTTCGGGATATTGACCATCATCAATTCTTGTTTCAAAACCATTAGTTAAGAATATAACCGGTCTTCTTCCGTGTTGCTTTTCTAAAATATCTGCATAAAGCTTTGCCTGTTGTCTGCCAACTACAACATCTTTGCAAGTGCGTTTCGCTTCGACAACCGCTAAAGGCTTGTGGGTATCGTCATATAATACATAATCTGCATATCCAACTTCCGATTTGTTGGGCATACCTGGGAGTTCAACCTCGTTTTGCCAGTCCTTGCCCAAAACCCAGCCTGTTTCTTGGAGCATGGTATCTATGTAAATTTGCCTTGTTTTGTATTCAGATAAATCAAGCGGCTTCGGAACATAGTCCTGTTGCTGTTCTTCCCTGCGAGCCGTCAATTCTTCCTTCAAAGCCTTGTTTTCTTCAATCAACTTGCTAAGGTCAATGTCAGAATCGGTAAAGGATAACGCCTCTTTTGGAGTAAGCTCTAAAAGCGACTTATCAAATTCGCGTGCGTGATAATCTTTGGCATAACAGCAAGCGATAAAGTCCATAAAAATGAATAAGTTTTCAAGACAAAGCTCTGCTTGCTCCAAAGTAACCTTTTTGCCCGAATGTGCGACTGTGTTTCCCGTTTTTCTTATGAATTGCAGGCGAATCAAAATGTCCTTTCCCACAACATCACGAAAATCGGCTGTTGTCATAAGCACATTAAGACTGTCATCATACGGCATTTCAAGGTATGAGTCCACAGAATACATCCACTTTATCGCAAATTCCATTGCACGACGGCAGTTCAAAACACACGAATCGACATCAATATGTAAAATATTTTCAGCCGCAATCGCAACATCGGAAAATGTATCAAATTGTTCATCCTTTTTCAAAAAATCAAAGTTGGTCATTTGGAATTACCTCTATTTTCAAAACTTAAGCAATTTTTGCATCTTCTCTATATATTTCTTATCATCCAATTCTAAACAAGTTTGCCTCCATTGCTCAAATAGGTTGACCATGCATTCTTCGTCCATATAATTTGCGGAGAATACCACATCATCATATATTTCAAAAAAGTTTTTCATATCATTAGAAAAGTTATTTGGAAAAAGTAATTTGCATTTTTGAAATAGAATTTTATCCTTTTCAAGTTCGGAATAGTCAATAAAAAATTTTTTCCTTACTTTTTCATTTCTTTCTTCAGTAGCGGTTTTATAGTCCTCACTATCCTTATCAATAGATTTTAGTCTATCATCAAGTTTTATTATTTCAGCACCTAGCTTACAGCTTTCCGTTTTTTTGCCAAAAAAAGCAGTGTTCCACATCATAATTTTCCCAGAAGATGTAAGACTTTCAAGTGTTACAAATTTAGCCATATTAATAAGCTCTGAAAATCGCGAATATATTTCATATCGCTTTTCAAACAAATCTACTTTAGTTTGATTCTTTCTGGTTTTGATGCTTATAATAACGGCAACGATTGCAATTATTAGTGATACTAAGGAAAATGCTGAATTTACAACTCCTTCGTTATTATTAAAAAAGTCTAATATTTTACTGGTTGTTTCTACTGTTTCCGTCATTCTTTCACCTCTATCCAAAATATTCTTGCATTAACGCATTTTTAAGTAATTCCAGTTTTTCAAGTCCTTTTTGTACTTCTGATTTTGATTTAATGACTAGTTTTATAAATTTTGAATACTTATGCTGTTCATCTATTGGTACAGAAATAATCTGTACTTCTTGCAAGTTTTTAACTGATAATCCTGGCTGTGCAGCTCCAGTTTGATATCTTTTCAAGTCGAGGTTTGATAATAGTTGATTCAACCAAATGCTGTCCATTTCGATTATCGGGGTGACCAACAATGCGTGCTCTGTATTTTTAAAACAACCTGAAACATATTGAACATTACCGCTCAACGCCCCTTGCCTGCCAATAAGCGAGTAATTGCCTTCTTGATTGTAGTCTGACACATAACCACGAATCCCATTTCCACCATAACAGGGATATTTATTCACCTCGGTGGGTTCTTTTGATATATCAGAGGCAACTGTAAAATCTCCCGCTCTTAATATCAAAACATCTTTCAGTTTCTTTGTCTCTTTCTTTTTCGTATTTCTTATTGGATCCCCAAACATCTCAACAAACCTTGCTTTAACAAGCTCGTCCAGCTTCTCAAGTTGCTTTTTTCGTTTGTCAATCAGGTCTGTGAGTTTGTCTAAAATATTTGCAATATGTTTTTGCTTTTCCATATTAGGCAATGGAAAGGAGTATTTTTTTAACATAGGAACAGTTAGTTGAGGTATAGATGTTCCGCTATCCATAAAACTATAATTTTGGGTTGCGTAGTATAAATATTTTATATCAATAACATCTGTTTTAGGCACAAGAGTAATAAGCCTTACAATCGGTACAAATGGCTCATAACGAATTGCTGTATATCCAATTGTACCTCGTGCTGATACAGTAATGCTTGGAACATTAACACGAGAAAAATTAGTATATCCATAAAGACCGTTTTCGGCTTCACCATTTGAATAAATTGGGATCGGAAAATCATCGGTTCTTTTTTTTGAAAACTTGCTTTTTGGTGCATCTCCACCAGCAAATATTTCGTCACATACATCGCATATATTGACATTTTTTTTCTCCATCACAGCATCTCCTCCAGTTCGGCAATGCCTTTTGTGATTTCCATTTCAAGCTCGTTTATCTCTGCCAATATTTCGCTTGTCGGGGGATATTCTACGGGGACATATTCCGTTTCCTTATACTTATTGATAGATAGGTCATAATCGTTTGCAACAATGTCCTCGGCAGGCACAAAAAAGCTCTGCTCTGTCCGTTTCCGCTCCGTTTCATTTTCAAGGTTATGAAACCTTTCTATAATATCGGGAATATCGTTCTCGCTCACTTGCGTACGCTTATCGTCAAGCGAATACCCGTCCGCTTTCATATCGTAAAACCAAACCTTATCAGTGCCACCGTGTCCTGTTTTAGTAAACACCAAAACGGCAGTAGAAACCCCTGCATAGGGCTTAAAAACTCCCGATGGCATTGAGATTACCGCTTCTAATCTATTATTATCAACCAATTCTTTTCGTATTGCCTTATGTACTGTTGATGAGCCGAACAAAACACCATCAGGAACGATACAAGCACACCTTCCACCAACCTTTAACATTCTGAGGAACAAGGTGAGAAACAAAAGCTCTGTTTTCTTGGTCTTACACACTTTCAAAAGGTCTGTTGAAACTATATCATAATCAAGGCTACCCTTAAAAGGCGGATTTGCCAAAATAAGCGAATACTTATCCTTATCGGGATTTTGGTCGGAAAGGCTGTCCCGATACTCGATATATGGGTTATCAATTCCGTGCGTCATCATATTCATCGCACCGATACGAAGCATGGTACGGTCCATATCATAGCCAAAGAACATTGAGTTCATATAGTGGTCTTTTTTCTGTTTATTGAAGAAGATTTCTTCCTTATAGTTATCTTTTAAATATTCTCCGGCAGACACCAGGAATCCGCTTGTACCGCAGGCGGGATCGCAGATAACATCATCCGGCTTTGGCTGCATCATAGCAACCATCATTTTAATAATATGTCTTGGTGTTCTGAACTGACCGTTTAAGCCTGACTGTGCAATTTTATTCAGCAGATACTCATACACGTCGCCTCGTACATCTGTATCGTCGGAATTTTTCATCAGGTCGTAAATAGCATCAAGAGATGTTACTACTTTATCCAACACAAGTGGAGTGGGCAACTTAAATATAGCGTCGTCCATATATTTTGAGTATGCACTGTCCTTATCTGCGTGGAGATTTTTAATAAAAGGGAATACCCATTCCTGAACGACGGAATACATTTTACCTGCGGGGAAGTCACGGAAGGTTGACCATTTTAGCTGATTTCCGTCTATTTTGTGGTCACCGATTTCAATTTCTCCTGCAAATATACTTTCGTGAGGAAGACCCAGCATAGCACACTCTTTTGCACGAAGGTTATCCGTGTCGTCAAGGTCGTGTATAAACATCAGATATGTAATCTGTTCAATTACATCAAGGGGGTTTACCAATCCCCCTGATGCAAATATATCCCACAGTCCGTCTATTTTGTTTTTAAGTTCGCCTGTAATCATTTGTTATTCGTCCTCTCTATTCCAAGTATAGGAAGTATATCTTCCACCGCTGATTTTGATGATTTTACCATTTTTAAGAAGGTCGTTTAACGCTCTTTGCACTGTAGTTTCACTTATGTCAGGGCAATGCTCTAATATTTCTTGTTTCGTTACCTTGCTTAAGGTTTCTCTAATAATCTTTTCTACTCTTGCAGGTTTTGACAACTTACTTTCGGCAATGCCTTGAACTCGCTCTGAAAACTCTCTATGTGCCTCAAGAATAATGCCCAGCATATATTGGACAAATGGCAAATAATCATTTGCACCTTCATGCCATCCCGCAGAACTTCTCTGCAGAGTGTCATAATAGCGTTCTTTAGTAGACTCAATCATTCTTTCTATGCTGATGTATTTACCTACGATGTATCCGCTACGATACAATAACAACAGAGTAAGCAATCTGCTCATACGACCATTGCCATCATTGAATGGATGTATGCACAGAAAGTCAAGTATAAACATAGGAATCGTCAGTAACGGATCGATTGATTCAGTGGCAATCGCATCATTAAATGCCTCGCAGGCATTATCCATCGCTTCAGGCACTTCCCATGCAGGAAGAGGACTGAATCTCACAAACTTATTTCCGTTTTCATCCTCTTCAGCGATTACATTATCAACGTTTTTATATTGTCCACGGAAGGATGTTGCGTTAAATTTATATAAATCTCTGTGGAACTGAAGTATATAACCCGGTTTTAAAGGAATATTGTCGTGGTTATCGTGTATTATCGAAAGCACCTCTCTATAGCCGGCTATCTCTTCTTCAGCTCGACTTTGAGGTTTTGCTTTGTTGAGTGCAATCTTTTTGATTCTGTCATCCGATGTATAAATGCCTTCAATTTTATTTGAGCTTTCTGTACTTTGTATTTTTGCAATTTCCAAAAGCTGAGTCAGGCTGTCTGCTTTTGATTCAATAAAGAAACTCTGCCTGCCTTTGTATTCGTGTATTTTAGTAAGCATTTGTACTATCTCGGGGGTAAGGAAACTTTTCCATTGTTCTTTATAATTATAAACTCTCATCATAATCACCTAAATCCAATGTCCCATATTTCGACTTAATTATATTATATTCTAATTTACTCACTTTGTCAAGTTAATTTAATCATTTTTTTTATTTTGACTAAATTGAATTAATTGTAACCCTTATTTTTCCCTTTTGCATTAATAAAAATTCCTAGAGCAATATCACCAAGCAATCATCGTTTGACGATCGCTTGGTTAAGTATCGGTTTCAATCTGCTATCCTTAGGATAGTTATATATAAAATCATCTGTAAGCATAAATTCGAGAAGCCACGATTTTGGCACGATGCTTACGTTACTGTTGAGTTTCACCGCTTTAAGTTTTCCTTCCGATACCCACTTCCAAACGCAACTTCTTGCACGGTCTGTTATCTTTGCTACATCGTCATAGGTCAGAGCATCGGGATATTCGCTCATTCTCTCTTTAAACAATTCTTTTAATTTTTTCTTATTAAATTTTATTCTTTCAACCTCTGCTTGCGGTTTCCTTTTGAACACACCCGGCGGAATATCGGGTGATATTCCGCTTTTGATGTACGCTACTACATCTTTGGTGCGTATCTTATACCTCCAAGTTGCTGAGTTCCGAATCTCGCATGGGATGTATCCG
>JAIKVQ010000127.1 GCA_024685565.1 Bacillota bacterium
CGCTCTAAGGCATATGCATTCGGGTTACTTGATATTACAAGCCGGATTTTTGCATTTTTAATAATACCGTTCTTTTGGGCGTCTATTATTGCCTGAAGATTTGTTCCTCCGCCCGAAACTAAAACTGCAAGTCTTACGGTATTTTCCATACCTTTTAACCTCCCGTTTTCAGCAAATTCTTATTTTTTCTTCGGAATTTGCAATTTCGCCGATTATATATGCATCTTCACCGTTTTCCTTAAGGATTTTAAGTGCTTTTTCAGCATCCTGCTCTGTAACTACAACGCTCATTCCCACACCCATATTAAATGTGTTAAACATTTCACGTTCCGAGATGCCGCCTTTTTTTGCAATCAGCTTAAAAATGGGCAAAACTCTTACAGAGCCGCGCTTAATAACTGCTCCCAAGCCGTCAGGGATACTCCTTGGTATATTCTCATAAAATCCGCCGCCCGTTATATGGGAAATTCCCTTTACTTCAATCTCGTTTATGAGAGCAAGTATCGGTTTTACGTATATTTTGGTCGGTGTAAGCAAGGTTTCGCCAATACTTTTTCCGCCAAGTTCCGAAACTCCTACCGATATATCTCTATTTTCAACATCAAATACTTTTCTTACAAGGGAAAATCCGTTTGAATGTACTCCGCTTGACGGGATTGCGATAATAACATCACCCGACTTCATCTTTCTATTATCAACAATCTTTTCCTTATCAACAATTCCTACAGAAAATCCCGCCAAATCATATTCATCTATCGGATAAAACCCCGGCATTTCAGCAGTTTCTCCGCCAATCAGCGCAGCGCCTGCCTGAATACAGCCAGATGCTACACCCTCTACAATTTCCGCGATTTTTTCGGGCACATTTTTTCCGCATGCGATATAATCAAGGAAAAACAAGGGTCTTGCACCGCTGCATATTATATCATTTACGCACATAGCAACGCAGTCAATTCCGACGGTTGAGTGCTTGTCCATTAAAAAGGCAAGTTTTAATTTTGTACCAACGCCGTCTGTTCCGCTTACCAAAACAGGTTTTTTTATGTCCTTTAAGTCAAGCTCGAAAAGTCCGCCAAAACCGCCTATATCCGAGCAAACCCCCGAAGTGAGCGTTTTTGCGATATGCTTTTTCATAAGCTCCACAGCCTTATATCCTGCCGTTATATCAACTCCTGCCTCTTTGTAGCTGTCCGATTTTGAAATATTATTCATATTTTTTCTCCTTTTATTCTTTGCCGTTCCAGCAATACGTACAAAGTTTACATTTATCTATCCCTATTGATTCAACAAGCCCTGAGAGTGACTGAAATTCAAGCGAGCCTAAATGCAATTTTCCACAAATCGCTTTGCGCATTTTCTTGCCTCTTTCGGTTTCCGAGGAGGAATATTCATCTATATATTTAAAACCCTCTTCACCCTCTAATTCGAGTATGGTTGCTCTTGTGATAAGCTCCATATCGCTTGTTGACCTTGAGAAATTAAGATACTTACAGCCGTACATTATCGGCGGACAAGCTGACCTCATATGTACCTTCTTCGCGCCGTTTTCGTATAAAAATTCAACCGTTTCCCTGATTTGTGTTCCCCTTACTATTGAGTCATCAACAAACAGAAGTTCCTTACCCTCTATAAGTTCGCATATCGGGATTTGTTTCATTTTTGCCACAGTATTTCGCATTTTCTGCGCCGCCGGCATAAAACTTCTCGGCCATGTAGGAGTATATTTTATAAACGGTCTTGCAAAGGAAATATGACTTGCATTTGCATATCCGATTGCATGGGGAGTTCCCGAATCAGGAACACCGGCTACATAATCAGCATCAGGCAAAATACCTGCTTTTTTATCATTATTCGCCATTATTTCGCCGTTTTTGCACCGCATGATTTCTACATTTTTCCCCTCATATTTTGATGTGGGAAATCCGTAATATGACCACAAAAACGAGCATATCTTAAGTTTATCCTCCGCCTTTTTTAGCACAGTATATCCGCTGGGGCTGATTTCGACTATTTCTGCCGCTCCCAAAGAGTAATCCTCCTGATAATCAAGCTTTTCGCAAGCAAAAGATTCAAAGGAAACACAAAATCCGTCTTTATTTTTTCCGATATTTACTGGCAGTCTGCCTAGCTTATCGCGTGCAGCAATAAGGTTTCCGTTTTCTTTCAAAATGAGTATTGACGCAGTTCCCTGTATCTTTTGCCAAGCATAATCAATTCCCTCTTCAAAACTTTTCTTGGAATTTATAAGCGCCGCCAAAAGCTCGGTTGTATTCACCCCGCCGTGCGACATTGCCGTCATCTGTCCGAATTTTTCTACGCTTTCCAAGACAAGCTCATTTGCATTGTTAATCACACCGACAAAGCATATTGCATATGTTCCGAGCCTTGATGTTACTACCAAAGGCTGTGGGTCGGTATCATTTATGCAGCCCAAAGCCGATGTTCCGTCCATATGACCTATTATCTCACCGAATTTCGTACGGAATGGTGCATTTTCAATATTATGAATTTTTCTTGTAATTCCGCTTTCCTTGCTGTACGATGCGATTCCTGCACTTACGGTACCCAAATGCGAGTGATAGTCCGTACCGAAAAAAACATCTAAAATTGCACTCTTTTTCTTAACTGCTCCAAAAAATCCGCCCATTTCGTATCTCCTTTTTTATTTTGAAAATATGCGTCCCATCATTTCGTTATAGGCATCTTCTACATTTCCTAAATCTCTTCTAAATCTGTCCTTATCAAGCTTTTCGTGAGTCTTGCTGTCCCAGAATCTGCAGGTATCAGGCGAAATTTCGTCCGCCAAAACGATTTCACCTGTTGACAATTTTCCAAACTCTAATTTAAAATCCACAAGGTCAACACCAACACTTGCAAAAAACTTCTTCATAACTTCGTTGACCTTAAATGCCATAGCCTTAATTTTCTCTATTTCTTCCCTTGTTGCAAGTTTTAAGGCAATTGCGTGATACGAATTTATTAAAGGATCGCCAAGGTCATCATTTTTATAGGAAAACTCTATTGTCGGCTCAGCAAAAACTATGCCCTCTTCCACTCCGTAACGTTTAGCAAATGAGCCTGCCGAAATATTTCGTATAATTACCTCAAGCGGTACGATAGAAACTCGTTTTACAAGTGTTTCGCGGTCTGAAATTTCTTTTATGAAGTGAGTTTTTACGCCCTCTTTTTCAAGCAGCTGCATCATATAATTTGTTACACGGTTATTTATTGAGCCTTTTCCCGCAATTGTACCTTTTTTAAGTCCGTTGAATGCTGTTGCATCGTCCTTGTAATCTACCAAAAGCACTTCCTTGTCGTCTGTTGCAAATACCTTTTTTGCTTTACCCTCATACAATAGTTCTTTCTTTTCCATTACTTTCGCCTCCGTTTAAAATTTTTCGCAAATATCTTTATTTTTTTCTATTACCTTTTTTGCCTCGTCTTCTCTTCTTGCCTTTAACCTTTTTGAAAGTTCTGTATCGCTTATGGCAAGAATTTGGGCACAAAGCAAAGCGGCATTGATTCCTCCGTCAATAGCAACAGTTGCAACGGGAATGCCCGGTGGCATCTGTACTGTTGATAAAAGAGCATCAATGCCGTCTAATACCTTAGATCTGCAAGGGATACCTATAACAGGCAAAGTTGTGCTTGCTGCTATAACGCCTGCTAAGTGTGCCGCCATACCTGCCGCGGCAATAATTACACCGATACCGCGTTCCTCTGCGTTTTCAGAAAACTCGCGCACCTTATCAGGTGTTCTGTGCGCTGAATAGATATGTACCTCATACGGGATTTTAAGTTCCTTTAGTACATTCACTGCTTTTTCAATTACAGGCGCATCGCTGTCGCTGCCCATTACAATTCCTACTTTTTTCATAGTTTCCCTCCTATCAAACAAAAAAGCACACAATGATACTATAAAATCATGTGTGCCCAGACGGTCGGCTGTACGAGTCTCTTGCTCCCTTGCGGTAATCCGCAAAACTCCGTCAGTCACAAAAGACCTTTATTCAAATCAATTTTAACAAAAATGACCTGCATTGTCAAGGTAATTTGGTATAATGAAAAAAATATGGCGTATCGCAAAAAAAACGTCGAAAATTCGCGTTAAATTTAGGCACTTTTATTAAATTCCATAAGACCGTATTTAGTTTTGACCCGTTCCAGTTTATCAATCATTGGCTCTCCTAAAACCCATAAGAAAAATGCCGTCGACATAGCATGGATTAAGTCTACGGGAAATCCTACCAAAAATGAAGAATAAATCATTTCTTTTGTAGGATTTGCCGTTACCATTAAAACTGATGCGGGATTCATAATCCCGCCGAAAACTATAAGCGCTGACAAAAATCCAAACATGCAAAGCGAATATCTGTTTTTTGTCAAAATTCCGTATTCGCTCATAACTCCCGCAATAAATCCTATTATACCGAGCGCAAACATCTGCCAGGGCGTCCATGGACCTTGCCCAAAGAAAAAATTTGACACAAATCCGCTCATAGCACCCACTAAAAATCCCGTTTCTCCGCCCATACAGACTCCCGAAATTATAATTATTGCAATCAAGGGTTTGAATTCAGGCAACATAAAAAACGCAGTTCTGCCCGCAACGCCCAAGGTGCATAAAACACTTATAATAACTATCTCTCTTGCCTGCGCCTTTCTGTTTTCAAACATAATTAAAAACGGCAAGATAGTTTCAAGCATTATCAAAAGGCTTATAAAATAGTATTTTCGGTCGCCAAGGTAGTAAATACCGAAAAATATTGTAAGCGGTATCAGTAAAAGTATCAAAACCGACGCTGTGCGAGTTCTTTTGCCTATTCCCCGTTTACTCGGTTTTGCCGTATTATTTTCAATTGTTTTCCGCGGAAGAAGATTTTTAAGGCATAAAGCTAAAAATACAATTTCCGCTCCGCTTAGAAGATAATATTCACCCTTAAAACTCACAATATCCATAAGCTTTAACATATATGCCAAAGCGAAGCATAAGCCGAAAATTACACCTTTTGCAATCTGCCTCAAAGATATTTTTTCTTTTTCCTCATCTTTCGGCATTTCGCTTATTTTATATTCATAAATTTCCTCTTGTATTTCACGCTCATATCTACCGCCTAATGCATTTATAATGTCCTCTTCCAAAACCGCATTTTCGATTATACCCCTTGCCATACGGCAGGCGCGTGTTGTATAAAAATAATTATTCAGGAAAAATTCACGTTTATCGCCTATAGATGTTACCGCGCCGTCAAATAAAAGCGCACAGCGGTCTGCAAACTCCGCACAGAAATCCAAATCGTGGGAAACCATTATTACCGTTGCGCCTCCGCGCTTTAAATCCTTTAAAATCCCCGCAAAAATTCTCTTAAAATGCGCGTCCATACCCTTTGTCGGCTCATCCATAATAAGTATCTGCGGCTTTTTTAAGAGTATCATAGCAAGCGCAGCTCTCTGCTGTTCTCCGCCCGACAGGTCATAAGGGTGATTTTCAAGCAAAGCGTCAATTCTGCAAAGATGCGAAACCTCAAGCACCTTCCGCTCCCGTTCCTGTTTTGCAAGCTTTTTATCCGTCATTTCCATAAGCTCTGAAAACACCGTTTTTTTAGCAAACAGACTTTTGGGTTCCTGGGGCAAAACTCCCATAAGTCCGTCATACAGATTGGGGATTTTTGATAATTTTTCCCCTTTTATGTAAATTTCGCCTCTTTGCGGGTTATTTATCCCTGAAATCAAGGAAAGCGCCGTCGTTTTTCCCGTTCCGTTACCGCCCAAAATTGCAAGGATTTCACCTTCAAATACCGTTAAATTCAGATTTTTTATTATGTCTTGTGACGCCCTTTCATACCTGAAAAATACTTCTTTTAATTCAATAATGGGTTTTTGACATTCCGATACATTGTTTTCTGTGTCAAATTGAACAGGCTTATTTTCTTTTGTATATTCCAAAAGCCATTCTCTTGCATCCTCAATTGTAAGAGGGCATACTCCCTCAGTTTCTACAGCTTCAAATACTTTAACTGTTGTAGGCATTGCATCATACATTTCATTTTTGTTCTTCTTTAAAATTCTGCCTACATCATGCGGAGTACCCTCTGCTATTATTCCGCCTTTTTCCATCACTATGACCCTATCGGATATTGCAAATGCCTCCTCCAAACGATGCTCTGCTAAGATTACGGTAGTTCCGAGTTCTTTATTGATTTTTTTGAGCATCTGCAAAAATTCGCTTGCGGCTATCGGGTCAAGTCTGCTTGTCGGCTCGTCCAAAATCAGTACTTCAGGACGCATAACCATAACAGACGCAAGATTTAGTATCTGTTTCTGCCCGCCTGAAAGCTCTGTAGTTTTTTTATAAAACCAGTCCTGTATCCCGAAAAATGACACCATTTCCGAAACTCTTGCCCTCATTTGCTGAGTTTTCACGCCCATATTTTCAAGACCGAATGAAAGCTCATGCCACACTTTATCTGTTACTATCTGATTTTCCGGACTTTGCATAACAAAACCGACAGCTGATGATAAGTTTTTTCCATCTGTCGCCTTTATATTTTCGCCTCTAAAGATAATTTTGCCCGTAAACTCACCATACGGCGAAATTGCAGGCTTTAACAGCCTTAAAAGCGTTGTTTTTCCACAGCCCGATTTTCCGCAAATTGTCACAAATTCGCCCTTTTTAAAGACTGTATTTATATTTTCAAGCGCACGGCTATCCCTGTTAGGATATTTAAAGCCGACACTTTCTAATTTGTAAACTTCCATCTTCTAAGCTCCGTTATTTCTATTATTACAGGCATCAGCAAAAGCAAAAGCTCTGCTATGTATACTGAAATTGCATATGGCGAAATTCCTGCCCATTTTACATATGGAAAGTATGTAAAATCAAACACACCAAAACTGCTACCCAAAAACACATATAAAGCCAATGCTAAAATGAGAAAAAGCGCATTTTTATCCCGTTTTGTAAAGGAATACATCGAAAATGCCGTACGCTTTGATGTACCAAATCCGCGGGATTTCATTGAATCAGCCGTTTCTATTGCGTTTTCAATACTCCACGTAACCATTACCGAAAAAATAGTAAGTCCGCTTTTAAGCCTTTTTATGAGATTTCTATCCGAAGTATTCCTGCCTATGCATTTCTGGGCTTTTGACACAGCCTTTATCTGCTCGCGAAATTTAGGAACAAGCCTTAAAGTCATTGAAAAAATAAGGGACAGCGACGGTATGATTTTTCCGAAAAGATATATAAGCTTATCACTCGTCATAATTTCATTAAAGCATGAAAAATACAGTATTACTGCAAGAATCATACCAGCTGCAATAAGCCCAAAAAACACAGACTCCATTGTTAGCGGATTTCCGCTCGGCAGATACATAAGTATAGTAACGCCCCCATGATTAAAGGCAGGATTTATTAGTGCCATAGAAAAAAATAGAAGCGGCATTAAAACAATATTTCTGTAAAGCTCTTTTCTGCCCTTTAGCACAGCTAAGTACACAAATGCCGAAGAAAATGCAATAAAAAGCGAAATGGGATTAAAATGTGCACAGGTAAACAGAAATGCAAACAAAAAGTATGTAAAAATTACCGACGGGTGGTATTCAGAAAACTCATTCATCATAAGCACCCTGCCCCTTTACATATCCTCCGCCGACGTCCTTGCCCAGATCACAGGTATATACAAACTCAACTTTATCTCCCTGCTTTAAAATATACTTTGAACAGCCAAAGTTTGGAAATTCGCCGTTTACCCTATACATCCAACCCGAAAGTTCGCCTGCGTCAAACTCGTAAATATTGCCTATCCCCTCAATATATACGCTTCCGTAAACAGGCGTATTTACAAATTCTAAATGTATTTTATTATTCTTCATCTCACGCAATAAAACGTCAAAAACGCTCTCGCCGTCCGAAAATTCGACTTTTTGCTCGGCAAAAATAACTCCGTTTTTTGGTAAAATATCAAGTTTCCCCTCATCAAAACGGGAAGTGTCATCTAAAATAGTGTCACATCTTACACAAAGAGTACAAAAAAGCTCTGCTTTTTCTACAGATTCAGCCTTTTCAGGCTCTTGGGGCGGTTTATCTTCCTTTTGCTCCTCGGGCAAAGTATCCTCAGTTTTCTTTTCCTCCGCTTGCGTTTTTTCCTCGGTTTCCTCTGTATAAATCTCTGAAATATGCCCATTTTCTACAGGTTCTGTATCGTCGATTTTTGAATTTCCACCTGCAAAATATGCCGCCAAAAGCAGAACGAAAACCACCAAAACAACGCTTATTTTACCCTTATTTTTTTTTAAAAAATTCATACACGCTCCGCCTTTTTAAGCAAATTATAAATCATTTGTGCAATATCCGACCGCATTACAGTCTGCTTTGCCGAAATTCCTACACCGTCTAAAATTCCCGTATCTATGCAAAAGACAAAAGAATCTTTCGCCCAATCGGAGACATCGGAAAGTAAAGCGGCATTTTGCATACTATAATCTTTATCAATTCCCCAAAAAACGCTTGCGCGGCTTAAAATTGCTGCTGCCTCTTCACAGGTAATATTGCCATTGGGATTAAATTCACTTTCGGAAATTCCGAATACAAGTCCCTTTTCATATGCACAATTTACATAACAAAAAAACCAGTCGTCATCATTTACATCGGAAAAGTGTGATTTTGCCGTTGTTCCAAGGTTTAACGCCTTTGTAAGAAGTACGGTAAACTGTGCACGCGTGAGCTTTTCATCAGGAGCAAATGTATTCTTGCCCATTCCGCTTATAATACCTTTTTTATAGAGGGTAAGTATTGCCGTTTCGCTTTTGTTTCCTGATATATCGTAAAATTTGCAAGTTCTGAAAACAGGTGTTTCACCGTTTTTTAAATGCTTTACAGCGCTGAGTGCGTAGAGTGCCTGTTCGGTTGACATCATATTTACTTCTCCGCCTAAAGTATGGGAAAAGCCCTCGCCCTCTTTATAATAGTCAAGGAGTGCATCAAGCGGAGTTCTGCCGTTCTTTGAAAACTCCTCCAAACCAATGCCAAGTGATGAAAGAGCAGTTATTACCTGAGATATGCTTTCCGACGCCGTTTCGCCAAAAGTGGAAAATCCGCCGTTATCATCCTGAATTTTTGAAAGAAATGCTATGCCCCTCTCTATTGCCTTTGAAATATCTTGCACTTTAGTATAATTGGAAAGCGCAGTAAGTGCCATTGCGGTAATATCGCAGTCAGCCTCCTGTTCATCCCTGCCGATTGCCCAGCCGCCGTCTTTTAACTGCCGCTCCAAAATATAATCTACATATTTTTGCCTTATTTCATCATCTGCATAATTTCCGCTGTCCAAAGCTATAAGCGCCCAAACAGCGCCGTTTAAGCCCTGAGCTGTGGTTTTTTGAAAATCACAAATCGGCTGTACTAAGTTAACTCCGGCAACATCTTCCGGATTTTTGCCAATCAACGTAAGAGCAATAACAACTCTTGAATACTCGGTATATTTTCTGCTGTGCAAAATGCCTTTTTTTTCTTTTACGGTGTTTTCAACATTTTCATAATATCTGTCAAAGTATCCTTTCGGGACGTCTGTTCCGCTTGCTGCAAGTCCGATAACCGCCCATTCGCCTCCAATTGACGCTACCTGCGGAGCTGGTACGTTATCTATAATAAAACTGCAGATATCGGAAAGGATAACATTTTCTTTATTTGAGTCCTTTTCAGTCTCTTTATCCTCTGTTTCTTTTTGTTCTTTCTTTTTTGCAGGATACCCATATGTTTCTGAACCGTATTCATTCGTATAATCATCAGTATAATACCACACAATAACTGAATTCGGCTTTACTTTTATCTGGTCACATCCCACATTTTGATGCTTGCCATCCACCATATACATCCAGCCTGAATAATCGCCGTGGTCAAACTCCGACAGTCCGTTTATAGTTTCAAAATATATACTTTTGCTGTTTATAATATACGAAATATCGTTTTCATCAAACGCTTTTACTGTCGCATCATAAACAGTCATATTCTTGTCAATTTCAATTTTTTTTGATAATACTGCAGTGTATTTTGCAGAATTATGCTTGTATGTATATGAGTTATTGCAGTCGTCCGCATTATGCATCATTACTTTGACAGTTACACTTACATTTTCCGTTTTAGCCTGCGGATTATCTGTCGAATTCACGGAAGCATGCCCGGTCTTCTCCGTTTCTACACTTTCTCCCTTAGAAATTCTAAGCTCATTTTTAGGATAATCTGAAAAATCGAATATTGATGTTCCTTTATCGCTAAGTTTATATGCCAAAAGTCCTCGAAAACCCTGTTCGGTATCAAATGAGCTTGTCAAAAATCCATTATTTTCCGGTGTTTTAAAACTCATAATCCCATCTATGAGATTTTTCTCATTCTTTATTACCGTTTCGGGATTCTCCCCAATTGCTGAAAGCGCTGTAATCGCCAGTCCTGTTGATGCAGCAGAATCAATCCACTCCCCTGTTTCAAAATCTCGACGGGGTATTGCGCCGCTTTCGCTCTGCATATCTTCTATCAATTTAACAGACTCTAAAATAGCGGTTTTTACATCAGCATCTTCATCAGAATACGGAGCAAGCGCCAAAATCATAGGTGTTGCTGCATCAAGACCGATACTTGCATCCTGCCACTTTTCCTTTTGCTTTTGAGCAATCATTGCCTTAATTAGATATGTACTTTGCGTTTCATTTGCATACTCACGCATTGCAATAACGACATAAGGTAAAGTATATATATTTGTTACCGATTGTGATTTGCTGTCTATCAGGGCTGACAGCTTTTCAACAATTTCCAGTTTTTCGGTATCGGATTTATAAATATTCTGCGCGTCGTATCCAAGCGCACGAAAGCCAATAATGGACTTTGCCAAATCTCTTCCGTCTTTGGCGTTTTCGGCAAAATCCAAAAGCTCTTCTTTACATTTTTCTATCTCCTCAGCGGATAAAATGTTTTCGCTTTCGGGGTAAAGCCTTTTGTATGCCATCATATCGGCAAGAAACCATATAAAATTCACATCTTTTGTTATATCTTCCTGTGCACATTTTGCCGCAATATTATGAATTGCTGTTTCATACAAATTTTCATCAGCGTCCGCATTTGCAGGAAAACTAAGCGTACTGAAAATCAGTACGCATATCAGCAAAAGTGACAGAATTTTATTTGATTTCATTCTTCTTCACTCCCAATTATTTGAAAATTTTATTTTAGATTAATTTTTTCCGCTTTTATACAAGGCTCCTGTTCTGAAACTGAATTCCACATAAACAAGCTTATGTCCGTTGCCCTTTTGTTAAGATATACAGTTGCAGTATTTCCCGACCATACAATATTATCCATAACCATATCGATAAGCTTGCCGTCTCTGTATCCTACAACCATCGTCTTTGAATTTTCAAAATCTATATCGGCATCCACCGTTATATTGAGCTGATATTTACAGTCTACCGAAACAGGCACTGCTGATACCACGCAGACAGGTGCTGTAATTGCAGAAACAGTAGCTTCTGTTTCCTCAACAGGGTCAACTATTATAACCTTTGTCTTTTTTGCGGAAATGATATATTCGCCGTATTCGTCAAAAGACAGTGTGCATTTTCCGTTTTCGTTTGTTTTTATATTAGTCTCCTTGCCGTTTACCAAAACAGTTGCGTTTTCACAAGGGTCCGTATGCATAATCCAGTTTTCATCATAATATGTATAATACAGGGTAAGCTCTGTTGTATGCCCCTCTACAGTCTTTTGATATGTATCAAAATATGAATAGTCCTCAGTATCCGGCCAATAGTTTTCGTATATGCAAAGGTCGATATAATCGCCGTTATTTACAGATGTTGTCAAATCTGATACATATACCGCGCCTCCGTTAATCTGGTAACCAAACTTTCCGCTTGTATCGCCCCATACCTTTTTAATACCCAAAGAGTCGCCATAGCCGAAGTTGGACACTTCGGTTTCATAGCCTGCTATCGCCCCGCCTTCATAAAAAAGGTCGTGCGCTTTTACGAATACATCATCTAATGTATAGCTTTCCTTGCCTGTAAGTTCCACAGGCGCCTCTGCAACATAATTAGCATTTGTATCCTTTACAATATCACCGTACATACTAATTGTTACGTATGCAGTAATTGTATTCTGTGCATAAGCTGATAAATTAAATATGCCCAAAAGCATTGTTATGCACAAAACAAGTGACAGTCCTCTTAATTTTTTCATTTTTTCTTCCTCCGTTTTTCTGTCACAAAAAAGCTGTGACAATAATTTTAATTTGTCACAGCAGATATTCCTGTGCATCACAATTTGAATCGCAACAAAACAAAGCCCTGATCTTTTTAAGCAGCGGAAACAAAACTGCCAAACCTATGCAAATGCACTTACGGTATGGCATCAAAGCAGGTCTTCTGACTTACGCATATAAGACTTTATTTTGCCTTCTCAGTTTCCCAATGACCGACTTTCGTCTATAAATAAAGCAAAGCGCATACAGCGACTGGTATCGTTACGGATTCGCACCGTATTCCCTTTTCACCGACTATACCCGAACGGCACAGTCGACACTTTGTGTGAAAATATTAAGTTATTTACCATTATAAAACATTTTCTCCCGAAAAACAATACAAAATCCAAACTTTTTTTAAAAAAATCAGCTGATAATATATCAGCTGATTCACCTATTATTTATAAATTCCTGCCCTGTCATTTATAACCAAAACCCGCATAACAGTTTCGGGCAGATTTAAATCGCTTTCACTAATGCCTTTATATATACCTCTGTCCAAAAGTTTCTGAATTGTCGGCTTTGCCCAGTCGGGAAGCTCCGAAGTATAATGATATATTTTTTCTTTTTCAAGCGTCAGCGTCTCAACCTGCTTGACCAAGGAATTGAATTTTATTCTTTCCTGCTCTGTCATAGGCATTTCCTCCCAAGTTTTAAAAAAGTTTTCAGGCGTTTTATATTTCGCCTTTAGTTTTGCGGGCGTACTGCCCCAATCGGGCAGCTGAAAATGTGGCAAATCCTTAATAGATTTAAAATCTCCGCCCCATTCTAAGCCAAGTGACTTGCCTATTTTCCCTACATTTTGAAAAAAACTGTCACCGTTTTCATACGTATCTCTCCCGTCATTTCGGTAAAAGTCAAATGCAACTCCCCATTGATGCATTGAGGCATATGCAGAGCCTTTGGCATTTGTGACAACACTCCCCGACACTGTTCTTCCTTTGGCATATAGTGCTTCTTGTTCTTTTACCGTCCTCAAACACTCTCCAATGCCTATTTTTAAGCCTTGATTTTGACATTTTTCCTTCAAATCAAAAATCAGACTTTGCAGTCTCGGGTGCAGCTGATCAACTTTACGCACCTTTACCGCCTTCCTTATCCTTTAGCAAATCAATCGCCTTTGTTATAATTCCGGGCATAGGAATTTCAATAATTCCCGCGTTTTCCACTATTGATATAAGTTCATTTACTATGAACGCTATAACCGCTGCAGGCTTTATGTAGTCTGTTCCAAGGGTGACATCAAGCCTATACGCTACCAACACAAATAAAAGCATTGTACATTTTTTGCATAATCCCAGAAAACAGCTTTTTGATGAGACACTACCGCTTTCGCTTTTCGGGCTTTTCTTGAAAAAAGCCGCTATTATAAGCCCTAATATAAAGTCGATAGCCATAACAATGATTAGTGTTATCATATCCTCCGTCCATCCTCCAAATAAAGATACAATCATTGCTCCAAATAACCCGAAGATTGTGCATAAAGCAGTTTTGGCATTATTCATTTTCTGTCTCCTCTACAGGTTCGCAAGCATCGTAGAATACTTCTTTGTCTGCTTCCGTTAAATAGCCATATCTTTGATTATCTTCAATCAGCAAACACGCGTAATCAAATGAGTATTCTCCCATTTTTACACAATTTATAAATGCCTTAACAACTCTTTCCGCTCTTTTTGATGAAAATTCCATAATAAAATCCTCCCTTACTGATTCAATATAAGTGCCTGCAGATTTGCAATTACTTTATTTATATCCTGATAATATTTGATTTTTACTG
>JAIKVQ010000086.1 GCA_024685565.1 Bacillota bacterium
TTTACTGCAGAAGAAATGGCAGAAAAGACGGAAGTTTCCGTAGAAAAGTATCTGCAGTTTGAGACCGGTATGCTTGATTTTCCATTTACCTTTATTCACAAATGTGCACTGGCATTTCATTTGGAGATAAACGATATTTTGGAGGGAGTTAGTGCAAATCTTTCGTCTTATAACGTAACAAGGAAAGGTGAGGGGCATCAAACGGCAAAGGAAGACGGTATATCAATTTCCAACCTTGCACCTTTGTTCAAACATAAAATTGCAGAGCCGTATTATGTTACCTATGACTATGTAGAAGAACAGCAAAATCTACCGATACATTTGACTACACATAAGGGACAGGAATTTGACCTCATCTTAGAGGGTAGCCTTAAGGTGCAGGTAGGGGAGCATACTGTTATTTTAAATGAGGGCGATTCCATCTACTATAACAGCTCAACTCCGCACGGAATGATTGCTATAGGCGGGAAAAAATGCGTTTTTTGCGCGGTAATTCTTCCAGGCGATGATAAGCCTGATGAAAATGAGCTTACAAATACAATTTTGTATGCAAGACAATCGGAAAATCTAATCATAAATGATTTTGTGAAGGTTAAGGAAACGGAAAACGGTATTTTAGAGGATATTTCGTTTAAAAATGCCGACTCCTTTAACTTTGCATTTGACGTTGTTGATAAAATAGGAAGAAAATATCCAGATAAGCTGGCTATGGTACATTTAGACAACGATATGAATGAGCATCGCTTTACTTTTAAGGATATAAAAGACGCTTCAAGCCAAACGGCAAATTACTTTAAATCCTTGGGAATAGGAAGAGGAGATAAGGTAATGCTCGTTTTAAAGAGAAATTATCAGTTCTGGTTCTCAATTCTTGCACTCCATAAGCTTGGCGCCGTTGTAATTCCTGCAACAAACCAACTAAAAGAACATGATTATACTTACCGCTTTGAGGCGGCGGAGGTAAAAGCTATTGTCTGTGCAAACGAAGATTACATTATGGAGCAGGTAGACCTTGCCGCAAAGAATGCGCCTAATCTTAAGATAAAGATTGCTACGGAAACCGACAGAAAGGGCTGGCATAGCTTCAATCGTGAGTATGGACTTTTCAGCAGAAAATTTGTGCGTGAGGAAGGTGCACCATGCGGAAATGATGATATGCTGATGTTCTTTACATCAGGTACTACAGGGTATCCCAAAATTGCTGTTCACAGCTACAAGTATCCGTTAGGACACTTTGTAACTGCTAAATATTGGCATTGTGCCGAACGTGACGGACTGCACTTTACTATTTCCGATACAGGCTGGGGAAAGGCGCTTTGGGGAAAGCTGTACGGTCAATGGATGTGTGAGGGCGGAGTTTTTGTATATGACTTTGACAGATTTCACGCAGATAAAATCCTGCCTCTTTTTGAAAAGTACAATATAACAACTTTCTGTGCACCGCCTACTATGTACCGTATGTTTATAAAGGAGGATTTATCAAAATATAACCTGTCCTCTATAAAACATGCAACAATTGCAGGTGAGGCACTAAATCCTGAAGTGTTCAGACAATTTAAAAAAGCAACAGGACTTTCACTGATGGAGGGCTTTGGACAGACGGAGACGACACTTACTGTTGCAAATCTTGTCGGAATGAACCCAAAACCCGGCTCAATGGGTAAACCCGTTCCATCGTACAATATTGATATAGTAAATCACGATGGAGAATCCTGTGATATAGGCGAATCGGGTGAAATTGTAGTACGACTTGATAGCGGAACACCATGCGGACTCTTTAAGGGATATTATAAAAATTCTGAAAAAACAAGCGAAGTCTTGTATGACGGACTTTACCATACAGGCGATATTGCATGGCGCGATGAGGACGGATACTTCTGGTATGTCGGAAGAACTGATGATGTTATCAAATCTTCGGGATACAGAATAGGACCGTTTGAAATTGAAAATGTAATAATGGAGCTTCCGTATGTTTTAGAGTGCGGAGTATCAGCTGTTCCTGATGAAATACGCGGTCAGATTGTTAAGGCGAGTGTCGTTTTAACAAAGGGCACAGAAAAAACAGAGGAATTAAAGAAGGAAATTCAAGATTACGTAAAGGAAAAGACAGCTCCTTATAAATATCCGAGAATTGTAGAGTTCCGTGATGAGCTTCCTAAGACAATAAGCGGTAAAATACAAAGAAATAAGCTATAAAATTCTTGTTTTCTATTGACATTTTGATTTAGATATGCTAAAATATAAAGAGTTGAATATGTAAAAGCGTTGATGAAGAGGGTATTCTAAGCAAAAATCTTGAAGAGAGCAGGCGGTTGGTGCAAGCATGCAGATTTTTTAGAGTATTTGTAGCTTCGGAGCTGAAAGGAAGAAAGCTTTGTTAGTTAGTAGAACCTTTCCGAGTTTGCTGCGTTAGTGTATAGGGCTTGACAGAGTCTGAAGAGGCGCTATTTGGCGCAATTTGAGTGGTACCGCGGGTTTATTTAAACTCGTCTCAAAGATTTTAGTATATCTTTGGGGCGAGTTTTTGTTTCCCAAAGACGGTAGGAGGATTTTTATGGAAATAAACGGTCTTGATTTAAAAATCAAGGAAATGGCTACAAGAATTAAAGAACTTCGTGAAATTGAGGGAATGTCACCTCAGACTATGGCAAAACTTACCGATGTATCTGTTGATGAATATATTGCCTGTGAGAATGGTCAGCACGATTTGAGTTTTGCCTTTATCTATCGCTGTGCCTTGGCTTTTCACGTGGATGTTACCGATATTGTAGAGGGTACGAGTCCGACGCTTAAATCATATACCGTAACGAGAAAAGGCGAGGGACAGAAAATTGAGCAGGCTCACGGAATGATTTATTATAATCTTGCGCCGGAGTTCAGGCGCAGAGTATCAGAGCCGCTTTATGTAAAAGCGATTTATGATAAAGATGCGGAGCATCGTGACATTGAGCTTACCACACACGATGGTCAGGAATGCGATATAGTAATCAAAGGTACTCTTATGGTGCAGCTCGGCTCTCATAAGGAAATTCTGCACGAGGGCGACTCAATTTATTATGACAGTCAGACTCCGCATGGTCTTTTGGCGATAGGCGGTGAGGACTGCGAGTTTTATGCAATTGTACTGTCTGCAAACGGCGCTAAAATGGAAGAAAAAAATGCCGAAATGGATAATCCCAAGGAAAGCAAAACGCATCAGCCGTACCGCAGGATTTACCATAACTTTATTCACCCGACTGAAGACGAGCGCGGCGCTCTTTTGTCACTCAGGTTTGAAAATGAGGATAAATTCAACTTTGCTTTTGATATAGTTGATGCTTTGGCAGAAAAACGCCCTGACAAGCTTGCTATGCTTCACTTAGATGTTAATAAAACTGAGCGCAAATTTACGTTTGCTGATATGAAAACTGAGTCTAATAAGACAGCAAATTATTTCAAATCCCTTGGCATCAAAAAGGGTGACAGGGTAATGCTGGTTTTAAAAAGGCATTATCAGTTCTGGTTTGCAATTTTAGCACTTCATAAAATAGGAGCAATAGCAATACCTGCAACAAACCAGCTTCAGGAACATGATTTTTCCTATCGCTTTAATGCTGCAGGAGTAAGTGCAATCTTGTGTACCGCAGACGGCGGTGTAAGGGAGCAGGTTGATCTTGCACAAAAGGATTCCGAAACTCTTAAAACAAAGATTTTAGTCGGCGGTAAGGCTGATGGGTGGCATGATTTTAACAGTGAATATGAGTTGTTTTCTGACAAATTTGAAAGAACGGAAGATACGCCCTGCGGCGATGACCTTATGCTTATGTTCTTTACATCAGGCACTACAGGCTATCCTAAGATTGCGGCACACAGCTATAAATATCCGCTCGGGCATTTTGTAACGGCAAATTATTGGCATTGTGTTGACCCTGACGGTCTGCACCTTACTATTTCCGATACAGGCTGGGCAAAGGCTATGTGGGGAAAACTTTACGGTCAGTGGCTGTGCGAGGCGGCGACATTTGTATATGACTTTGACAGATTTCATGCAGATGATATACTTCCTCTCTTTGCAAAATACCATATTACAACATTCTGTGCACCACCCACAATGTACCGCATGATGATTAAAGAGGATTTAAGGAAATATGATTTGTCGTCAGTTGAGCATGCAACAATTGCTGGCGAGGCACTAAACCCTGAAGTATTTAAGCAGCTTGAAAATTTGACGGGACTGCAGGTTATGGAGGGCTTTGGTCAGTCGGAAACATCGCTTGTAATAGGAAATTTGTTTGGCGGTACACATAAAATAGGCTCTATGGGAAAACCCGTTCCGGGCTATGAAGTCGATTTGGTTGACGATACAGGAAAGAGTGTTGGCGTAGGAAAAAGCGGAGAAATTGTTATAAAGACTGATAAAAGACAGCCTTGCGGACTTTTCAGGGAATACTATTTAGACGCCGAAAAAACGCATGAGGCGTGGCACGACGGTCTTTATCATACAGGTGATATTGCGGTACGCGATGAGGACGGATTTTACTGGTACGTTGGACGTGCTGATGACGTTATAAAATCTTCTGGATACAGAATAGGACCTTTTGAAATAGAAAATGTAATCATGGAGCTTCCATATGTTTTAGAATGCGGTGTTTCGGCAGCTCCCGATGAGGTAAGAGGACAGGTTGTTAAGGCAAGCATTGTTTTGACAAAGGGAACAGCGCCTTCGGAGGAACTTAAAAAGGAAATCCAGAACTATGTAAAGGAGCATACGGCACCTTACAAATACCCGAGGATTGTAGAATTTCGCGATGAGCTTCCCAAAACAGTGAGCGGCAAGATTATACGCTCACAATTATAAGGAGAGTGTATGAAAAGAATAACACTGTTTGCAGGTCACTACGGCAGCGGAAAAACAAATATTGCTGTAAACTATGCAAAATTCATAAAAAGTCAGGGTGCTGATGTTTCAATAATCGACCTTGATATTGTAAATCCGTATTTTCGTACAAAAGACAGCGAAGAGGACTTAAAAAAGCACGGAATATCCATTATTTCATCGGAATATGCCAATACAAACCTTGACGCCCCTGCTCTGCCGAAAGAGATTTATAGTGCGGTAGCGGATAAATCTCAACATCTAGTAATAGATGTTGGCGGAGATGACAGAGGAGCGGTAGCTTTGGGCAGATTTGCCCCTGATATAATGGAGGATAACGACTTTGATATGCTTTTTGTCGCTAATTTTTACCGTCCTTTAACAAAAACAGCCGAGGAAACCTTGGAGGTTATGTATGAAATTGAGGCGGCAGGGCATATTCCGTTTACAGGAATTGTCCACAATTCAAATATAGGCGATGAAACAACCAAGGCAGATTTAATAAAAAAGCAAAGTGAGGCAGAAAAGTTAGCACGACTTTCACATCTTCCGATAGTTATGACTACAGCAACGGAAGAGATATATAATTCCCTGTCTAAAACAGATTCTACGATGTTCATGCTTGAACTTCAGGATAAATATTACAAAATAGAAAAGGAGTAAGAAAATGGCAAAATTGACTTTTAAAACAGATTTATGCAAGGGCTGCGGACTGTGTGTCGAGGCATGCCCGAAAAAGATACTGAAAATTGCAAAAGACAAAATAAACAAAAAGGGACATTCTCCTGTTGAAATTATTGATCAGGAACAATGCATCGCTTGTGCTTTTTGCGCAACTATGTGTCCCGATTGTATTATAACGGTAGAAAGGTAGGTTTATTTAAAATGGCTGAAAAGGTATTGATGAAAGGAAATGAGGCTATTGCAGAGGCTGCTATTAAGGCAGGTTGCCGCCATTATTTTGGTTATCCTATAACACCGCAGACTGAAATTGCGGCGTATATGGCAAAGAGAATGCCGAAAATCGGAGGAACATTCCTTCAGGCAGAGAGTGAAATAGCTGCAATAAATATGGTTTACGGGGTATCATCAGCAGGAAAGAGGGTAATGACATCATCTTCAAGCCCTGGTGTTGCATTAAAGAGCGAGGGACTTTCATATCTTGCAGGTTCCGACCTTCCTGCATTCGTCGTAAATGTACAAAGAGGCGGTCCGGGACTTGGCGGAATACAGCCGTCACAGTCTGATTATTTTCAGGCTACAAAAGCAGGCGGTCACGGCGATTTCCGTATGATTGTTTTAGCCCCGGCATCAGTTCAGGAAATGGCTGACCTTACAATAAAAGGATTTGAACTTGCCGACACATACAGAATGACGTCTATGATTTTGGCAGACGGTACAATGGGACAGATGATGGAACCTGTTGAAATCCGTGACAGCGCTGAGATTAAAAATTTTGATAAACCTTGGGCAGTTACGGGAACAAAAATGGAGAGAGAACATAATATTGTTAACTCGCTTTATTTAAAACCCGAGCAGCTTGAGAAGGAAAACTTTGCCCGTTTTGAGAGATATAAGAAAATCGAAGAAAATGAGGTAATGTACGAAGAGTTTATGATGGACGATGCCGAGATTTGTATAGTTGCATTCGGTATCGCAGCGCGTGTTTCTCAAAATGCTGTAACAGAGGCAAGAAAGCAGGGAATAAAGGCAGGTATGATAAGACCAATAACACTTTGGCCTTTCCCGAAAAAGCGTCTTTTTGAGGCAGCACAGCAGGTTAAAACTTTTATATCCGTTGAGCTTTCAATGGGGCAGATGGTTGAAGATATTGAACTTGCAACAAAATGTATGCGTCCCGTTATGCTGTGCAACCGCGTAGGCGGTATGATACCTTCACCGGAGGAAGTACTTGCAAAAATTAAAGAGGCACAAGGAGGTATAAACTAATGATAGTATTTGATAAACCAAAGTCATTAACAGATGCACCGCTTCACTATTGTCCCGGATGTACGCATGGTATTATCCACAGGCTTGTTGCAGAGGCAATAGATGAGCTTGGAATTGAGGGAAAAACAATAGGCGTTGCCCCTGTCGGCTGTGCCGTTATGGCATATGACTATTTTGCCTGCGATATGGTAGAGGCTGCACATGGAAGAGCGCCTGCTGTTGCAACAGGAATAAAGCGTGCTAATCCTGAAAATATAGTTTTTACTTATCAGGGTGACGGAGATTTGGCATCAATCGGAACTGCTGAAACGGTACACTCCGCAACGAGAAATGAAAATATAACAGTAATATTTGTAAATAATGCAATTTACGGTATGACAGGCGGGCAAATGGCACCTACCTCACTTCCGGGGCAGGTAACCCAAACATCTCCTTACGGAAGAGATACTTCGCTTTGCGGTTTCCCTGTAAAGATTTGCGAGATGCTCTCTCAGCTTGAAGGGCCTGAATATCTTGCAAGGGTTGCAGTAAATAATGTAAAAAATATAAAGAATGCAAAAGCGGCTATTAAGAAAGCCTTTGAAAATCAGGTAAACGGCAAGGGATTTTCCTTGGTTGAGGTAATCTCAAGCTGTCCTACAAACTGGGGTATGACTCCTAAAGATGCGCTTAAGTGGATTGACGAGAATATGATTCCGTATTATCCGCTCGGTGTGTATAAAGACAGAAGCGGGGAGGCGAAATAATGAGTACTTTTAATATTTTGATTGCAGGCTTTGGCGGACAAGGCGTACTTTTTGCAGGAAAGTGCCTTGCATATAAAGGATTAACCGAGAACAAACAGGTGAGCTGGCTGCCGTCTTACGGACCTGAAATGAGAGGTGGTACTGCAAATTGCAGCGTTATTTTAAGTGATTCCCCTGTAGGGTCACCGATTGTATCAAATCCTGATGTCCTTATTGCTATGAATCTTCCGTCGCTTGATAAATATGAAGATGCCACAGTTTCAGGCGGAAAAATATTTGTAGAATCAACCCTTATAGACCGTAAAATCCAAAGAGATGATGTTGATGCTTTCTATATTCCTGCCACAAAGATGGCGTCGGAAATAGGAGCACCTACTCTTGCAAATATGGTTATGCTCGGAAAGGTAATAAAGGAAACAGGCGCAGTTAATTTTGAAGACATTGAAGAAGGCCTGAAAAAGGTTATTCCTGCGCGAAAAGCAGATATGCTGCAGATAAATTTAAAAGCAATAGAGGCAGGATACAATTTTTGACAAAAAACCTCAAATCTTCCCATTTATTGGGAAGATTTTTTTGTATTAGATTATTTACTTTTCCTTCTTCTTGCAGTATAATTTATATGAAAGTGAGGGCTTTTAATGAAGAAACAAGTTATTGCGGTATTTGCAGCTTTTATTTTATCTATAAATTCCGTTTTTGCCTCAATATTGGGAACAGAGGTTACAGGCTGGTCACATAAGATTGCAAACGGTACTGATATTTACAAAAATGAGTTTATGTCCGAGCAGAGCGGAGTGGGTATGCAAACGGAATACTATGCAAAATACACACCGAATACAGATGTACTTCCAACTGTTATCGGCGGAAATACTGTTTGGGGACTCAGAAACATAAAAAAAGCCGAAGATTATATGAAAAACAACGGTCTTGTTCCGTTAATCGGCATAAATGCGTCCTTTTTTTCATTCCAAACGGGCATACCTATGGGTGTATCTGTAGCAGAGGGCAGAATTATCACAAAGGATACCGAACAATATCAGGCTGTGGGATTTAACAGCGACGGAACAGCATTTATTGCACCGCTGAAAATAGAAACCACGCTAAAAACAGAAGATGCCCAAATAGAGATTTCACACATAAATAAATATAATCAGGACACTACTCCGATAGTTAATCTATATACTGAGGATTTTGACGAGAATAATCATAACGAAATTCCGTCTCTTTCGATAATTTTGGGTGATATAGACGGTAATTTGGGAATTGGAGAAACCTTGAATGCAGTTGTGGAGGATAAATTCAATTATACAGGCGCAGTTTTAATACCTAAGGGAAAACTTATTCTAACCTTAAATGAAAACAGCGATGAAACGCTTTATGAACAGTTTAATTCTCTTGAGGTAGGTGATCTTGTTGAAATCAGCTCTTATGTAGACGATAAGCGGTGGAATGATGTTGATTCTGCAATGGGCAGCGTGGGTGACAGGCTTATTGAAAACGGAAACATAAACAGTGGATTTGCAAAAGGCGCTGCACCGCGTACAGCTGTCGGAATTACTGCGGGCGGAGAAATTATCTTTTATGTTCTCGACGGAAGACAAAAGGGATATAGTTACGGTGCGCAGATAGCTACTATTGCAAAAAGGCTAAAAGAGCTTGGCTGTGTCGACGCAATAAATCTTGATGGTGGCGGCTCAACAGCTATTTCTGGAATTTACCCGGGGGCGAGTGAAAGTGAAATTATAAATTTGCCCTCTGAGGGACAGCTTAGAAATTGCTCAAATTACCTGTTTTTAAAAAATGTCAGCACTCCAACAAATATTCTTGGAGGTATATATCTATACCCGTTTGAACAGCATTATCTTTCTGGGTATTCGGAACAACTTACACCAAAGGCTGTTGACAGTAGCTTTTATCCTGTTTCTGTGCCGAAAGGTGCAACATTTTCAGTAAGCGGTGAAAGTAGCTATGACGAGAATACAAATACTTTAACAGCAAATGGAACAGGCTTAATAACTGTAACTGCATCATTTGGGGATGTGAGTACGCAAAACTATTATCATAGTTATGAAACACCTACCGATATTATAGTAAAGGACAGTAAAGGTGATGTTATAAAAAGCCTCGATATGTCGAAGGGCGAAACAGTTACTCTAAACTATGAAGCTTGGTATAAAGGAATAAAACTGAAGGCAAGTCAAGATAGTTTTAAACTTTCACTAAATAATGATTTTGGAGAAATTTCGGGAAATACTCTTAAAATAACCTCAAACGGCGGGGGAGGAGTGCTTTCAGTATCAGCAGGAGAACGGATATATCAAATTCCTGTAAATGTTAAGAGTGTATATTCTTTTTCAGATATTTTGAATAATTGGGCACGCGATAAAATACAGTATGCATATGAACAGGGAATAGTTAGCGGTTACGAAACAGAAAGCGGGCTTTCATTCCTGCCTCTTAAAAATATTACAAGAGAAGAATTTGCTGTCATTATGTGCAGAATGCTTGGAGTAAATGTTGAGTATATAACAGAGTGTAAGAAGGAATTTGCGGATATTTACGAAATTTCTGATTGGTCAAGACCATATGTTTACGCATTGGTTAATAAAGATATTATCGCGGGCAGACAAGGTCTTGAGGGAAAGATTTTCTTTTCACCGAGGGTTACCCTTACTCGTGCTGAGGCAATAACAATTTTGAGCAGAGTGTTAAATCTTAATGAACTAAGCGAAAACAAGTTTGCAGACGATAGCGATATTCCTGAATGGGCAAAAGAGGCTGTATATTCTATGTGTGCAAGCGGATTTATAAACGGATATCCTGATAATACAATACTTCCAAACGCAAACGTAACGCGTGCTGAGGCTGCGGCAATGATTTGCAATATCATATCAAAAAGCTTTTAAAAAAAGCGTCTATGACGCTTTTTTTAGTACAAAAATTCATATTTATATGAGAAATCTGTTTGTTTAAATATATTTTCAAGAGATTTTGAAAAGTAGACAGCATCATCAGTGATGAAAATGCCCATACAGTTATATTTTTTTAAAAGTTCCCAGCCGTCATCAAGTCCCGCAACAAATGCAGCAGTTGAAAGGGCATCGCAAATAGTGGGGTTATCGGAAATTACCGTAACGCTATGAAGTCCTGAATCTGCGGGATAGCCAGTTTTGGGGTTAAAAATATGATGGTACCTCATTCCGTCTAAATCAAAATACCGCTCATAATCGCCTGATGTGATAACAGCAAGATTTTCAGCACTGATAATGCCGATAATTCCATTATCATCTTTCGGATTTTTAATTCCTATATGCCAACTTTCGCCCGTAGGCTTTTTGCCGAGGGCGTAGGTATTTCCTCCAAGATTTATAAGGGCAGAGGAAACATTGTGGCTTTTAAGAATTTTTATAATCTTATCAGTAACAAATCCCTTTGCAACCCCGCCTAAATTTAGTGTATCTTTTTTTTCGCACTTCAAAAGTGCATCATCAACATCAGGTATATATCCGCTGTTATTTTTAATATCCCACGCCTTAATAAGCGGGTCTAAATATATGGAGAAGTAATTCTCATTTTCGACCGAAAAAGTCTTTGAAAAATCAATCAGTTCCTTTGTATCTTTGGAGAATTCTACACTTTCGCCTTTGTTATATCGGGAAATAAGTCCGTTTTCGCTGTCTGCTGAAAGTTCTTCATTCATTTTCTTCAGGTAATTCTCGCAATCCCTTATAGGCTTGTCATTTTTTGAAACAATCGTTATCTCGGTCACAGTATCAAAATAATCGAGAAATACTTTATTCCGCTCCTTTGGAGTGCTTTTAATACCAAAAAGTATAGCCGATATAAACAAAATTGTAACTAAAATCAGCAGAAAATCTTTTCTTTTGCTACTCATTATATTCCTCCGCAAAATCAAGAGTAATGCGTCCGATTTTCAGACTTCTGAAATCCTCTAAAACAATATTTGCGGCACGTGACATATCTACTTCGCCGCCGGAGATTAAACAGCCTCTTTTTCTTCCGATTTTTTCTAAAAGCTCATACCCCTTTAATCCTTGGATTTCTGAAAGTTTATACCGTTCAATAAGTAACTCGGGATAATTTATAATAAGATTTTCTAAAAGGGAGTAGCAGATTAACTCCGTTTCCATAATCTCATCTTTAATTGCTCCCGTATATGCCAGCTTTAGAGCAGCGTCTTGGTCTTCAAGCTTTGGGGGAAGAATACCGGGGGTGTCTAAAAGCTCCAGACCATCTTTTAAGCGTATCCACTGCTTTGAAAGGGTAACGCCGGGGCGGTCGCCTGTTTTTGCCGCAGCTTTGCCTACAAGACGGTTAATAAGCGTAGATTTGCCGACATTAGGAATACCGATTATCATTACTTTAATACTTTTTTTTATTCCTTTTTGAGAATATTTTTCTATTTTGTCCTTCGCAAGCTCAAAAATTTCAGGCGCAATTTGGTTTACTCCTTTACCTGTCTGGCAACTGACGCAGAGTGCTTTTATGTTATTCTTCCTATAAAAAGCCAGCCATTTTTCGGTTTTAGCACTATCCGCCATATCGGATTTGTTTAAAATTATAAGCCGAGGTTTTGAGGCTACTATGTCGCTAAAATGAGGATTACGGCTTGATTGGGGAATACGTGCGTCCAATATTTCTATTACCACATCAACAAGCTTGATATTCTCCTCAAGCATACGGCGGGTTTTTGCCATATGCCCCGGATACCAGTTAATATTGGAAGTATGATAGATTTCGCTTTTATTATCCATTTTAGTTCACATCCTTGCAAACATCAATCCATTTTTTGTATTCTGAGGCTGTTTCAAGCTCATT
>JAIKVQ010000133.1 GCA_024685565.1 Bacillota bacterium
CTTTGTTAAAGTTTCTACAGCTTTTTCTTGTTTCCAAAACTTTTAATGTTTGGTTCATTTTCAAGCCTTCTTATCTACAAGCCGTATAAATCGCTAACATATCCTTTTCTTTCAGACGTTTTGCTGATCCTGTTTCTCCGCTGACGCCTATTGCACATTTGTGTGCTATTTCCGAAAGCTGTTCATCGGTTGCATTGACTCCCAATTCACGAAGATTTGTCGGCATATTTATCTCGCGGTAAAATGCTTCCATTGCCTCTATTCCTTTTAATGCAATTTCTTCATCAGAACCCGAATTCTCTACTTCCATAACATTTACGGCAAACCTTTTAAACCTCATAAGACAATCTTTATAAACATACCTTGCCCAGCTCCCCCAAACAGCCGCAAGTCCTGCACCGTGTGCGATATCAAACATACCTCCTATCTCGTGTTCCAGCTTATGCGGCGACCAATCACCGCCATCACTTCCACAGCCTGTAAGACCGTTATGTGCAAGACTTCCTGCCCACATGATTTCTGCTCTTGCATCATAGTTTTTAGGCTCTTTAACAAGAATTTTAGCATTTTTGATAACTGTTTTTAAAAGTCCTTCCGCAAGTGCGTCGGTTATCTCCATATTTCCGCCTTGTGTGAAATATCTCTCCATAGTATGCATCATAATATCTGCACATCCGCAAGCGGTTTGATAGTCAGGAAGCGTCATTGTAAGTTCGGGATTCATAATCGCGAATTTGGGACGGCAATAATCGCTGTTGCAACCTCGCTTAAATAATCCCTCTTCGTTTGTGATTACAGAGGAATCGCTCATCTCACTGCCTGTCGCTGCTATTGTAAGGATTACACCTATCGGGAGACAGCCTTTCGGCTTTCTTTTTCCCACATAAAAATCCCAGACATCGCCCTCGTTTGCAACCCCGTATCCTATTGCTTTTGCAGAATCTATTGCACTTCCGCCGCCCAGGGCAAGTATGAAATCGACACCTTCTTTTTTACAAAGGTCGATTCCTTCATACACAAGAGAAAGTCTCGGATTTGGCACTGCGCCGCCAAGCGAAATATAGGAAATTCCTGCAGCATCTAAAGTATCTGTAACTTTTTGCATAAGTCCGCTTCGTATAACACTTCCCTTGCCGTAATGAATCAGAACTTTCTTACCTCCGAACTCTTTGATTAAGTCTGCCACCTTTGTTTCGGTATTCTTTCCAAAAATCACTTTTGTCGGTGTGTAGTATTTAAATTCGAACATATATTAGCTCCTTTTTTACCTTATAAGATAAGCATATTTAACAGAGATTTCTTTCTTCTCAAATCATTTCAACTTTCGCGAAAATCCATACATAATCTCGTTTCGGTAAAAGGTCTGACTTTTTCATTTGCCACTTTGACATGAATCGGATTTATAGCATATTCTTTGAGCGCTTCCTCACTTTCAAAGACGGAATATAACATAACATCGGCATTTGAGGTTTCAAGATTTTCCGTTTGCACCTTTATTTCCAAAAGCCCCGGTATCTTTCCCGTCAATCCTTCAAGACCATCTTTTATACCTTTTTTTGTAACATCATTATTGTACTCTTCTTTCAATTTCCATAAAATAATATGTTTGACCATTTTCATTTCCCTTTCATATATCGTTTTAAATAAAAATACACCGTTATATTATCACTAATTTCCAAAAAAAACAATACCTGATAAAAATGTTTGCCAATGTATGATGATAAAATTTTCAAGTAGCTATTTTCCGTTTTCTCTATACTGTCCTTTAACTCCATAACCACGGCATCGTTATTTTACATAAGTGCTTTTGCGCAAATACTCTCCAATGCTTCAAGCAAATCAAACAGCGTATCTGTTTCTAAAATCTTTTGCAAATCTATTTTCTTTCTCTCATAGCAAAGATTCACTTATATATGATATGGTGAGGTTTTTAATAAAAAAAGAGGCAGATTTTTCTACCTCTTTTTTTCGATATTAACTTTATGCAGCTTTCTTTAATGTGTATATGGTATTCTCCGTTTCAAAGACAAGCTTATCGTCTGTTTCGCTTATGATTTTCTCAACAACAGATGTTATTCTGCTGTCCTTACCTGTTATCATGGCCCGTTCGCCCATTATTACGCGTTCAGCTTTGCCTGTTATTTCTATTTCAGGTTTCATAGCGTAATCCTCCCGAAAAGAATTGTCGGGACACAGCATATTGCTATGACCATAATATAGAATATTGCCGCTGCCGCAAGTGATATATATGCACCTGTTGATATTTCGGCAACCTTTCCGTCCGTTACGGTAATATTCTCCTTTATGAATCCTTTTACATACTTGTAAAAGTTAAAGAAAGCCAATATAAGTAAAATTCTATAAAACATATTTTCCCTCCGTTTTTTATATTTCTTCTCCAAAGTTTATTATTCTGACAATTTCAGAAATCCGTATGTCGTCCCAAACATTGCAGGTATATGACTTTCTGTCGCTACCTTCTCCTGTATGCACGGTGACTTGTTCATCGAATATTTGCAGCATACAATCAGTATGTGATGCCGCGACTATTGCCAGATTACCCAATTGTTTCATTTTAGATCCTTTCATCAATTATTTTTTCCGCTATTGCGTCTTTGTCAAGCTCGCTGGTTCTGAAAATTTTATCGGCAAATCTTTGTAGTGAAAACTCAAAGGAACTTTTAGCATCAAGCAAAATTCCTATGAGTTTTATTTCTGATTTTGCTTTAAATTCCGTAAAAGTTTTGCAAAACGCATCAGATATGTCGCATTTTCCGTCCGTTATAAAGACTATATCTGCCTTTTTAAACTCTTCTATTTGTGCAAGCCGCATTGCCTCATTAAGCGGATTTTCAAAATTTGTACCACCGCCTAAAAAAGTTTCGGCACAGCTTATAAGCTTTTTCCTGTCAAGCTCGTCCTTGCTGTAAAAACAGTCTGTCTTTACAGTGCTTGACGAAAAATGTATTACCGCAAAATTTGTCTTGTTTATACGGCAAAGCTCACCTAAAAGCATTGTAATTGCCATAGCATATTCATTATCAGCACCTGTCGTTGAACCTGATTCATCAACACAGACTATAACATCGCCTCTGTCCTTATGCTCCGGTTCACGCTTCCGGTATTTGCGAAGCTGCTTTTTTTGGTACTTACGGATAAATAACGGCAGCGTTTCCTTTTCTGATAACAGAGCAAGGTCGCTTGTCAAGGTTTTTGATATACTATTTCCGTATTCAATATCGTACTTTTCGCCGCTTCCGTATTTATATCCCGAAACCCGCTTAACCGTTATAAGCTCACGGTACCGGCCTAAGCTTTTTGCAATATTCTTTAGCTTTTCCGATTTAGCACAATGCTGCAGGATTTCAATATTAAGCTCGTTTTTACGCATTTCAGACTCGCCGTTTCCCCATGCCAGCATTATGTTTTCAGTTTCTTTTGCTTTGTCAAGAGCCTTATTTGCGGCATTTTCTACCGCTTTACATAAATTCTTGCCGTAACGCCTTATATTTTCTTTAATGATGTGTTCATACCCGTCCTTCTGCTCCTGCTTGGATATAATCCTGTTTGCAGTTTGGATTATTTTCTTATCTATCGTTTCAGAATTGGGTTGAGATTTTTCATTTCGCCTATGTATAAGCTCTGAAAGACTTTTTATAAGCTCCTGTCTGTCATTTTCAAGCCTATCCAAAACATCCGTTCTCCCTTTTCCACCGGATATGTTTTCCATGAATTCGTTAAGATTTTGACAAATGCTGTCTGAAAATTCCTCAGTAGCAGATAGAGACGGCAGTTCCTTTCCCTCACAAACACTTTTTATTGCCGAATATTTATCGTCCTTCATCAGCTTTTTCAATATTTCCGTGTTTATAGTCCTTGCGTTAAAGGAAAGCTCGGCATCATCATTATATTTTGGTGTTATTCCGTAAATAGACTGAAATACATCATTTATAAGGCTTCCAAAGCTGTCAAGCTGTTTTTTACCGCTGTCTTCACATTCCTTGAGCGTCAGATTATCGGTATATAAGTCCTCATAAATCATCTGCTCGATTTTTGTTGATTTCAGCACCCTGTCGGTTTCCTTTTTTGACTGCAGCTGCTCAAAAAGCTCACTATTTAAGACGCTTTCCAAATCTTCAAAATATTTCATTTATCGCTATAGCTCCTTAACCTTTAAGATTATTTGGTGGGCAAAGGGGGATTACTCCCCCTTACCGGTTAATTATCAGAATGGTAAATCGTCATCATCGTCGCCGCTGACAATTTCAAAACCTGAATCAGAGCCAAGGCTGTCTGTTTCCGAATTCTGTGTAGAATCGGCGGACTCATTTTTACTGCCTGCAAAATGCAATTCTTCTGAATTTATCCGAAAACCGTATCTTTTACCGTTTTCTGTCTCATACGAATATGTTTCAAGACTTCCGCAAACAATAATCGGCATACCCTTTTTAAAGTATTTTCTCACAAATTCAGCGCTTTTGTTCCATGCATTTATTGAAATGAAATCAGCAGTCTGAGCATCCTCCTTTTTGCTTTTATACTTTCTGTCAACTGCGATCACGAATGATGCAACTTTTTTCTCCCCGGCTTCCTTTAACTCCGGGTCTCTTACCAACCTACCTAAAAAAATACATTTGTTCATAAAATCTTTTTCCTCCCTTTTTATACATCAAGTCTCTTTTTTTCCTCCAAGCTAACACATTTGACATTTGCAAGCTCGGCAGCCTTTTTATTCAGCTCTTCAAGCTGTTCGGCACCTTCTTTAATAGTTTTAATATCCTCTGCTGACATTTCCGGTTTCTGCATATTTACAAGCATAGAATAAATCCTAAGAAGTTCTTTTGAGAATTTTACATACGGCTTCAAATTCTCCTTGTCGGTAAACTCACTTTCAAGCTCCTGCATTATCTCGTTGGCAGCATTTAAGTATTTTTCCGTTTCTGCTCCTATGGGATTTTCACAAATATCACGGAGAACATTCTCAACCGTTTGAATTTCATCAGGTTTATTCCAGAAATAGTTTTTAAGCACGAGTAAATCCTTTGGGATAACTTCATTTCTGCCCTCTAAAAATGCCTTTGCCTGTACGATTTCCGTAAAACCGAAAAATTTTCTGTCAGATACATGAATTTTCCTGCGCCTTAACTCACACAATACCGTATCTATAAGCTCGTTTATCTTATCAGGAATAATTATTGTCCGTATCTCCCGTTGCATAGAATACATCTCATCAAGAGTTATGGTAGTTACTGTCTTGACATTAGCTCTTTTTTGCTTATCCTTTAGGATTTTGATTCTGTTATCCTTATCTGCTATGTACTGTGTCAGTACCTTGAAATCAAATCGGTCATAAAGCGGTTTCAATATGCTTTGTGCGCTGTCATTGAAGTCGGGTATCTCATTTGACGCCGCAAAGAAGGAAATAACAGGTATCTTAACTGTTTGTCCCTCATTTGTATAGACGCGCTCGTTAAGTGCCGTCAAAAGAGAGTTCAGTATCCCGTCGTTTGCCTTAAACACCTCATCAATAAAGACAATATGACTATCGGGGATTTTGCCCGTTGTAATCATTTCAGGTGCATTTGGCGTTAACGCACAAAGTATTTCCTTTACCGCGTCAAGCTCACACCTTACGGAGTTTGCCTTTTTTAGCGTTTCAACATCACCGCTTATCTCATATTCTTTGAGCTTTTCTTCAAGCCTTTTATTGAGTACGGCATAAGATGTATCTTTAAGCAGTACACGTTTAGGAAGACTGTTTGGTATAAGACTTGTCAGGTCAATTCTTCCAAATAGCTGTTCTTCGTCCGTTTGCTTTGATATGAGGCGTTCAAATTGCTTTGCTCCTTCAATGCGTTTTCTGAATGCGTTTATTGCATAGCTTTTGCCCTGTCCGGTATCTCCTAATATAAACAGATTTTTTGATGACAGCAGTGCAAGCACCATACATTCTATAAGCTCCTTGCGTTCTGCGATCTCATCGTTTATTTCAGATATGATGTCAAGTAATTTTTTATTGTCCATCTTTACACTACTCCTTATCCTATGCGGCTTTTTGGGGTTCTTTTGATTTCTTCTTTTTAACCTGCTTAACACTTTCTCCGCTCTTTACCGCCGCTATTTTCTTTTCTTTTGCGGCTACAAGCTGACTGCTTACCGGTGTTGTCATATACTTATTCATTCGGTTAAATATGAGAAGGTAACCCCTCTTGTCGAGCCTTAAAACCATAGTACCTGTAATCATACTTAAAATGTTCTTTAAGTTTTTTGAAGAATAGTAAAAGGTATATTCTGCTGCATCTCCGACAAGGACACAAGGTATAGAGGCTTTTGTTGAACACACGTCATTTTCCGTTTCAAGTTCTATCTCGTGTTCCTTGAATGTGCATTTTATGTACGACTTTTCTTTGCCTGCCATAGAAAGATTAAACATATTCGAAATCTCGTTCTTCATATCGTCATATTCAAGCTTTGCCGTATATACAGGCGATATGGAATCCAAAAGCTTCTGCACATTTGCAAACTCATATTGCAGCACTTTTGTCATAAATACCATTTCATGCTTTATAAATACGGCACTGTTATTGCAAAAGCCGACTTGAAGCAGATCATTATCATCTATAGCAGATACAAGCTGTGAGAACGCTTTCTTTGAAAGAGTAAATGACGCATTCTTTCCCGTGTTCAAGTTGTCCTCAACAACAGATAAACTGACGCCGTTACAGCCAAATGCCTTTATGCTGTTCGAAGTAATTTCAACATGGATACCGCTCATTGAGTTCATATTCTTTTCCGTCCCTGAAACATAATGCGTCCCGTTATAAAGTTGCCTGATACAGCGTATAGGAATTAAGTCATCAGGAAATGGTATTTCGATTTTCGGAAAATTCGCAGCATCAAGAGCCGCTCTTTCATAGGTACATTTCCCGGATTTGATTTGCACATATCCCTTCTTTATATCCTTAAATATGACATCATTTCCACTCAGGCGTCCAAGCACTCCTACAAGGAATTTAGCATCCATAACAAAGCTGCCTCCTTCCTCAACTCGTGCCTGGACTTTTCTTTGTATAGAGGTTTCAATATTTGAAGCCGTAATATATACATAACCTTCGTCCTCATTAGCCTCTATCAGAAAACCGCATAGTTCCTTAATCGGGCTTATGTCCATTACTATGTGTATCATGGATTTTAAGTAGTCAAACATAAGCCCCCTGTTAGTAGTAAATTTCATACCTGTTCCTTTCTAACTCGCAAGATCAAACAGTGCAAGTTGCCCTGATTCTTCGTATATATCAGGTTGCATCGGAGCTGTTTCCATTCGTTTCACACCCAAAAGTATATCTGCGAGTTCTCTTGCTCTTTTAATTTTTTCAGCCATTGATTTGCTTATCACAATACATTCCTTGACTTGTTCTTTTTCATCAGTTTCCTCAATTATGTATTCTGACATATCAGAGCTTGTATCAGCTGTTTCGTCCTTTAAGAATGCCATTTTCTTGAATATAGCACCAATATCCTCAACCTCGTTGCGTATACCTGTTGTAAGCTCTCTTGCAAGCTGTGAGGTCATATCGTTGCAATCACTCATTGCTGCCAAGCCTTCGTCAGAAAAGCTGCCTTCAACTAATGTTGCCGCCGCAAGCTTTGACGCCATAAGCTTTATCGCCCGTGCCTGCATTGTGCCTTCAAAGTACAGAATATATACCTCCACTCTCGGTGCTGTTTGGTTTATTCGCCAGGACCTTCGCGACGCTTGCCGGAATGTGAAAAGGTTATAACCGACATTATAGAAGATAAGAGTTGTAAAGGCATTTAAGTCAAGGCCCGTCTCAACAAGGCTCGGATTGGTTATCAGTACATCAATACCCTTTTCAAGCTGTTTTTCAACCCATGCTTCTCTCTTGTCCGGTGTAACTTTTTGTTCTAAAACAGCTACATTAAAGCCTTCTTTTTCCAAAAACATTTTCAGCTTTTCCTGCGTATCAATCTTAACCCAGCTGGTGTATATAAGCACCTTTCCTCCGCTATTTACCTTTTTCCTTACAATATCGAGAGTCATAATATCCTTTTCGTTATATTCTTCAATGCTTGAAAGGTCTTTTGGTACAATCAGCGGATTATCCGTTCCCGGTTCAAGAATCGGTTCGGCATTATACGGCTGGTCAGAATATGTCGTCAGAAGACTTAAGTATTTTGACATCAGTTTTCTGCCGTTTTTCATCATAGGCTTTACATTGTCCCTGTACGATTTCAAGATATTCTCATATTCTTTCTTAACCTCCGGCTTTAACTCAACCTCAACAGGTATCTCTTCATACTCCGGAAGATGCTTACCCATATCGTTGAGCGACAGGAAAACTGCACAGTCAATTAAAAATCTTGAATACACAAGAGGCGATACTCCCGGCTTTAACTGTTCGCGCACAAGCCGTTTTGCTGCCCTGCTGTTTGCATTATACGACGATTTTTCTTCCTGTTCCTCAACCTTATACACCGTTTCCATAACCCCGTACTCACGGTTAAAATCGCCCGGTTCATCATACATCTTGTTATCAACCTGCATAAGGTTTGGCACAATCCTGTAAAGAAGATAAAACAAACCATCAGAATATCCGTTTACGAGAGTTGCAGTCATACCTATTATCTTATTACTGCAGCATACAAGGTTCTCCATTGCATTACCTTGACCGCTATCCCCCTTATACTGTAGGCTAAGTGCCCAGCGCCTTATTGTATTACTACAACAGGTTTCCGAACACTCGCCCCCGAACCGGACTTACACCTCTCAGCGTATCCGGCTCTCCACCTACAATCAGTTCATCATACCATTATGTATTTTTCTATGGCATTCTTCACACACTGCTAATGTTTTTCTTTTTCTTGCAATCATGAACTGTTCCCACGGTTGTTTACCACTAAGATTTTTCAGTTTCCGAACATGGTGCATTTGTAGCGGCACACCAGTTTTTCCGCAAAATTCACATACTTCTGCTGATAACCTGTCTATAAGACTTGTCCGCGCCCCATACCTTGCAGTATTGGGAATTACATCATAATCGTACTGAAATTGTGGTTTCTTCCGCTTAAAACCGCCGTTGTAAAACAGTTTTACTTTCTCTTTACCTCCTGCTTGATACTTAAACCCATAGTCCTTGCCAAGACGCATTTTCTTTATAATAGCCGTTTTGGAAGTTCTATATTTATTTGCAAGAGTTTTGAACATACTATACTGCATGATATATTTGAAATTATTTAGTACACCGCTGTTTATAGCCAGTGCGTAATAATTGTAAAATCCTACAAGCTCAGCATTATACTGC
>JAIKVQ010000017.1 GCA_024685565.1 Bacillota bacterium
TCGGGATAAATGCTGTCAGCGTATATATTTCCTTGATAAAATCGGGATATGCGTTCGCAAAATACGCACTCACGGCGATGGCAGTAATTTTTGCTTTTTATACATTTTTGCATTACTATGTGTATGAATTTTGCGTTACATTTGAAAACGGAGCTTGGAACACTATTAAAAATGCGTTAATTACAGGCATAGCAACGCTTCCTGCAAATTTGTTTTTGACAGTCTTTATAATCGGCGTAACAATGTTGCTGTTTGAAAGACTGTCCGCATTATCGATAATTTTACTGCTCTTTTTGATGTGGATAAGTTTTATGCGGTTTCCTATTGATTTTTATGCAGCACGTATGATAAAACGGCGGTTTATAGACGGAAAAACTGAGGAGAGTGGAGAATAGAATGGCGGAATATCTTGAAAGTTTTGATGTCTGTGTAATAGGAGCAGGTCATGCAGGAATTGAGGCGGCGCTTGCCGCGGCAAGGCTTGGACTTAAAACTGTAATATTTTCAATAAGCCTTGATGCAATAGCAAATCTCCCCTGTAATCCCAGTATAGGCGGAACGGCAAAGGGACACCTTGTTCGCGAGATAGACGCGCTTGGCGGAGAAATGGGAAAGGCGGCGGACGCAACATTCATTCAGTCAAAAATGCTGAATGTCGGAAAAGGCCCTGCCGTACATTCGCTAAGGTGCCAGATTGACAGAAAAAGCTATCATAGAGAGATGAAAAAAAGGCTTGAAAATCAGGAAAATCTATATATTAAGCAAGCGGAAATAACAGATATTGAATTTGACGAAAACAACAATGTAACGGCAGCGGTTACGCATCTTGGCACGAAATATGCGGTAAAAGCTGCAATAATAGCAACGGGAACATATTTAAAAGGCAAGATTATGATTGGCGAATATGAGCGCGAATCGGGACCTGACGGAATGTTTCCTGCAAATTTGCTTTCGCAGAATCTTAAAGGAAAAGGGATTATTATAAGACGCTTTAAAACGGGAACTCCTGCAAGAATACACGCGGGCAGCCTTGATTTTTCCAAAATGGAAAGAGAAACAGGAGATGAAAAAATAGTTCCGTTTTCCTTTGAGACGGAAACTGCGGGAGAAAATAAAGCGGATTGCTGGCTTACATATACCAACAGCGAAACGCACAGAATAATTTTAGAAAATCTGGACAGAACGCCTACATACAGCGGACGTGTTGAGGGGGTAGGTGCAAGGTACTGCCCGTCCATTGAGGATAAGGTGGTAAAGTTTAAGGACAAGCCGCGTCATCAGCTTTTTATGGAGCCTATGGGACTCGATACTAAGGAAATGTATGCACAGGGCATATCTACAGGACTTCCCGAGGACATACAGTTAAAAATGCTGAGGACTATAAAAGGTCTTGAAAATGTAGAGATAATGCGCCCTGCATATGCCATAGAATATGATTGCTGCGATTCAACTCAGCTTTTTGCAACTTTAGAATTTAAGGAATATCACGGACTTTACGGTGCGGGTCAGTTTAACGGTACGAGCGGATATGAGGAAGCTGCAGCACAGGGACTTATTGCAGGAATAAATGCGGCGCTTAAATTAAAGGGCGAGGAACCGCTTGTATTAAAGCGCAGTGACGGGTATATCGGGACTTTGATAGATGATTTGGTAACCAAAGGTACAAATGAGCCATACAGAATGATGACTTCAAGAAGTGAATACCGATTGTTACTCCGTCAGGATAATGCAGATGAACGATTAACGCCTTTTGGGTACAGGGTAGGGCTTATTTCACAAGAAAGGTATGCAAAATTTTCAGAGAAACAGGAAATGATAGATAGAGAGGTAAAGCGTATTTCAAATACCTCTGTATCTCCTGATAGAATAAATCCCATTTTTGAAAAATGCGGAACTTCCGCGACATTAACAGGAATAAGGCTCAGCGACGCACTAAAGCGTCCTCAGGTCACATATGCGGATTTGACGGAAATTGATATTGAGCGCCCGAATCTTCCCGATTCGGTGTGCGAGGAGGCGGAAATCCGCATAAAATATGAGGGTTATATAAAGAGACAGAAACAGCAGGTGGAGCAGTTTTTCAAAATGGAGGATAGACTGTTGCCTGAAAATGTCGACTATTCGGAAATTCACGGACTTCGTCTTGAGGCGAGGCAAAAGCTTAATAAAATAAAGCCGAAATCTATCGGTCAGGCATCGCGTATTTCAGGAGTTTCGCCAAGCGATGTTTCGGTGCTTTTGATATGGCTTGAAAGCCTGAAAAAATAATAGAAAGGGTGTGGGGAAGTGCTGTTTAATTCGTTTAACTTTTTAATATTTTTTCCAACGGTAACGCTTGTGTATTTCCTCATACCGCAGAAAATAAAGTATTTGTGGTTGCTTGCGGCAAGCTACTTCTTCTATATGAGCTGGAATCCTAAATATGCCGTTCTTATTCTAACATCAACTGCCATAACATTTTTGAGCGGTATTGTAATTTCGGGTGCAAAGACAAAAAAAGCAAAAAAATGGGCAGTTTTTGCAAGTTTTTCATTAAATCTTGCGATACTGTTTGTGTTCAAATACTTCTATTTTGCTTTAGACAATTTAAATACGGTAAGAACGTTTTTGAATTTGTCTGCATATATGCCGAAATTTGATATAATATTGCCTGTAGGCATATCATTTTATACATTTCAGGCACTTTCCTATACAGTAGATGTGTATAGGGGTGACGTTGCGCCTGAAAAAAACTTCTTTAAGTATGCGCTTTTTGTATCATTTTTTCCGCAACTTGTAGCAGGACCTATCGAGCGGTCAAAAAATCTGCTTTCGCAGGTGAATGAGGAGCATTATTTTGATTATTTAAGAGTAAGACGCGGACTTTTGGTAATGCTTTGGGGATACTTTTTAAAGCTTGTGATTGCTGATAGAGCTGCAATTTTAGTGAATACGGTATATGACAATCTTACGTCCTTTAACGGTGTGCATATTGCTATTGCGACCGCATGCTTTGCGGTACAGATTTATTGCGATTTTGCGTCATATTCGTTAATTGCAATAGGAGCGGCTGAGGTTATGGGTTTTCGGCTTATGCAAAACTTTAGAAGACCTTATTTTGCTATATCAATAGCCGATTTTTGGCGCAGATGGCATATATCCCTTTCAACGTGGTTTCGTGATTATCTGTATATTCCTCTCGGCGGAAACAGAAAGGGAACGGTGCGCAAATACTTAAATCTTATGATTGTGTTTTTGGTAAGCGGTCTGTGGCACGGCGCAAGCTGGCATTTTGTAATTTGGGGTGCAATACACGGACTCTATCAGATTTTTGAGGGAATAACCAAAGGTGTACGTACAAGTATAATAAAAGCCATAAAGATAAACGCCGACAATTTCGCTTATGTTTGGTTTAAGCGTATAACCGTATTTGTTTTGGTGTGCTTTGCGTGGATATTTTTCAGGAGTCCCGATATGACGGCGGCAAACGAGGCAATAAGACGGATTTTTACCGATTTCGGGAGCATTGATTTTGCGAAAATGACCGATTTCGGAGTAGATGTCCCCAATGCAGTTTCACTTGCTTGTGCGGTCTTGGTGCTTTTTGCAGTGAGCCTTTTTGCAAATAAAAACAATGATATAATTACGGGCATTGAAAAAATGATTTTTCCTGTAAGATGGACAGTTTATCTGGCGCTGCTTTTTGCAGTGCTGGTCTTCGGTATTTACGGACCCGGGTTTGAGGCGAGCCAATTTATATATTTTCAGTTTTAAGGAGTGGAAACAATGAAGACGGCAAAAAGAATTGTTGCAGTAGTTGTATTTTTAGCAATATTTTTTGTGCTATTTTCTTTGTGTGACCGAATTTTGTCCCGAAAGGAAACGAAAGGCTGGTGGAATGTCACTGCCAAAATTGACGGCTTTTATAACAGTCCTAAAGATGAATATGATGTAATGTTTTTTGGCTCTTCAAACACCTATTGCAGTTTTAATCCCCTTGTTATATGGAAAGAAACGGGTGTGAAAAGCTATGTGTTTGCAACACAGCAACAGCCTCTCTGGGCCACCTATTACTATATGAAAGACGCATTTAAAAGGCAAAGTCCCGATATTGCAGTGGTTGATGTTTTAATGCTCTCTAAAAATGATGAATACTATGATGACGGAGTAAATTATACTTTTAGTGATAATATGCCGTTTAGTACTGATAAGATAAAGCTTGCATATGTTTCTGCACCAAAAGGCAGACGGCTTGGACTTGTGTTTAGGTTTTTGAAATATCATTCAAGGTGGAATGAGCTTACAAAGGAAGATTTTGAATACAAAAAAAAGAATATGTCCGACTACTCCAAGGGTTTTTATATGCTGACATCGGTAAGCGATAGAGCCATTCATACTGACTTAGAGAATGTGACAGAAATAGAGCCGATTAGTGATAAAAACAGGGAGTATCTATATAAAATAATAGAGCTTTGCAAAGAAAAAAATGTCCGTCTTATGCTGGTGAAAACACCGTCAAACAGCACCGAGGAAGAAAAAAAGTATTATAATACCGCTCAGAAAATTGCGGAAGAAAACGGCTTGGATTTTGTTGATTACAATATGCTGTATAATGAAATAGGACTTGATTTAAGTAAGGACTTTTTTGACGAGCATCACCTTAATATTTACGGTGCGGAAAAGTTTACAAAGTATTTTGTGAAAGCAACAGAGTATTTTGATAACAAAACGTGTGCAGATAGCGATTGGCAGGACGATTATGACATGTATGTAAGCGAAAGGGACAAAAAATCATAAAAAAGTGTTGACAATATAGTGTTTTTTTGCTATAATAAATTCCGTTGCAAGAAATGGAGAGCTGTCTGAGCGGTCGAAAGAGCCGGTCTTGAAAACCGGTGATGTGAAAGCATCCGTGGGTTCGAATCCCACGCTCTCCTCCAAAAAGTAAATATCTGAGTATGTGAAATAAAAGTGTTGCCTCGGCAGTAACACTTTTTATCACACTTATACGGAGAAGTACTCAAGAGGCCGAAGAGGCGCCCCTGCTAAGGGTGTAGGTCGGGCAACCGGCGCGAGGGTTCAAATCCCTCCTTCTCCGCCAGAAAAGAACCGTAATTTTGATACAAAATTGCGGTTCTCTTTCTTTGCTCAAAAAGCCTAAAATAAAGAGATTTCTCAAAAAAGAAAAGTTCCATTGTAATTTTAAATGTGTTTGTATGGGGTGAATTTTGCTACGATGCACTTTTTCAGGGTTCACAATGAAACTTTTCTTGGAAAATAAATGCACCGCTTTTGACTTAAAATTTAGTCAAAGCGGTGCATTGTTGACTGACAAATTCGGATACAACCTTCATCTCTTTGTTGATGTTTCAAGAAGATATTATCCCGTACTGCAAAATATGTCAAATATCACGAAAGGCGGACAAAATATTGACTTTCCGCTGTCTTTGTGCTATACTGGTATATGTGAAAATTTACGTTGATACTGGCATTGCCGCCGAATATATTTCATTATGCTATATTAAAAAAGCACAGAATAATGTATAACACATGAGGTGAAAACATGGCTATTCACAACAAATCGCATTACAATCATGCGCTTATGTCATTAAACAAAATGCGTAAAGATAATATGGTTAAACATAAAACAGCCGCAGATTTTACAAGACCTGAAAAAACAATGTTGTGTCTAAACATCATGGATTGTTGCGATTTTTTGAAATCACTTCCTGACAATTCTATTCAGTTAATCTGCATTGACCCCCCGTACAATCTGAAACTTGCAGGTTGGGATATTTATGATAATTATATTGAATGGGCTGCAAAATGGATTGATGAAGCGTATAGAGTTCTTTCAAAGAATGGTAGTATGGTTATTTTTGGCGGTATTCAATTTAGAAATGTTAAATCAGGAGATTTAATTGATATAATTCATTATGTTCGACAGAAAACAAAATTTAAGCTAATAAATACCATTATATGGCGTTATAAAAACGGTATGTCTGCACACCGATATTTTGCAAATAGACACGAAGAAGTAATTTGGCTTACCAAATCGAATGATTATTATTTTGATTTAGACGCAGTAAGAGAACCATATTCTGAAAAAGACCTTGAAGCCGCATTAAAAGACAAACGCTTAAATCCGGAAAACACAATGAAAGGTAAAAATCCGACAAATGTTTGGGAAATCAATAGATTGAACGGAAACAGCAAAGAACGTGTCGGACACCCAACACAAAAACCTGTTGAAATAATTGACCGTCTTGTAAAAGCCCTTTCATATCCGGGCTCAGTTGTACTTGATTTTTTCGCAGGAAGTGGAACTGTCGGACGTGTTTGTATCACAGAGGGGCGACATTGTTTAATGTGCGATAGTGATCCGATTTCAGCGGAGTACTTTAAGAAGCATCTTGAAATCATGAAGAACTTAGGACAAGACACAGAATATATAGAAATACAAAGCATTGAAGATTTTTTCAATACCAAATAAAAGGGAGTTGTACATATGAAAAAAGGGCAATCAAACAGGCTGACAACACAGCAAAAAGAAGGGCAAGGACCAATTACAATTTTCCATAAAGACGCACAAATACACGACAAAGAAGTTGGCAACACTTCACTTTTTGTTATAAAACAGCTTGAGTTTGAATTTCCAATGCTAACATTCCGATATAGGAAAGATTTGTCAAAGAAAGAAATCAATAAAGCATTGAAAAAGGTTGATGAATATCTTGGGCAAACGCTCTTTGTAGAAAGTGCAAGCATTAGACCTGACGGCGGTCTTATTGAAGTACAAGATGATAGTGGAAACTGGCGTGTTGTGTTAGTATCAGAAGCCAAACATCAAGGAAAAGACATTGAAAATATCAAAGCAGGAAAACTTGTCGGAAAGAAAAATAATCAAGACCTCATGGCGGCAGGAAATGCAATCGAAAGAGCATATAAAAATGTAAACGAAATTGCTAATTTCATGCTAGCGGAGCGATATTTTCCGTACATCATTTTTTTGGAGGGTTCAAATTTCTTAACACAGAATGTAATCGTCACAAGACCCGACGGCAGAAAAGTGACTTTGGTATATAATGACGGTACATTAAACAGACTTGATAGATTGACCGCAGCAAATTATGGTATGCCAATCAACACAAATCTATGCGAAAACAGGTTTGTAAAATGTAATGGTGCAACTATTATGTTGCAAGCAGCTTCAATTTATACAAAGGGCGAGGGCGGGCATTGGAATGATAAAGATATGATTATGGTAATGCTTGAAGTTGCCCGCACTTCTTTGAAAATGCTGGGAACTGATATTTTTGAACAACTTAGCAAAAGATAATACTATAAAGAGGAAACAGCGACAAAACGGCATAAAGAAACGGCGAAAATCCTCATTTTTCAAGGGTTTCGCCGTTATTGATATTATCTTTTTCAAAGAAAAGTTTCACAGTGAAACTTTTCTTTAAAAGCAAATGCACCGCCCGAAATCATTGTATTAAAATTAGGCGTTAGTGCCACGTCGGAGCAAGCTATATATCGCTTGCTCCGATTTTTTTACAAAAATCAGAGTTCACTCATGCCGCTGCTCCTCCTTTTTCGCAAAAAGGCACATTTGCGTCGGCTATTCGCTTGCAAGCGCGCTCATAACGCCTTTGGCTCATTACCACCTTTTTGCGATTTTGAGTGCATCTAAACCGTTCGGCTTTTCCACAAAAAACAAGCCAAGAATGGCTTGTTTTTTGGCAGAATAAATTGTAAGGGATTTGAAGCGAGCAGTAGTGAATTTTGTGCCAGCGGCACAAAAGAGCTTTGAGTTGGCTTTTCCGCAGAAAAGAAATCCCTTCTTCTCCCCCAACAAAAAACAGGGCACCGAAGGTATCCTGTTTTTTTGGCGACAAAGCAGAGGTATGTTTTTGTCAATTTAAGCCGTTTAGACTCAAACACTCAACAACACTGAGTATTTACTCAATTATATCCAATTCCGTTTTGGTTGTCAATAGTTTATAATAATATTATTGAATAAATATTAGATAGGATTGAGTAAAATGTTGAATGAAAATGAATATAAGAACATACTTTTGGGAATAGGGATAAAAATAGGGTATTACAGAAGAAAAGCTGGAATGACACAGGCTGAACTCGCAGAGCATACAGGACTAACTCTTTCTTATATCAGTCAGTTAGAAAGCCCAAACCTTCCGTATTGTCCATCTATGAAATCACTTTTTTCTATTGCCAAAGCATTAGGAATAAAAGCATCAAAAATAATAGATATTGATGAGAATTAATACTGTTCTTTTTATGGCAGTTTTTTAAGTATTTACATAAAAGCTAAAATATGATAATACATCTGTATATAACAATGACAGGAGACAGAGAAAATGCGAGAAATAAACGGAAAAACATATGAGGAAAAAAGGCCTCACGATTTTACAGAGCTTTTGGAGATAGTTGCGGTTTTGCGAAGTCCCAAGGGCTGTCCGTGGGACAGAGAGCAAACGCACGAGTCTATGAAAAAGTGCCTTTTGGACGAAACACAGGAGGTAATCCTTGCAATAGATAAAAAGGATGATGATAACTTATGCGAGGAGCTTGGAGATGTGCTTTTGCAGGTGCTTTTAAACTGCGAAATTGCTAAAGAACGCAAAGCATTTGACTTTGCGGACGTAGTGCAAATGCTTTCGGAAAAGCTGATAAGACGCCATCCGCATGTTTTCGGGGACATAAAACGTCCGGAAACGCCTGAGGAAAGTCTTGAGCTATGGCGTATGGTGAAGAAGCGGGAAAAAAATAACAAGGAGGAAAGAATATGTTAGGGAATTTCACGTACTGCAATCCTACAAAGCTATATTTTGGGGAAAAAGCGCTTGAAAATCTAAAGGACGAAATGGGTAAATACGGCGAAAATATTATGTTTGTTTATGGTGGCGGTTCAATCAAAAAGAACGGTCTCTACGATAAAGTTATGGCAATTTTAAATGAGTGCAATAAAAATGTAACCGAACTTTCGGGAGTAATGCCAAATCCTACGGCGGAAAAACTTTATGAGGGTGCGCGCCTTGCAAGGGAAAATGACATTGATTTAATTCTTGCTGTAGGAGGCGGCTCGGTCTGCGATTATTCAAAGGCGGTGTCGGTATCGGCGTACTGCGAGGAAAATCCTTGGGAAAAATACTTTCTCCGTATGGAAGATGTCAGCAATAAAACTATTCCTGTAGGCTGTATTTTAACAATGGTAGGAACAGGCTCTGAGATGAACGGCGGCTCGGTTATTACAAATCACGAGCAAAAATTAAAGATAGGTCATGTCTTCGGAGAAGAGGTTTTTCCGAAATTCTCTATTTTAAATCCCGTTTTAACCTATACTCTTCCTAAATATCAAATGGTTGCAGGATTTTTTGACATAATGAACCACATAACAGAGCAGTATTTTTCGGGCGAGGACGACAATACCTCCGATTATATTATGGAAGGGCTTATGAAATCGCTTATTAAAAGCTCAAGGGCGGCTGTTAAAAATCCCGAGGATTACGAGGCGCGCAGCAATATTATGTGGATTGCGACATGGGCATTAAATACCCTTGTTGCAAAGGGCAAATCAACCGACTGGGAAGTGCATATGATAGGTCAGGCAGTGGGCGCATATACCGACGCAACGCACGGTATGACGCTTGCAGCTGTGGCACTTCCGTATTACCGTTATATATTGCCGTACGGAATTCAAAAATTTAAGAGGTTTGCGATAAATGTCTGGAATGTAAATACGGATGGTAAGAGCGATGAAGAAATCGCAAAAGAGGGACTTTCGCAAATGGAGGACTGGATGCGTGAAATCGGGCTTGTTATGAATATTTCCGAACTCGGAGCAACTGATGAAATGATAGAAGGTATTGCAAATGCGACATTCCTTTTGGACGGCGGCTATAAGACTCTTACACGGGAAGAGGTTATAAAAATTCTGAAAGAGTCAATGTAAAGAAAAACTAACGGCTTACGCATAAGCATAAGCCGTTAGTTTTTAATTTATTCAATTTTTTCCGTATCTGTCAAAGGAACGGGAATGTCCCGACGGTGTACGGTTTGTTCTGTGTGAATTTTGCGCTGTATTTGTTCCGCCCTGAGAAACAAGACGTTTTCTTCTTATACGGCGTTTTCTTGAGCGTACAACATTAAGTCTTATCCATATGGCTACAATCGCGATTATGATTATCAGCACAATAGGATTAAATATAAATCCGAAAATAGCACCGAATATGTGGAGGAAAAAGTCTCTTTTCACTTCGTTTGCAGCAACGACGTTTGCCGTTTTTACCGTTTTCCCGTTATAGGAATAGGTAATCGTGCCAAAGTAGTCGCCTGTATGAATAGGGGCTTTAAGATCCTGTATTATATTAACTTCGCTGGTTATTGCGTCCGGGTCTGCGGTATCTTTTAATGTAATATACACGTCATCTTCAACGGTTATGGCAACACGTACGCCATCCTTTGCCTGACTTACCTTTGAATCGTAAACTATATCGCCCTTTTTTGCAAGCAGTACCGATTTGTAATTCTCAAAAATATAGTTGAGCATTTTCGAAGTATCGGTAAAGGAATACGCTCCGTCCTTTGCGTCGGCGTTATCACAGCCCATAACAACACTGATTATGTAAAGATTGTTCTTTTCAGCGGCGGATACAAGACAGTAGCCTGCATCAGGGCTATTGCCCGATTTTACACCGATTGCGCCCGTGTAGTAATGATACGGATATTTGTACCTGCTTACTAAGTGATTGGTGCTTAAAAGCGTCTGTGTGCCGTGAGGCGTTTGCATATCGTATTTTGGTGTTTTCACAATATTTTTAAATTCAGAATTTTGCATTGCATATCTTGCAAGCAACGCCAAATCCTGAGCGGACATATAGTGATTTTCGTTTTGAAGTCCTGTCGGATTTGCGAAATGAGTATTTGAAAGACCTAACTCCTCTGCCTTTTTATTCATTTTTTCCACAAACCCGTCAATAGTTCCCGAAATGCCAATTGCTATCGCATTTGCCGCATCATTGTCGGAATTTAAAAGTATGGCGTAAAGAAGCTGTTCCAAGGTATAACTTTCGCCGACCTTTATCCCAAGCTGGGGCTGGTCATATTTAACATTTGCAAGCGCGTCCTCCGTTACGGTGAAACTATCCCCTAAAGAGGCGTTTTCAAGTGCTATCAAAGCTGTCATAATATTTGAGGTGCCTGCAGGGTAGAGCTTCTTTTCCGCCTCTTGGGCATATATGGTATCTCCCGAATTTGCATCGATTACCACTGCGGATTTTGCACGCGGTTTCGGAAATTCTGACGTTGAGGAGGATTTAGAGCTTTCGCCTTGTTCAGAATCGTTTTTTTGAGAAGCGACTTTTGTTTCGCTCTTGGTGTCTTTTTCCGATGATTTTTCTGCAAGCACACCAAAATTAAACAAAAAAGCGAAAATAAGGAGTAATGAGCAAAGTTTTTTCATAGAAATTCCCCCTCCCGACGCAAAAAATATAATTTACACAGCGCCGATTTTTTTTGAATAAAATTTAATTTCAGTTCATAAGTTTGTCTTGTGTTTTTTATTATGTAGGAAATCACCTCAATTTGAGATAATTTCCGAAATAACAAAACTGCTCCCTTATTCCTACGCCCGCAGGCGGAGCTTTTAACAAAAGCTTTTTTATAATAATAGTGGATTTTACGAAAATCGCACCATAATATGATATAATTATACATAAATCGGGAAAATTTTGCAAGAAATTTGATAAATTTTGTAAAAAAAGTATAGCAAAAATATTTTTTTATGATATACTAAGAGATATAATATAATTGAGGGTACATCCTATGAAAATATTGAAAAGATACTACATTTTTATATTTATTTTTGCTTTGATTTTGGGACTCATAATAAGGGATATCAGCACATCAAAATTTGCCGTTATAAAAACTTCCCAGGCATATGCGCCAAATGATGTAAAAACGACTGAAATTGAAGATACCGACATCGAAAAGGTAAATATAAATACTGCGTCAAAGCGCGTCTTGATGACTCTTGACGGAATAGGCGAAAAGATGTCAGAGCGAATTATAGAATACCGCGAGGAAAACGGCGGGTTTGAAATGGTAGAAGATATTATGAAAGTAAGCGGAATAGGATATGATACATTTTTAAAGTTGAAAGAATACATAACTGTTGATTAAGGGGAATTTAAGATGAAGATTTTAGTTGTAGATGATGAAAAAATCATTGTTAAGGGGCTCAAGTATAATCTTGAACAGGAGGGCTATCAGGTAGTATGTGCGTATGACGGCGAAGAGGCCGTAAAGATGGCGCGCGACTCAAGTATTGACCTTATTTTGCTTGATGTTATGCTTCCAAAAACTGACGGTCTTACAGCCTGCAGAACAATAAGGACGTTTTCCGATGTTCCCATTATAATGCTGACTGCAAGGAGTGAGGATATTGATAAAATATTGGGTTTGGAATATGGTGCAGACGATTATATAACGAAGCCCTTTAACATACGTGAGGTGACTGCAAGAATAAAGGCGATTTTAAGACGCGTAAATCCCGCATCTTCAAGGAGCAGAGATGTTCTGGTTTCGGGGGATGTACGGCTTGATTATAATTTGCGCAGAGTCACGGTAAAGGATAAGGTTATCGAGCTTACAGGAAAGGAATTTGACCTTTTGGATTTGTTTTTGAAAAATCCCGGAAAGGTTTATACAAGAGAGGGACTTTTGGATATAGCCTGGGGGGTTGAATATCCCGGAGATGAACGCACAGTTGATGTGCATATAAGACGACTTCGCGAGAAGATAGAAGAAAATCCCGCAGAACCGTTATACATTAAGACAAAATGGGGTGTTGGATATTACTACAGGAAAGATTAAAGACTTCTTTTACTCAATGCGCTTTTCGCTTATGGCGACGTATGTAGCAGTAATACTAATAGCCATAACGCTTCTTAGCGTATATATTTTAGGAGTTTTAACAGAGAGTTTTTACAGTACCGAAAAGGTAAAGCTGTTTGCCAAAGCAAATATTGTTTCGGGACTCTTAGCAGATACCGAAACTATTACTGATGAAATGAAGGAAAATATTGCAAAAACCCTGTACGGCAGCAATATGCGCTGTATTGTTACCGACAGGGATTTGCGTGCAGTTTTTGATTCAAACAATGATTCCGATATTGTAGGTAAAATAGTGATCCGCGAGGCAATAAATAAATGTATTGCAAAGGGCGAGGAAACCTATGTAAAATCACAGGGAGTAAATGAGATAAATATGCTTTCGGTAGCCGTGCCTATTATGTCACAAGTAAGAACGGCAGGGGCAGTGTATATTGCTGAGTCGATAGCAAGTGCCGATGCGGCAGTAGGTGATATAAGACGTAATCTTATTATTTTTGCTATTATTACGAGTGTTTTAATTGCAATGCTGAGTTTAGCTCTGTCCTTTATGACAACTGCGCCGATAGACAATTTTATAGCCGTATCAAAGGAAATATCCAAGGGGAACTTTAATGTAAAAGCAAAGGAAAAGGGAACAAGCGAGCTTGTCGAAATGGCAAAAGCGCTTAACTATATGTCGCAGGAACTTGAGGATTTTGAGCAGAACCGAAAGAAATTCGTGTCAGATGTTTCTCATGAGCTTAAAACGCCGCTTGCAACAATAAAACTTATATGTGACAGTATTGTAACTACTGAAAATCCCGAACCCCACATGGTGCAGGATTTTCTGGGGGATTTAAGCGAGGAGGTTGACCGCCTTACACGCCTTGTGGAAAGACTTTTGACCTTAACCAAGATGGACGCAAATCAAACGGTTAAATCTGCTGCGCCGGTAGATTTTACCGTTATGCTTAAGGCGGTTTTAAGAAAGCTTGCGCCAAATGCCCATGCAAAAAATATTATGCTGTATGATGATTTGAAAGATGCAACGCTTGAGCCTGTGATGCTTGACTATGACAAAATCTGGGAAGCGGTTTACAATGTAACTGACAATGCTATAAAATACACGCCTGAGGGCGGATTTATACGTATGGGACTGGGAATAAAAAATCAGATGATTGTAGTTACGGTAGAGGATAACGGTCCTGGCATACCCGATAGTGAAAAGGAACATATTTTTGACAGATTTTACCGATTGGACGATTCGCGAGCACGTGATACGGGCGGAACGGGACTCGGACTTGCGATAGCAAAGGAGGCTGTGATGCTTCACGGAGGCGAAATTTCGGTAAAAGACGCCAAAAACGGCGGAAGTGTGTTCACAATAACCATACCGTATATAAGAGAAAGTGCGGAAAACGCGTAAAAGCGAGGTATAATATGTTAAGAACAAAAAAAATAGTATTGCTCATAATCATTTTTGTACTTGCAGGAATTACAGTTTTTACAATAGCAAACAAAGGCAAAAACAGTGCCAGAACCGATGTTATGCTGTATTTTTTAAGTGCCGATAAAGGTAGTATTTCAGGCTATGAAAAAGAGTTTTTTGAAGAAAGTAACGAGGAACTTTACAGAGCGGTTGCAGAAAGTCTGATAAGAGGTCCTAAAGGCAAACGATATACCGCACTTATGGACAAAAATACAGAATTTAAAAGTATTACAAATGAAGATGGAAATCTTACCGTTGATTTTTCCGGAGATTACGGGAAATCCGACCTTTTATCGACCTATGCGATAATCAAGACATTTTCGCAGCTGCCTGATGTCAAGGCTGTTATGGTGACCTATAGCGGACTTGATGTTTTGGGACGCGGATTTATTAAGGGCGATGAAATAAATTTGGAATCAGATGACGACTGTGCAGTTACAGTGCATCTGTATTTTGCGGATGAGGAAAAGCAAAAATTGGTGGGTGAGTACAGGAAAATCAATATTTTAGATACTCAGCCGATAGAACATTATATTATCGCAGAACTTATAAAAGGTCCAAAAACGAAAGGGCATATAAGACTTCTGCCGAAAGAGGCGGATATAGTTTCCGCAGAAACTACTGATGGGACATGTTACGTAAATTTCAAAAAGAGCTTTTCATCAAAGGAATCAAGAGAGCTTATGATTTATTCGATAGTAAACTCTCTTACCGAGCGGAACAGCGTTAACTGTGTTCAGTTTTTAATAGACGGTAAAAAAAGCGATAACGGCGGTACACCTGATATAAGCGCACCGCTTTACCGCAATGAAAGTTTAATTGGACTGAAATAATTTTAAATATTTTTAAAATTCAGAATATTAAGGTCTTTTGGGACATACTCTTCAATATAACCGAGCATACTGTCAATATCGGAGAATGCACTGTAAAGTTCCCTGCATTCGGGTTTTACAAAGTTTTCCAATATGGCGTTATCCATAAGAGATATAAGGTTGTCAAAGTATCCGTTTACGTTGAAGACTGCCATCGCTTTAGTGTGGCGTGAAAGCTGTTTCAAAGTCAGCATTTCAAAAAATTCATCAAAGGTGCCAATACCGCCGGGAGCCATTATAAAAGCATCTGCTTTTTCTCCCATGAGCTGTTTTCGTTCACTCATTGTAGTGGTTTTGATAAGCTCGGTGCATTTATCATAGAGCATACCGTCAACGTTAAAAAAACTTGGTGCAATCCCGATTATATTACCACCGCCGGCGGTTACGCCCCTTGCGGCACCGCCCATAACACCGCCTGCTCCTGCACCGAAGACGAGCGCGTGGGAACGCTCTGCCATTTTTCTGCCGAGATTTTCAGAAGCTGTTATATAGCTTTTATCTATATCGTTGCTCGATGCACCGTATACACAAATATTCATAATTTTACTCCTTTTCCGAAATGAATTTCACCATATAGTCTATGCAGAATAATTTTAATATATTTTATAATAAATAGCAAAAAATTTCAACTGTTTTTATTAGATACTTAAGACAAATATGAAAATACAGAGAAAGAAGGATTAGCATTTATGCGAAAAGCAGGTATTTTAATGCATATTTCAAGTCTTGCCTCTGATTACGGTATAGGGACAATAGGGGATGCGGCATTTGAATTTGTTGATTTCTTAAAAAAGACGGGACAAAGCTACTGGCAGATACTGCCTCTAAATCCCACAGATTTCAACAATTCGCCCTATCAAAGCCCAAGTGTTTTTGCAGGCAATTCGCTTTTAATAGATATTAACGAGCTTAAAAGGGACGGACTTTTGTCAGATAGCGATACAGATGGAATCTTTTGGGGAGAAAATCCTGAAAAGGTTGATTTTAATGCCGTAAAAGAACACAAAACAAATCTTTTAAAGAAGGCCTTTTCAAAATTTCAAAAGGATTATGAGTATATAGCTTTTGAGACACAGAATGAGGGCTGGCTAAATGATTATTCGTTGTTTATGGCACTTAAAGAGCATTTTAACGGCAAGCCATGGTATGATTGGGACGACGGTATAAAAGGCCACAATAAAAAGAAAATAGAAGAATATACCAAAAAGCTTTGGACGAGTATTGAGTATTACAGATTTGAGCAGTTTTTGTTTTACAGAAGCTGGACAAAACTAAAAAAATATGCCAATGATAACGGAATAGAACTAATAGGTGATATTCCCATATATGTAGCCCTTGATTCTGCCGATGTATGGGCGAACAGAAACCTCTTTTTGATTGATGAGGATTTTGTTCCGAAGGCAGTCGCAGGGTGTCCGCCCGATTTGTTTTCTAAAGACGGGCAAAAATGGGGAAATCCGTTATATGATTGGAAAATGAATAAAAAGACAGGATATTTGTGGTGGATAAACCGTATAAAGGAAACACAAAAGCTATATGACATTGTCCGTCTTGACCATTTCAGGGGCTTTGAGGCATATTATGAAATCCCGTATGACGCTGATACCGCACGTGAGGGACATTGGGAAAAAGGACCCGGTATAGCGTTTTTTGAGGCCGTTAAAAAGCAAATACCTGATGTTAAAATTATTGCTGAAGATTTGGGGCATTTAACGCCTGAAGTGTATGAACTTCTTGATGCATGCGGTTTTCCGGGTATGAAGGTGTTGCAGTTTGCATTTGACCCATATCGCGATAATCCGTATCTTCCGTATAATTATCCCAAAAACTGCGTGGCATACACAGGTACACACGACAATGATACGATAAAGGGTTGGTATCAGAGTGAAAATAATAAGCCTTTTATACGCGATTACTTGAATGTCGCGGATGACGAGTGGGTGCCACCGGCTATAATTCGTACAATACTTGCAAGCCGTGCAGATACAGTAATAATACCTATACAGGATTATTTAGGATATGGAGTACGTATGAATACGCCCGGGACAACAGGGGATCATAACTGGAGTTACCGCATAAGAGGCGATGCGTTAAACGACAATCTTGCATATCATATATCGCATCTGACAAAACTTTATAAGCGAAACCGCGAAGAGTAAAAAAATAAAGCCCCATACATGAAGCCTTAAAAAGGGAACGTTCGTGTATGGGGGATTTTTGTGGACAATGTTATTTTAATGTGCGCTCAAATGTTATTGCCGCGCCGACAAGCTCGGGTGAGGAGAGGTTGGGGAAAAGACGTTCTGCAAACCTGTCGAGTTCTTTTCTCATTTCGTCTGTTTTTTCTTTATCATTCGTCATTTTTATTCCTCCTCTCATCTTTGACTACAATTTATCACACCAAATCTTTCCTGTCAATACAATTTTACATTTTTTGCCAAAAATCGTTCGACTAAAAGCTACAAAAAAGTGCTGTTTTTATCAAAAAAGGAAAGGAAAAACGAAAAATACCTCAGATTTATGCGGATTTGCTCAAAAAAAGCTGCAGTGTTTAGCACTGCAGCTTTAATATATTTTCATCAAACACAGCCTTGAGCTTTCATAGCCTCAGCTACTTTCAAAAATCCGGCGATATTTGCGCCTGCCATATAGTTGCCTTCCATACCGTATTCCTTTGCAGCGCTTTCGCATGCCTTAAAGATGCTTACCATTATTCCGTGGAGCTTTTCGTCAACCTCTTCAAAGGTCCATGAAAGTCTTTGAGAGTTCTGGCTCATCTCTAAGCCGGATGTTGCAACGCCGCCCGCATTTGCAGCCTTTGCAGGACCGTAGAGCATGTTGTTCTTGAAGTAAACCTCAATAGCCTCAGGTGTAGACGGCATATTCGCGCCCTCAGATACTGCATAGCATCCGTTTTTAGCAAGAATTTCGGCACTTTCGCCGTCAATCTCGTTCTGTGTTGCGCAAGGAAGTGCGATGTCACAGGGGATAGTCCAGATTCCCTTGCAGCCCTCTGTATAGGTGGCATCTGAATGATAATTCAAGTATTCCTTGATTCTCTTTCTTTCAACTTCCTTGATTTGCTTTACAGCTGCCAAATCTATGCCGTTCTTGTCATAGATATATCCGTTTGAATCGGAAAGAGCAACAACCTTTGCGCCAAGCTCAGTAGCCTTTTCGGTTGCATAGATTGCAACGTTTCCTGAACCTGAGATAACAACTGTCTGACCTTTAAAGCTCTTGCCGTTAGCCTTTAACATTTCGTCTGTGAAGTAGCAAAGACCGTAGCCTGTAGCTTGTGTTCTTGCAAGCGAACCGCCGTAGGTAAGACCTTT
>JAIKVQ010000029.1 GCA_024685565.1 Bacillota bacterium
GCTTGCCTCGGACATAACCACGGTCCTCGTCATATCGGAGCAGTATCCATCCAGAACACAGCCAAAGTCCATAGTTATAAAATCGCCTTTTGAAATCGGCTTATCGCTTGCAACACCGTGGGGCATAGAAGACCGCACACCACTTGCAACAATTGTTTCAAAAGAGGTTTTTTGTGCGCCCTCCGAGAGCATAAAAAACTCTATCATAAGAGCCACTTCCCGCTCGGTCATACCAACTTTTATTCTGGGAAGTGTATGTAAAAGAGCCTCCTTTGCAAGCTCTTCTGCCTTTGCAATTTTTTCTATCTCAAATTTGTCTTTTACTCTTCTCAGAGCGCATATTTTTGCCGACATCGGCACAAGTTTCTTTGCGACCTTTTGAAATCTTGCAAATTCCCGTACCGTTACGGCATTTTCCTCAAATCCGAAAATTTCTTCTTTTATCCCCTTAAAAAGTTGTTCTAAGCCATTTTCAATATCGTAAATTTCAAAATCGGGCGCCTGCTGTTTTGCCTGTACCGTATATCGCGAATCGGTAACCAATATCTGCCTTTCTTTAGTTATTATCAAAAAGGCGTCCTCTGATGTAAACTGTGAGTAATAGAAAATATTGGGATAGCTTGATATGATAGCTCCCTCGCCGTCATTTAGAAAAGCACGTATCTTTTCCGTTCTTATCATAGCTTCTCTATCTCCTCCATAAGTACGGGGATTATCTCTTCTTCAGGCACTTTTCTAAAGATTTCACCCTTCTTGAAAATCAGTCCTTCGCCATTTCCGCCTGCAACACCTATGTCCGCCTCTCTTGCCTCGCCAGGCCCGTTTACGGCACAGCCCATAACGGCAACTTTTATATCTTTATGTATATTCTTAAGCCGTTTTTCCATTTCGGCAGCTATCGGAATCATATCTATTCTTGTTCTTCCGCAGGTAGGACAGGATATAAGCTGAGCATCTCCCTTTCTTAGTCCCAACACCTTTAATATTTCCTTTGCGGCATAGATTTCCTCTAACGGGTCTGCCGTAAGCGAAACCCTTATGGTATCTCCTATCCCACAGGACAGCAGAGCGCCTATTCCAACCGCAGATTTTATCACGCCCGAATCTTTTGTTCCTGCCTCGGTAACGCCGACATGAAGAGGTATATCGCACATAGAGTCAAATTTCTTATACGCCTTTATCATTTCGGTGACGTCCGAAACTTTCATAGATACAACAATATCGTAAAAATCCAAATCCTCTAAAATTTTAACATGTGAAAATGCACTTTCAATCAATGCGTCCGCCGTAGGTTTTTTATATTTTGCAAGGATATTGCGTTCCAGCGAGCCTCCGTTCACGCCTATACGTATAGGTACTCCTCTTTCCCTACAGGCGTCAGCAACGGCTTTTACACGCTCTTTATCCCCAATATTTCCTGGGTTTATCCTTATTTTATCTGCACCGCCCTTTATACATTCAAGCGCCAGACGGTAGTCAAAATGAATATCACAGACAAGCGGAATATTTATTTTCTTTTTAATTTCACGTACTGCCTCCGCCGCCTGCATATCGGGAACTGCCACACGTACTATCTCACACCCTGCACTTGCAAGTGCATTTATCTGCTCTACGGTTTTTTTAATGTCCCTTGTATCGGTATTTGTCATTGACTGAACAGAAACAGGATTTTCTCCGCCTATTTTTACTCCGCCTGCATTTACCGTTCTTTTCATTCGTATTACCTCACAATCAGTTTCATTATATCGCTGTAACATACTACTGCCGCAAGAATAAGGAGCAGTACAAGCCCTATTGTATGCACCAAGCCTTCCTTTTCGGCAGGTACAGGCTTACCGCGGACAAACTCTACAAGCATAAAAAACAGTCTGCCTCCGTCAAGTGCAGGAAGCGGCAAAAGATTGAAAATTCCAAGATTTAGCGTAAGCACTGCCACAATAAACAATATATTCAAAAGACTGTCACTGCCTGAATTTACCGCCTCGCCTATAACGCCTGCAACTCCTACAGGTCCTGAAAGATTATTAAGTCCCGTTTTGCCCAAAATCATATCGCCTATGGCAGTGAATATGCTTTTTACCACATACCGCGTATAATTCCACGCCTGCGGAATAACACTAAACACTGTTATATCATCACGCCTTGCCTCAAATCCGATAATATAACGCTTTTCCGAATAGCTTTTTCCTATCATTTCGGCAGGCAGACCGCCTTTTCCGTATTCTACCGTATAATTGTCTGCAATTCCGTTTACCGTATCGGAAATCTCCGCACCATTTTCATTATAGGTCACGGTCAGTTCACTAAGTGACGGTACTATGTTAATTTTGATTTTTTCGCCGTTTCTTTTTACTATAATCTCCGCAGACTTAGTTTCTGAGTTAAATTCGCCTGTATAAAGTCCAATATCGTTATAAATACTGATTTTATGTCCATTTACCGAAATTACTTTATCACCCGGCATAACACCCGCCTCGGCAAGATGTGCGCGTTCATCAATTTTTTCTATAACATTTGTTGCAATCGGACTCATCATTTTTACAACTGCCATAAAGAGTACAAATCCAAGCAGAATATTGATAACTGCACCTGCTGAAACAATTACAAAGCGTTTCCAAAGCTTTTGATTTAAAAACGCCTCAGGGTCAGAGCTTTGGCTGTCCTCCCCCTCTAAGCGGCAATATCCGCCTATCGGAAGTAAGCGCAGGGCATACAATGTCTTTTTCCCCTGATGCTTTATAATTGACGGTCCCATACCCACTGAAAATTCAAGCACTTTTACACCAAGCAGCTTTGCTGCAGCAAAGTGTCCGAACTCGTGCAGAGTTATCATAACCAAAAAAACAACGGCTGTTACAATTACTGTAACCAAATAATCAGCTCCTTAAATATATGCTTTCCTTTATATTCTTGTCGGTCTCCAGTATCTCGTCAATAGTGGGCGATGGGACATTTTTTGTTTCCTCCATAGCCTTTTTAATAGTCTCCGAAATCTGCAAAAAGCTTATTTTCCCCTCTAAAAACAGCTTTACCGCCGCCTCATCACTGCTGTTAAATACAGTGGGCAAAAGTCCTCCCGCTTTTCCCGCCTCCTTTGCAAGTTCCAATGCATAAAAGGTATCTGTGTCGGGTTTTTCAAAGGTTAAATCGGGATATTTTGCAAAATCAAGCTCATTATCTTCCATCGGCAGTCTGTCGGGATAGGTAAGGGCGTACTGAATGGGAAGGCGCATATCGGGAACACCGAGCTGCGCGATAACTGCGTTATCCTCGTACATAACCGCAGAATGAAGAACGCTTTGCCTATGCACCAAAACCTCAATTTGTGAAATATCCACATCAAAAAGCCATTTTGCCTCTATTATTTCAAGCCCCTTATTTACCAATGTTGCAGAATCTATCGTCACCTTTGCACCCATATTCCAATTTGGGTGCTTTAGCGCATCTTTCGGCAAAACATCAATAAGCTCATTTTTCGTTTTTCCAAAAAACGGACCGCCCGATGCAGTCAGAAGTATCTTTTTTATCTTTTTAGGGTTTCCCTGAAGTGACTGGAAGATTGC
>JAIKVQ010000051.1 GCA_024685565.1 Bacillota bacterium
TCAGGCTCTTTGGGAGTTTCCGAAACGGGCTCGGTCTGCTCTGGCTCAGGCTCTTGCTCCTGCGGGACTTCCTCTTCTTCTGCAGGGATTTCCAAAGGCTCCTCTAGAGGCTCTTCCGTTTCTTCGGTAAGCTCTTCCTGTGTTTCGGGAAGAGGCTCTTCTATTATTGGCTTATTTAGCATAAACACTAAAGCGGCAGCTATTGCAACAATCGCTGCAACAATTAAAATTATTGCCCATAAGGGAAATTTTGCTTTTTCCTTAGACTCTTTTTTTGCAAGTTTCTGAGCCTTTTTATCTTCCTTTAATTTAGCGCAAGCGGCGGCTTTTTCTTCTTTTTCCTTTTGCTTTTTCTCCTTTGCAATACGCTTTTCCTCAGCCTTGGCGGTTTTTGCCGCCTCCTTTTGATGTATCAATTCAAGCTCGGCTTTTGCTTTTTGACGCGCTTTTTCCTTCTTTTCTTCCTTTTTCTCTTCCTTTTGGCGTTTTAGCTCTTTTTCCTTGTTTATTTTTTCATATTCACGGCGCATACGCTTGTCCTTTTCGCGGATTTCTTTTGCGGGAAGATGCCGTTTTTCCTCCTCCATCATCACCTTTAACAGAACGGGTGCTCCGCATTTGGGACACTTTTTCTGTTCAGCGTTTATGATTGCTCCGCATTTTCTGCATTTTAAATTTATCATTTGACTTTCCATAAGATTCCTCCTAATAGTAAACAGAAAAGAACTCTCAATAGATTATAGCATATTTTTTTTGCTCAAGTTGAAAAAAATGATAAATGTTACCAAAATGTAAAAGTAAGATAAACTAAGTGAAACATTACCGCCAAAATCTCATAAAAACCACCAAAAAAGAATGAAAAATTCGTTTAAAAATGCGACAAATACAGCATTTACATAATTGAAAAAATATGGTATAATAGGAAAAAGAGGTGAGATGGAAATGTTCAAGATAGGCGACAAAGTCTTTTACCCTATGTACGGTGCGGGTACAATTTGCGGAATTGAGGAAAAGAAAATCCTTGGCGAGAAAAGGACATATTTTTCAATGAAGATGCCGCTTGATGAGGCGGTAGCAATGATTCCGACAGATACCTGCGAAACTATCGGGGTAAGACACATAATCTCCGAAGCGGAGGCGGCAAAGGCTTTGGCGGCCTTTAAGGCGGAGAAAGTCTGTGAAGATGATAATTGGAACAAAAGACATCGCGAAAACATGGAAAAGCTGCGTACAGGCGACATTTATCAGCTCATCGGGGTAGTTAAGGGACTTATGCTCCGCGATAAAAGAAAGGGACTTTCCACAAGCGAAAGAAAAATGCTGGGAGTTGCAAAGCAAATGTTTATAAGTGAAATTGTTTTGACAGGCTCCGCAAGCAGGAACGATGTAGAAAGCATTTTGGACGATACAATAGCGCAAACGCTGTAATGGACTGTCTTATCAGTGAAGATAAGACAGTTTTTTTAGGAGGAGGGAACGGTTTAGAATGATAAGTGCAGTAATTGTTGCCGCAGGAAAAGGGGAGAGAATGGGCGCGGGAATGAACAAGGCATATCTCGCGCTTGGCGGAAAAACGGTTATAGAATTAGCTGTAGCGCCCTTTGAGGAATGCGATAAAATTGACGAAATAATCATTGTTACCGATGATGTGCAAAAATGCAGACGGTTACTCGACAGGTTTTCAAAAGTAAAAGCCGTTGTTTTGGGCGGAAAAAAGCGGAATGAGTCGGTAAAAAACGGACTTTATGCCGCAACTGGCGATTTTTGCGCAATTCATGACGGCGCGCGAGCACTTATAACAAAAAAGGAAATAGAAAGCGTAATTGACGCTGCCGAAAAGTTTGGCGCAGCGGCTCTCGGAGTTAAATGCAAGGACACAGTAAAAGTGGCGGATAAAGACGGATTTATAGAGGAAACGCCGAACAGGGAGTTTTTATATCAGATACAAACGCCTCAGGTGTTTAAAACGGCAGAGATACTAAAGATGCACGAGGAAGCAGAGGGTGATTTTACTGATGACTGTGCCGTTGCGGAGAATTTTGGAAAAAGGATAAAGATTGTTGCGGGGAGTTATGAAAACATTAAGATAACTACACCCGAGGATTTGGATATAGCGGAAACAATACTGAAAAAAAGGAGTAAAAAATGATACGCATAGGATACGGATATGATGTTCATAAGCTCGCGGAGGGAAGAGATTTGTTCCTCTGCGGCGAAAAAATCGAATATGAAAAGGGACTTTTAGGACATTCAGACGCAGACGTCGCACTTCACGCACTGTGTGATGCGCTTTTGGGCGCGGCTGCGCTCGGAGATATCGGAAAGCATTTTCCTGATACCGATGAAAGATATAAAGGAATATCAAGTATAAAGCTCTTAAAAGAAGTTATGCATCTTGTTCATGAAAAAGGATATAAGGCTGTAAATGCGGATATTACAATATCTGCTCAAAACCCCAAAATCGCACCATATATACCAAAAATGCGGCAAAATATTGCAGATGCTATGGGAACAGATGTTGATTTTATAAGTGTTAAAGCCACCACTACCGAGGGACTCGGCTTTGAAGGGCGCGGACAGGGAATTTCCGCGGCAGCAGTAGTTTTAATAGAGAGATAGTAAAATGCTCCGCTACATGTGCGGAGCATTTTAGTTATTTCTGTTCATTGAGCTTTTCAAGCAGTTTTTCAATGCGCTGTGCAGGAACCAAAAGATTGCTTATTGTTTCATCATGATTTAATGTATCTATTAAAAGAGAAATGTATTTTGACATATCAACCTCACAGTACCATTCTCTTTCAAAAAGTTTGGGAATACGGTAAATAAGATTTGTGGTAAAGACTTTTGATATTTCGCCATCGGCAAAAGCTTTGTCAAATTTATCAAGTCCGTTGCAGAAAAGACCGAAAGCAGTAAACACGAATACGCGTTTTGCGCCCTGACCTTTTAGCATTTTTGCTATATCCAAAACCGACTCTCCGCTGGAAATCATATCGTCGATTATCATAACGTCCTTGCCTTCGACGCTTCTGCCAAGGTACTCGTGTGCCTCAATGGGGTTTTTGCCGTCGACGATTATGGAGTAATTTCTTCTTTTGTAGTACATTCCCAAATCAAGACCGAGGACAGAAGAATAGTACATCGCACGCTTCATGCCACCCTCATCGGGAGAAATAACAATGGTTTTTTCTTTGTCAAAGGAGATATCGGGAACCTGACGCGAAAGAGCCTTAATCATCTGATAAGTGGTCTGAACATCATCAAAGCCCGAAAGAGGAATTGCATTTTGTACTCTTGCGTCGTGCGCGTCAAAGGTGATTATGTTTGAGACGCCCATATTTACAAGCTCCTGAAGAGCTATAGCGCAGTCTAATGATTCGCGTGCCGTACGGCGGTGCTGTCTGCCTTCATAAAGCATCGGCATAACAACAGTCAGCCTCCGTGCTTTTCCTGAAATTGCGGCAATTATTCTTTTTAAATCCTGGTAATGGTCATCAGGGCTCATGCGATTTTCCACACCGTACATCTTATATGTAACGCCGTGATTAAACATATCGCAAATGATATAAACATCGTGTCCGCGTACAGTTTCGTCTATAACGCATTTTGCTTCACCCGATCCGAATCTCGGACAGCGGATATGTGTTATGTAGGTTTCCTCGTTTTCATATCCTTCTCTGAATTTGCGCAGATACCAGTCAATTTTAGCCGTTATTTCTTCGCAGCCGCGCATGCTTATTACGCTGAGCTGAGCGTATTTAGAGTGGTTTGATATTTCCCCCATAATCTACCTCCCGTAACGTGAAAATATACTTACTATATGTTTATTCTAACATATTGCGACATTATTTTCAATAGAGGATTTTGCATATCGGCAATCTTTACAAATTTATTTTTTATATAGCCTGCTATTTATACATCTTTTGCACACCGGCACGCTTTAATCCCTCAATTACAGCAAATAATACAAGGATTTCAACGGGTAGCATAAGAAGATTTTTTAATAACTTGCCCCACATTATAACAAAAATGGATTTGCTTACAAAAAATGTCGCCCAATAAGAATTTAAGCCCGTATTAAGAATAAGAGACGCAAGGAGTTTGGAAATTATCACATACCAAATCATTGTTTTTGAGTCCCTTTTATAGAGAAAAAGTCCAAAAAGCAGACCTGTAAGCATAGAAGTCAGAGTGTAACCGAAAAAGTATGCACCCTGCGGAAAAAGCCAGCATCCCAAAAGGTCGCCGAGTGCGCCTACTATGACGGCAGGCACAATTCCAAAAAGCCAGCCGGCAAGGGCAACAGGTACAAAGGTAAAGGTAATGCGCAGCTGTTCGCCCAGCGGTATTTTTACGGCATAAAGAGCAACATAAAGCGCCGAAAGTAACGCCGTTGCGCATAATACCCTCAAATTCTTGATACTTTTTGCTGATTCTGATAAATTTTTGAACATAAAAAACACCTCCATAAAATAATCCGCAAACCTGAGGTGTTCAAAAAGCCTCTTATTCGGCAGCGGGATGCGAATATCTAACCGCAAGCAAAAGCTTTTCGTCTGTGTGACAACTCCCCGTTCACGCAGCACTTTACGTCAGATACTCTACTCTGCAATTCAAGGAGAATTATACACCTTTTTTTTACAGAATGCAAGTGTTTTGTAAAATTTATTTTCTTGACATCAGGGCGGGAATATACTATAATTACTCTGTAATCTGGCGATGGATTAAAAAAGGAGAAAATCGTATGACGAAAATTGTTGGAGTAAGATTTAAGCCGGCAGGAAAGATATATCACTTTAATCCTGCAGGTCTTGAAATAAAGAAAAACGATTATGTGATTGTGGAAACGGCAAGGGGCATAGAGCTTGGAAAGGTTGTTGTTGAGGAAAAGGAAATAAGTGCAGAGCAGGTAGTAAAGCCGTTAAAAGATGTTATCCGAATTGCAACTGATGAAGATTTAAAAATTTCCGAGCAAAACAAGCAAAAGGAAAAAGAAGCGTTTGCAATTTGCCTTGAAAAAATAAAAAAACACGGTCTTGAAATGAAACTCATTGAGGTTGAATATACTTTTGATGGAAGTAAAATTCTCTTCTATTTCTCTGCCGATGGCAGAATAGATTTCCGCGAGTTAGTAAAGGATTTGGCTACTGTATTTCACACAAGGATTGAACTCAGGCAGATAGGCATACGCGACGAGTCCAAAACATTAGGTGCAATAGGGGTGTGCGGACGCGAGCTTTGCTGTGCAAAGTTTCTGGGAGAATTTGAATCCGTTTCAATCAAAATGGCAAAAGAGCAGGGGCTTTCTTTAAATCCGACGAAGATATCAGGTACCTGCGGAAGGCTTATGTGCTGTTTGAAATATGAACAAAACACATATGAGGAGCTTTTAAAGGTAACCCCAAGGCAGGGTGCATTAGTACAAACACCTGACGGGCAGGGAGTTGTAGAATATGTCGAAATTTTAAAGGGGCGTGTTAAGGTACGCATTGAGCAGAGGAATGGGGCGGCACTCTCAGATTATGATGTAAAGGACATAAAAATACTAAAAAAGGCAAAATCCGACGATAATTCCGAAAAAAATGACGAAGAAATCCTAAAAATACTTGAAGATTAAAAAAGTGTGTGTTATAATGTTTACAACGAAATAAGGAGGTGTTATAAATGGCTTATAAAATCAGTGATGCTTGTATAAGCTGCGGTGCATGTGCGGCAGAATGTCCTGTAGGAGCTATTTCCGAAGGTGACGGAAAGTACGTTATCGATGCGGATACTTGTATAGAATGCGGTGCATGTGCAGGAGTATGTCCCGTAGGAGCTCCCGAGCAAGAATAGAAAGCAAAATGCTGCCTAAAAAAACAGGCAGCATTTTTTTGCCCAAAAATCGTAGGACATAAATGTGTAAAAAGAAAAAATTTATTTTAAAAACCGTCAAAAACCGCCATATTTTTCCGTAAAAAATGTCGAAATTCCGAAAAACAGAGACTTTTGCGCGGCTAAAATTACTGGATTTTGCTCTCCTTTGGGCTTATAATCGTATTACAGCATACGATGAGGAGGCAAAAAGGTGAAAAGAGAGTTTTTTGATGAAGTTACTGTTGATATAAGGGAAGATGAAGCGCATCAGATGAAACTTACATATTATATGCTTATTGACAGTGTGAGAGAGGAATACTGTGATCTAAAGGTTTACGGAGCAGAAATAGATAAAGAAGACATGTTCTCGGGCGGTGTCTGCGAAAATGAAAGTAAAATCATAAAAAATCTGTTTTTCAGGTACAGCGAGGCGGAGGCTTTCCTAAAAAATCTGGTACGCGCAAGGGTGACGCCGATGGGGCTTATGTCTGCCGTTTCGGAGTATATAGGGGAAAGGATAAAACAGCTTACTTATGAAGGGTGACTAAAATATGCCCTTTATTTTTTTGCCATATGTCAAAAATGAACAAAAAATTAAGATTTGTCAATTTAACGCTTTACAAAGATAAAGTGATGTGCTATAATAACGCCATACCAAATTAAAAAGGAGAACTAAAAAATGAAAAAGTTTTTAGCATTAGCTTTAGCAGGAATCCTGTGTATGGGAATTGCCTCCTGCGGAAAGAAGGCTGTCGAGGAAGAAACTCAAACAGAGTCAGACCTTGCATATGTGCAGGAAAAGGGAAAGCTTGTTGTAGGTGTAACAGAGTATAAGCCGATGGACTATATGGAAAACGGCGAGTGGACAGGATTTGACGCAGAATTTGCGCAGGAAGTTGCAAAGATGATGGGCGTAGATGTTGAATTTGTAGTTATAGACTGGGATAATAAATTCCTTGAGCTTGATTCAAAATCAATTGACTGTATCTGGAACGGTATGACAATTACAAACGAAGTAACTCTTAACACTGCTTGCTCGGTGCCTTATGCAAAAAATGAGCAGGTTGTAGTTATGAAGAAGGACGTTGTTGATAATTATAAGGATAATGATTCTATAAAAGACCTTAAGTTCGCAGTAGAATCGGGTAGTGCGGCAGAAAGCGCGGCAGAGGAGTTGGGATTCAACACCGTTGCTGTTAAGGCACAGTCCGACGCACTTATGGAGGTTCAGGCAGGAAGTACTGACGCTTGCATTATAGACGTAACAATGGCAGATTCTATGACCGGCGCTGGAACAAGCTATGCAGATCTTGCAAAGGGATTGTCATTAACAAAAGAAGAGTACGGAATCGGCTTCCGCAAGGGTTCAGACTTAAAGGCAGTTGTAGATGGCTACATAAAGGAACTAAAAGATAACGGAAAACTTGGCGAGCTTTCGGAGAAATATTCTGTTTCGCTTGCAGACTGATATTAAAAAGGCAGAATGCAAGGGTATAATGCCCTTGCATTTGTTTTTTGAGAGGATTACCTTATATGGATTCATTTTTCAATACATTTTTGCCGATAACAATGGATTTGTTGGCAGGATTCAGAGAAACACTGAAACTTTTTTCACTAACCCTGCTCTTTTCACTTCCGTTGGGACTTTTGATAAGCTTTGGCTCTATGAGTAAATTCAAACCGCTTTGCTGGCTCGTGTGTACATTTGTCTGGATTATCCGCGGCACACCGTTGATGCTCCAGCTTATAGTTATTTATTACGGGCCGGGACTGCTCTTTCAAATGCCACTGATGGACAGGTTTTTGGCGGCTTTGGTTGCATTTGTGATAAATTATGCCTGCTATTTTTCCGAAATATACCGAGGCGGTATAGAGTCGATAAATAATGGGCAGTATGAAGCAGGGCAGGTTTTGGGACTCACAAAAGCACAGACCTTTTTTAAGGTAGTGCTTTTGCAGGTAATAAAGAGGATAATTCCGCCGATGAGTAACGAGATAATAACTCTTGTAAAGGACACATCGCTTGCAAGAATTATTGCGGTGTATGAAGTGATATGGAGCGCTGAACGTTTCATCAAATTAAAAGGACTTATATGGCCTCTCTTTTACACAGGAGCATTTTATCTTGTATTTTGCGGAGTGCTTACACTGTTATTCGGATACATAGAAAAGAAAATGAGCTATTTCAGGAGTTAATGATATGGCAATACTTGAAGTTAAAAATATAGTCAAAAACTTTGGCAAAATAAAGGTGTTAAAAGGTATAGATATGACCGTCGAAAAGGGCGAGGTTGTGTCGGTGATAGGCTCTTCGGGCAGCGGGAAAACAACACTCTTGCGCTGTATAAGTTTTTTGGAGAGGGCGGACGGCGGAGAAGTCATATTAAATGGCGAAACGATTTTTGACGCAAAAAATCCAAAGCAGCTAACGAGCGCTGAGGCAAGGAAAAGGCAGTTAAAATTCGGATTTGTTTTCCAGAATTTCAATCTTTTCCCGCAGTATACTGCACTTGAAAACGTCATTTTGGCGCCACGCCTTATCGCAAAGGAGCGCCCTGATTTTAAGGCAAATAAGGATAAAATTTATGCTGAGATAACGGAAAATGCAAAAGCACTTCTTGAACGCGCGGGACTTTCGGACAAATTTGACAATTACCCTTGCGAGCTTTCGGGCGGACAGCAGCAGAGGGTGGCTATTTGCCGCGCTTTAGCGCTCAATCCCGAAATAATGCTTTTTGACGAGCCGACATCTGCCTTGGACCCTGAAATAACCAACGAGGTTTTGAAGGTAATAAAGTCGCTTGCCGATGAGCATATGACGATGATTATAGTAACACACGAAATGGCGTTTGCAATGAATGTTTCAGACCGTGTAATATTTATGGACGGCGGTGTTATTGCGGAAGAGGGTACGCCTGAAGAGATTTTCAAAAATCCGAAAAGCAAAAGACTCGGCGAATTTTTGTCAAATGTAAGAATGTAGAGGAAAAAGTATTTATGGATTTTACAGCGGTTTCTTATCAAATAGCCATACTTGCGCTGATGATTTTTGTGGGCTTTACTGTTGCAAAAACGGGGTATGTGGACATAAAAATCAAGGACGCACTTTCAAAACTTATTGTAAAGATAGTGCTTCCTTGCCTTATTATTTCGTCGATAACCTCAAAAGAGCTTGAAAAAGGACTTGTAGGAGATATTTTTACAGTCTTTTTGATGTCCGTTTTTTCGCTTGCTGTTTTGTATTCCTTGGGGGCAATCAGCGCTAAGCTCTTGAAAATTCCTAAAGAAACACAGTCAGTACATAAACTGCTTTCCTGTCTTGGGAATGTAACCTTTGTCGGATATCCCGTAATTACGGCGATGTACGGCGAGAAAGGATTTTTTTACGCTATAATTTACTGGCTTGTCAATGACCTGTTTTTATGGACAGCGGGACATTACACTTTAAAAAAGGATAAAATAAAAGACACGAAAGATGTCTTAAAAAATATAGTAAATCCTAATACAATCGCATTTTTCTTTTCGATTTTTATGCTTGTTCTCGGCATAAAACTGCCGCCGCTTTTGTATGATACAGTAAACGGAATAGGCAGTCTTACAGTCGGGCTTTCAATGCTTTTTATCGGAATGGCGCTTAGTACAGTAGACATAAAAAAAGCGGTGAAAAAATGGTGGATTTTCGTAATTACCCCGCTGAAACTGGTAATTGTCCCGATTTTGTTTATCTTAATTTTTAAACAGCTTGGGATAAAGGAAATTCTTTTGGGCGCAGTCGTATTAGAGGCGGCTATGCCCGCGCAGACGATACTTTCAATATTGGCAAATGAAAGCGGAGCAGATTTTGAATATGCCGCCTGCGGTATGTTTGTAACAACACTTTTGAGTCTGGTCACACTGCCGTTTGTGTGTTTTATGATAAGATTTTTAATATAAAGAGGAGTGTTCTAATGAAAGTTTTAATGCTTAACGGAAGCGTAAGAAAGAATGGCAATACAAATGCCGCACTTTTAGAAATTGCAAAGGTTTTAAAGGAGCAGGGTATCGACAGCGAAATATTTGAAATAAAGGAGCCTGTCCGCGATTGTATCGGCTGCGGAGGGTGTACGGAGGAAGGTTGCCGTTTTACAGACGATAATGTTAACGAGTTTATAAAAAAGGCAAAAGAGGCGGACGGATTCGTATTCGGAACGCCTGTATATTATGCGCACCCGAGCGGAAGAATACTTTCCTTTTTGGACAGAGCTTTTTATAGCGGAGGGAGCGCGTTTAGGTTTAAGCCTGCAGCGGCGGTTGCATGTGCAAGGCGTGCGGGAACGACGGCGTCCTTTGATGTTATGAACAAGTATTTTGGCATATCAAATATGATAACCGTAGGCTCAACATACTGGAATGTAATTCATGGAAGAACGCCGGGGGAAGCGCTTTTTGATGCGGAGGGCGTACAGACAATGCACAATCTCGCAAATAATATGGCGTGGATATTAAAGTGCATTGATGCGGCAAATGAAAAAAATATCCCCCTGCCGAACCTTGAACTTGGAACAAGGACCAATTTTATAAGATAAAACTTGACAAACTTAAAGACATATCATATAATATGTAGAAATGTATCCTGACACGAAGAGATTTCTGACTGAAAGGTTGCGGTTATATACGATGTGCTTAAAACCGTACCCTTTTTGGGTACGGTTTTTTTGAGGTAATATGAAAGTTTTTGAAATAATAGACAAACTGGGAAAGAACCAACGTGCAGAGCTTTGCGAATATGCATATCTTGTTGCGAATATAGACTCAAAGGCCATGGAATATGCAAGGGAAAAAGCTGTTGCAGTCCGAAAAAAGATATATGGGAACACGGTTTTTGTGCGCGGACTGATAGAAATAAGCAATATATGCAGAAATGACTGTTTCTACTGCGGAATAAGGAGAAGTAATAAGGATTGCCAAAGATACCGACTTACTGAGGAGGAAATACTTGAATGCTGTGACGAGGGCGAGAGGCTTGGGTTTAAGACCTTTGTTTTGCAAGGCGGTGAGGACGGGTATTTTTCCGACGAATTTTTGTGCGGAATAATAAGAAAGATAAAGAAAAAGCATAAGGATTGTGCGGTTACGTTATCTCTGGGTGAGCGGTCAAGGCAGAGTTATGCAACTTTAAAGGAGGCGGGAGCGGACAGATACCTTTTGCGTCACGAAACGGCGGATAAGGAGCATTATGAAAAACTGCACCCTGCTGAAATGTCCTTTGAAAACCGTATGAAAAGCCTCAAAATATTGAAAGGACTTGGATATCAGACAGGGTGCGGTTTTATGGTGGGTTCACCTTACCAGACGCCCGAAACAATTGCGAAGGATTTGAAGTTTATTGAAGAGTTCAGTCCCGATATGTGCGGTATAGGCCCATTTATTCCTCACAAAAATACGCCTTTTGCCGATAAACAAGCGGGAACGCTTGATATGACCTGCTATCTTTTATCTATAATCCGCCTGATTAAACCGAATATCCTGCTCCCTGCCACAACTGCGCTTGGTACAATTCATCCAAATGGACGCGAGCTTGGAATCTTGGCGGGCGCAAATGTAGTTATGCCTAATTTGTCACCTGTTTCAGTGCGGAAAAAATATGAGCTTTACGATAATAAAATATGTACGGGCGAAGAAAGTGCAGAGTGCAAAATTTGTCTGGAAAACAGGATGAAAAAAGTAGGATATGAAATTGTAACATCAAGAGGAGATATAAGAAAGGACGAGGAAAATGGCAATATATAACCCGAACTCATTAAAGGCAGAGGAATTTATAAACGATGAAGAAATCAAGGAAACACTAAAATATGCTGAAGAAAATAAGAATAATGTTGAACTGATTGATAAGATTTTGCAAAAAGCACGCCCGTATAAAACGGAAAACGGCTGCCGCTGTGACGGCCTTACTCACCGTGAGGCGTCTGTTCTGCTTGCCTGCGACATTCCCGAAAAGGTAGAGGAAATTTACAAAATTGCAGAAGAAATAAAACTTGCATTTTACGGCAACAGAATTGTTATGTTTGCGCCGTTGTATCTTTCAAATTATTGCGTAAACGGCTGTGTTTACTGTCCGTATCACCTTAAAAACAAGCATATTGCAAGGAAAAAACTCACTCAGGAAGAGGTAAAAAATGAAGTAATAGCGCTTCAGGATATGGGGCATAAGCGCTTAGCGATTGAGGCGGGCGAAGACCCTGTAAATAACCCTATCGAGTATATTCTCGAGTGCATTAAGACTATTTACAGCGTAAATCATAAAAACGGTGCAATACGAAGAGTAAATGTAAATATTGCGGCAACCACGGTGGAGAATTACAGAAAATTAAAGGACGCAGGAATAGGCACGTATATTCTTTTTCAGGAAACCTATCATAAGGAAAGTTACGAAAAACTGCACCCGACAGGACCCAAGCATAATTATGCTTACCATACAGAGGCTATGGACAGGGCTATGGAGGGCGGAATTGATGATGTAGGACTGGGCGTTTTGTTCGGGTTAGAGCTTTACAAATATGAATTTGCAGGACTTATTATGCATGCAGAACACTTGGAAGCGGTACACGGCGTTGGACCGCATACAATAAGCGTTCCGAGGATTAAAAAGGCTGACGATATTGACCCAGATAGCTTTGATAATTCAATTTCTGATGAAATTTTTGCAAAAATTACGGCGTGTATTCGCTTAGCTGTCCCCTATACGGGAATGATAATTTCAACAAGAGAATCGGAGGCGGTGCGAGGCAAACTCTTAAATCTCGGCATTTCGCAGATAAGCGGTGCGTCAAGGACATCTGTCGGCGGATACAGTGAGGAGGAAAGACCGCACGATACCGAACAATTTGATGTTTCCGACCAAAGAACTCTTGACGAGGTTGTAAGGTGGCTTATTACAAAGGGGCATATACCGTCATTTTGTACCGCTTGTTACCGCGAGGGAAGAACGGGCGACAGATTTATGAGCCTTTGCAAAAACGGGCAGATTTTGAATTGCTGTCACCCTAACGCACTTATGACACTTACTGAATTTTTGGTGGATTATGCCTCGGAGGATACGAAAAAAATCGGCTATGAACTAATTGAAAGGGAACTTTTGAAAATACCAAATCCAAAAGTTCAAAAGCTTGCAAAAGAGCATATTGAAAACATTAAAAATTCAGACAGACGGGATTTCAGATTTTAAGGAGAAAAATTATGGGATTTTCAGAAACTGTTTCTGCTGAGCGGACTCATATATGCTTTTTCGGTATGCGGAACGCGGGGAAATCAAGCCTTGTAAATGCGTTTACGGGGCAGAATATAGCGATTGTGTCCAATGTTTTGGGCACTACGGCAGACCCTGTATATAAATCCATGGAACTTTTGCCCATGGGCGCTGTAATGATAGTGGATACAGCGGGATATGACGATACGGGTGAGCTTGGGAAACTGCGCGTTGAAAAGACAATGCATGTTTTGGATAAGGCGGATATAGCAATTGTTACGGTAGATGCTAAAAAAGGATTGCAAGAGCCTGACAATGAGCTGTTGAATATAATAAAAGATAAAAATATACCGTATATAATCGCTTATAACAAGGCGGACTTGCTCAAAGAGATACCGAAAGCAGGAAAAAATGAAATATATGTAAGCGCGAAAGAGAATATAGGAATTACCGAACTTAAGGAACTGACGGCAAGT
>JAIKVQ010000100.1 GCA_024685565.1 Bacillota bacterium
TTTGCAGCATCAATGATATACCATTTTCTTTTGATTTCTTCAGGTTTTGCCATATAGCTACTCATTGATTTTTACCTCCTTATAAAACGATTAAAACTTATGTTTATTACTTAAATAAACTAACGGAGTGTATTTTACTACACGGTGAAAATAAAGTCAATACCTTTACCAAAAAAAATAAATCTACAAAACAATTTCTTTCATTTTCTTTTATATTCTCTAAAATTCTTTGATTTTCTCACATTTGATTTTGAATTATTGAAACTATTTCCATCGGATTTGAAACGATAAACTCTGCACCGCAATCTAAAAATTCCTGCTCACTGCGAAATCCCCATAGCACACCGCAAGCGTGCATTTTTGCATTTTTACCAGTTAGTATGTCAACATTCGTATCGCCGATAAAAAGCGTTTCGCTTGGGACGATACCGAATTTATTGCAGATTTTCAATGCTTCAAAAGGCTCAGGCTTTGAACGCACATTATTAACAGCGCCCTGCACAAAGTCAAAGCTGTCGCCAAAAAATATCTTTACAGCGTCCTGTGCCACATTATCGGGCTTATTTGAAAGGACTGCAGTTTTAATGCCTCTGCTTTTTAATTCCGACAAAAGACTCCCTATGCCGTCAAATGGGGAGGTTTTAAAATTCGGTGCTTTTTCGTACTCAAAATCATACAGCTCGCTGACTTTTTTATAATTTTCAGGAGTATCCGCACCCAGAAACTCAAGCATACGATGTACAAGAATGATGCGTCCGTCGCCTGCAAAGTATTTGTAATGCGCTTCGTCTATTGCAGGGAACCCGCACTTTACAAGCGCGTTGTTTCCAAAGTATGCAATAGCGGAAAGGGTATCCAAAATCGTTCCGTCAAGGTCAAAAATGCAAAGTTTTATCATATCAAATCTCCGTAGTAAGATGAATTTTACCAATATTTTATCAAAAAAAGCCATATATGTCAAAAAAAACTTGAAACTACTTGCAATTCAGAAATTAACAATGTATAATGTGTATAAATATACAAAAATGCGGGGGATAGAAGTTGAAAAAGATTGCCGTAATTCCAAATCATACGAAGGATAAAGATTACAGGTATACAAAGGAGTTAATAAAAATTTTATCGGGAAGGGCAGAAATTGTTATGCCGAAAAGCGATGAAAGCTCAGGAATTAACGCCTTATTTTGTGATGAGGATTTATATGACGGACTGGATGCCGTTATTATCTTGGGCGGTGACGGTACAATTCTTCAGGCGGCAGAACCCTGCGGACGCGGAGAAATCCCTGTTATGGGCATAAATCTTGGAAAGGTCGGGTTTATGACCGAGGTGGAAGCGGACGATATGAAAGCAGCTTGCGACAGGCTTTTAGCGGGTGACTTTGAAATAGAAAACCGTATGATGATGGAAATTGAGGTAGAAAACGGCGACGGAAACTCTTACAGATTTCTGGCGCTCAACGATTGCGTAATATCAAAGCAAAACGCGGAGATGATATCACTCGGGCTTTACGCAGGCGGAGAAAAGGTCAGCGAATATATCGCGGACGGACTTATTATTTCAACCCCTACAGGCTCGACGGGTTATTCGCTTTCGGCAGGCGGTCCTGTTGCAGACCCGCAAATGAAGCTCTTTATTGCAACCCCGATTTGTGCACATATGTTATCTGCAAGGCCTATGCTTTTATCCGCGGATAAGGTTATAAATACAGAACTTTTTAAAGACGGTGACGGCTGTGCAACAGTCACGGTGGACGGTGAGGATAAATGCATTGTAAAAGCAGGCGACAAGGTGACGGTAAAATGTTCAGAATATGTTTTTAAGATAGTAAAGCTCGGAAGACAGTCATTTTATTATACTATGATGGCGAAATTATAAAAAGGAAGATAGATATGAAACAAAAAAGACAGCAGCAAATTTTGAAAATAATATCCGAAAGGGACATAAAAACACAGGAGGAACTTACAGATAGGTTGAAGTCGGCAGGCTTTTTAGTCACACAGGCGACAGTTTCGAGGGACATAAAAGAGCTGGGACTGATTAAACTTTCCCTTTCGGACGGGACATATAAGTATG
>JAIKVQ010000078.1 GCA_024685565.1 Bacillota bacterium
TGGTCAAATTCTGTTAACGCAGATGTAGGTAGTTTTTCGGCTGAACGGAATGCAGGTCAAGGCAGTAGCGTAAAATACGATATGCTCGCTCTTAAAAATACTTATACCGGTACAAATACAGCAAATATACAACTACCGATACAATTTAATGATTCACGCTCATTAGATATAAGTTCAATGTCATCTTACGGCTACCTGTCCTTCGATATGTATATCGATACAAATCAAACAATAGGAAGCGGGGATATGAGCGTCGCTGTATATAGCTCAAGCGGAGGAGTTACAGGCTACAAGCAGTTTGCTATAGAACCGAATAAATGGCAAAAAATAACGATTAAGCTTTCTGATATGGGCATAACAGGTTCCTTGTCTGCTGTAAAGGGCGTAAGGTTTATGTGTGGAACAACAATTACAGAGGCTTACAGTATATATGTTCAACATATAGGCTTTGCGATACCTGTCTCTTCTGAGCTTATTTCTGTAGTAAAAGGCGCTACCGGTGTTGATTTGACATGGTATGAAGGAATATTGTCGGGAACAAACAAATATTACATAAACAGAAATGGCGTAAAGATAGCGGAAGTATCTGCACCGGCAACGAGCTATACCGATACGACCGCAGTAGACGGAATAGTGAATTACACCATTTCTGATGTTGACAGCAGCAATAATATACTTGCAACCTCTCCCAAAAAGTATTATCAGGAATTTAATTCTGAATACTCGGTAGTAAGCTCACTTTACACAAATGCAAATAATCAGCAAGAGACACTTAATTGGCAATATCAGTTTGGAACATGGAATAACGCCATCAGTGCTGATGTGGGAAGCTTTACAACCGAAAACGCAATAATCGGCGGAAAAAGTGTAAAGTATGATATGCAGGCACTTAATAATACAGCACTGGATTTGCCATTGTTTGATAACTTAAATACCTATGACATAAGAGATATAGTAGGTACGGGATATGTGAGATTTGCTATATATGTAGATACAGACCAAGAACTGACAAGTGATGCAATGAGATTCAGATTAGAAACTTCGACAGGAATGGTACATGGGTATAGAGCGTTCAGTGTTGAAGAGAATGAATGGCAAATAATCTATGTAAAGCTATCAGACATTATTGGCGATAGTGAGATGACAAGAGCAGCAAATGTAAATGGAATAAAATTCCAATGCACAGATGCGGCAACCGGAAAACTCTCATTCTATATACAGGAAATTGATTTTGTAACATGGGCAGGCGCGGCAGTCAAAAATGTTGTATTGACAAATGCGGCAGGTAACACGGTTTCAAATATGACCGATGTTGATACTAAAATAGTTGCAAACTTTGACTTAAGAGAGTTTAAGGATGTTGATTGCGTAATATATGCCGTATTATACGAAGAGGATGAAAGTGAAGTTCTCTCATTTGCACAAACAACAATTTCATTAAGCGCAGGTTCGACTGAATCCGTTGAAGTTGAGAACATAATTCCGGCAGAAGCAAAGACGCAAGATTGTGTGTATAAAATCTTTGTTTGGCAGGAAAATACTAATATAGCAAAATCGGAACCGTTTTCTCAGCTTATAGAAGAATAAAGAATTATAACAAAATTCAGAGTGATAAATAAGACACTCTGAATTTTGTTGAGCGGATAAAAACAAAAAGAGAGAAGAATTATAAAATGATATATTTAGGAAAAAGACGAGAAATGTTTTGGGATTCATATTTGGTAGATGAAGAAAAAACAACGGCATTCAGCAGATTAATGGAACCCATTTTTAAGGAAACATGTTTTTGGCTTGACAAAGGGAAGGAACTTAAATTAGCGAGTTATCCTTGCATATTGAAGGATAAAAATGGCTATAAAATGTATTATACCGTGTGGACGATGAGAGAAGATTTAAGCGCAAGCTGTTATCTTGCCGTGATCGAAAGCGATGACGGAATAATCTGGAGGCGACCCTCACTTAATATTTATCCGCATGAGGAACTTGAAATCAATAATGTTTGTCTTGATGATTCAGATACACCTTTTGTGTTTTATGATGAAAATCCAAAATGTCCCGATGATGAAAAATATAAAGCCGTAGCACCACTAAACTATGAGAAAGAACCGGGCAAGCGAGTAGTAGAGCTTTGGTGCTATTTTTCTCGTGACGGGTATCACTTTAGGCGCTCACATTGTATAGCTACTGACGGCCATTTTGACTCCCTTAACACAGTTCACTGGAAGGATGGCAGATATGCGTGTTATTATAGGCATTTTCATACTCAAAGCGGCGAAGATGCGAAAGAATGGGATAATAATAATATAAGAGATGTGCGCGTTATGTATTCAGAAGATTTCAGAAATTGGACAAAACAGATAAAAATCAAATTTGACGATAAAAGAGATGATCCTCTTTATACAAACAATGTAATTCCGTATGAACGGGCTCCACACATTCTTATAGGATTTCCCACACGCTATTGTGAAAGAAAAAAATGGACACAGAATACAGAACAGCTTGCGAGTTCAAAGTTAAAAAAACATCTAATTGAAACAACGGAGACAAGAGGTGGCCTCGCGGTTACAGATGCTATATTTATGTTTTCAAGGGACGGAGAAAATTGGCATAGATATAATCAGGCATTTATGCGGCCCGGTTATGAAAACGAGCATAACTGGGTTTACGGAGATTGCTATCCTGCGTATGGGCTTATTGATTCAGGGCGTGAAACATACTATATGTATACGAAGGATCGCCACAGAAGCGAAGGATATCCAAAGCCGATAAATCGTTATGAAATACGAAAAGATGGGTTTGCGTGCTATATGGCAGATGAAGATGAAAAGCTACTTATTACAAAACCTTTTATTTTTGAGGGCTCTGAATTGCATATCAACTTTTTGACATCTGCTTACGGCTATATCTATGTGGATGTTCTTGATGAGAATGGAAATGAACTGTCAAATAAGTCAAGCTTTGAAATATACGGAGATACGATTGATAGAAAAGTATCGTTTGATGATGGGACTGATTTTTCGGAGTATTCGGGAATTCCAATCCGTTTGAGATTTAAAATGAGGGATTCAAAAATTTTTTCCTTAAAATTTGAATAGAAAAGTAACATATAATTTTCTAAACACAATAAGCTGACTAAAGCATAGATGGAGAGGGAGTAAGTTTGATTAATAAAAATTCAATTTCCGCAGCACATTCTACTTACGATGTAGAAGCAGAATGTATAAAAAAAGCAAAGGAATATTTTGATGAGAAAGCGTTTTCAAAAGCAGTAATGCTTTTAAAAAATGCTGAAAGGATAGGCACATCAGGTTGTGGACATTCAGGTATTGCCTGTCAGCACTTTGCACACTTAATGTGCTGTTGTGAGCGTCCTGCAAGGTTCATATCACCCGCAGAAGCCGTTCATGGTGGAAGTGGGTACTTAAAAAAGGACGATGTTATGCTCTTTGCCTCGCGTGGCGGAAAGACTGCCGAGCTTATGCCGATACTCGA